>JBBSCI010000028.1:0-24684 GCA_038250445.1 Candidatus Limnocylindrales bacterium | reverse complement strand
TGCTCGTTCTACCTGGCGGACCGCGAGCAGCCACGCCTGACGCTCGCGGCGACGAACGGCCTCGACCGGTCCCAGGTCGGCCGGGTCAGCCTCGCCTTCGGTCAGGGGATCACCGGCCGGGTCGCGGCCGAGCGGGAGCCGATCGCTGTCGAGGACGTGGCCGTTGATCCCCGTTTCTCGTGGGTTCGCGGCTTCGACATCGAGGGGCTCGCGGCGATGCTATCCGTGCCGCTCGTCTGGCACGACCGGGTCATCGGCGTGCTCAATGTCCAGACCCGTGACCATCGTGTCTTTCGCCGCGTGGAGATCGAGTTCCTGCGCACGATCGGGGCGCTGCTCGCGGGGATCGGCGAGAAGGGCCGGCTCCAGGCCGAGGTCGAGGGCCGGCTGGTCCAGCTGACGGCGCTCGACGCGGCCAGGGCCGAGCTCCTGTCGGTCGTCACCCACGAGCTGCGGACCCCGCTGTCGGTCGTCCGGGCCTACCTCGACCTCCTCGGCGAGGCCGCGGCGGGGATCGGGCCCGCCCCGACGCCGTCGACCGCGGTGGATTGGCGGAACGCGGCACTCGATCAGGTCTCGCGCCTCGACCACCTGGTCGACTCGATCCTCGCGTCGGCCCGTGGCGAGGGCCTGACCGGCCTGTCGCGCGAGCCCTTCGATGCGGTGAATGCGGTCGACGAGACGGTCGACACCCTCCGATTCCTGCTCCGCCCGCACCCGATCCGCTGGGATCGGCAACCGGAGCCGCTGGTCGCGATCGGCGACGAGGCGCGGTTCAAGCAGGTTCTCGAGCAGCTGCTCGAGAACGAGTCAAAGTACGCGCCGTCCGCCGACGGGGTGAGCATCGGGGCGTGGCGGGTCCACGAGACGATCCAGGTCTACGTCACGGACGACGGCCCCGGCGTCCCGGTCGAGGATTGGGAGAGCGTCTTCGAACCGTTCGTTCGGATCGACGGCCGCGGCCGGAGCCGCGGCTCAGGGATCGGGCTGTTCGCGGCACGTCGCCTCATGGACGCGATGGGCGGCCGCGTCTGGCTCGAGCCGAACGGTTACGGCGGAAGCCGCTTCGTCGTAGAGCTGCCAGCGGGATAGGGGCCGCGGAGCCCGATCGTCCGAAATCGCACGCCGCTGGAATCCACACCCGCCCCGCCCGGGGTGCCCTAACAAGGGGGCGATTGCGGACGCAACGGTCACCGCTCCGGCCCTGGCAACTCGGGCTCGAGCGCCAGATCCGATCCACCGCGTCGGATAGGCCGCGGGCCGGGGCGGCAGCGCGAGGGGATGCAGTGTGCCCTCTCGGCAAGCACAGCCATGGTGCTTGCCGCCGCACGAAACACGATCTGGCGTCGACGAAACGAGCGGCTCGCATCGCCGTTCGTCCCATTGCGCCTGCGCGAAAGGAGGTCACGCTTGGTTCATGAAGCCTGCTCACGCCTTCGGCATCCTCGTCGCCTCGGCGCTCTTCGTCGCAGCCTGTGGGGCGCAGGAACCCGTGACCCTTCGGACGGGCAGCGCCGAATGCTACGACCCCACGGTTGGCGACCTGGAGTTCGATCCTGGGACCGGCTCCATCACATTGGATGAAGGCGGCGGTCGTGAGCCTGTTCAATGGCCGACAGGCTATACCGGGCGGCGGTCCGGATCGCAGGTCGAGATCCTCAACCGGACCGGCAAGGTCCTGTATCGGACTGGGACCCGGGTCCATCTCTCCGGCGCCTCCTTCGCCGGCGACGGGCTCGTCCGGGTCTGCGGCATGGAGATAATCTCCTGGCCATCGCCCCGTAGTTAGGGCACCCCGTCCCGCACGATCCTCCGAATTCGGAGTCCGAGATCGGAACGTTTGGCGGAGCGAAAGTGGATTCGCCCGCCGTTCGGAATCGGACGATTTCGGGCGCGGCAGCGGGGCCAATAGTCCCCGGATGGATCGTTGGCCACATACGCGTGCGGGGGCGCGGCGGAAGCCCGCGTGAGGTGCGCCGCGCGACCCGGCGTCAGGTTCGGCTGGCCGGGACCGCGGCCAGGCCCTGTTCCGTCCCGACCAGCCGGCCGTCGGCGGCGAGCTGCCGGAAAATGTCGGCTGTGGCTTTGATGCCTTCCTCGTAGGGCGTCACCGGGAGCGGGCCGAGCGCCGCGAGGGCTTCATGTTCGATCTCGGACGGGAACGGCAGCTCGTTCGACGCGAACGTGATCAGGCCGGCCGCCTCCGGGACCGCGCTCTCGATCGCCGCGACCCAGCCCGTCATGTCGACGGAGCTGCCGCCGAGATTGAAGACATGGGCGCCGTCGAGCTGACTCCGACTGGCGGCCAGGAGGGTCCGGGCGACATCCTCGGCGTACTGGAACAGCGTCCGTCCGCCGAACGTGATCGCAAAAGGGACGCCCAGAACCGCGGCGGCGATCGCGGTCGTCGGGGTGCTGGTCATCCCCTGGTCGCGACCGGTGCCGTAGACCGTCATCGGCCGGAGCCCGATGCTCGAGATGCCGTCGTCGAGGGCGTAGACCCGGGCGGTTCCCTCGTTCGCCCGCTTGTAGACCCCGTAGTGGGTCGTCGGGTGGCCGTCGGCCGCCTCCTCGAGTCGGTGGGTCTCGGGGTTGGCATCGTCCGCCGCGAACATCCCGATCGAGCTGGTGAATACGAGCGGCGCGGTGACCGCGGGACTTCGCTTGACGGCCTCGAACACGTTCACGGTGCCGACGACGTTGACGAGCGCGCCGAGCGGTGGATCGGCCCGGCAGAACGGCACCTGGAGGGCGGCCAGGTGGATGACGTTGGTGATGGCCTCCTTGTCGAGAGTCTCGCGGATGCCTTCGAGGTAGGTGATGTCACCGACGACGAACGTGACGGCGTCGAGCTCTGCCTGGGTCATGATCTGGGCCAGGCGGCGGCGATCCCGGCCCAGGTCGAAGGCAATGACCGGGACGCCCTCGCGAACGAGGGCTCGGACGGTCCACGCCCCGATGCAACCGAGCGCTCCGGTGACCAGGAAATGCTCCGGGGCGGCAGAGTCGTTCATGCCGACAGGCCCAGCCCGTCGTGGCGGCAGACGTTCTCCAACCGCCCGATGCGTTCGATCTCCACCCCGACGACGTCCCCGGCGCGCAGGAACCGCGGCGGCGTTCGGAAGACCCCGACGCCAGGTGGCGTCCCGGTCGCGACGACGTCGCCCGGCTCGAGCGTGAACGCGGCCGAGCAGTAGCTGATGATCTCCGCCACGCTGAAGAACATGCTGGCCGTATTCGAGTCCTGGAGGACCTCGTCGCCGACGGTGCAGCGGATCGCCAGCCGCTGCGGGTCCCCGATCTCGTCGGCGGTGACGAGCACAGGCCCCATCGGGCAGAACGTGTCGAGCGACTTGCCGCGGACCCACTGCCCGTCGCCGAACTGGAGGTCCCGGGCCGAGACGTCGTTGAGGCAGGTGTAGCCGAGAACGTGGTCGAGAGCCGCGGCTTCGGAGACCCGCCGTGCCCGACGGCCGATCACGACAGCAAGCTCTGCCTCGTAGTCCACCTGTTCGCTGAGGCTGGGGTCCCAGCGGATCTCGGCGCCATGGCCGATGACCGAGCTCGGCCACTTGGCGAAGACGAGCGGGGCGGCCGGCGGATCGACTCCCTCCTCTTCGGCGTGCTCGCGATAATTGCGCCCGATGGCGACCACCTTGCCGGGCCTCGGCACCGGCGGGAGCAGGTCTAGCTCCCCGATCGGCCGGCCGCTCGCCTGGACCTTGCCGCTGGCGGCGGCTGCCGCGAGAATCGCCAGCGCATCCGCACCGCCATCGAGCAGCGCGGCCATCGTCGGCGGCCCGGCGGCGACCAGCTCCACGGCACTAAGCCAGTGGCCGTCGGCGACGACCCCGAGGGTCTCCCCGGCCGAGGTCCGGCAACTGATCAGGCGCACGCGTACTCCATCTCGTTCAGCATTCTGGCCGGTGGACGGCTGACTGGACGATACGATAGGCTAGGCACCGCCGTCAACACGATTTCCGACCAGGGCCGAGGAGGGTGAAGTGCCGTTCGATCCGGGCGAGCGACGACAGCTCGGCCGGACTCGGCTGGAGGTAACGAGGCTCGGGCTCGGTGGTGCGCCACTGGGCGGGCTGTTCTCCGCGGTCGACGACGACGACGCGGTCGCCACGATCCGACGCGCGTGGAACCTCGGCATCCGGTACTTCGACACGGCGCCGCTCTACGGTTATGGCAACTCCGAGCGGCGGATGGGGCTGGCCCTTCGCGACCGGCCGCGCGACGAGTTCGTCATCTCCACGAAGGTCGGCCGGCTGATCTGCGAGGAGGCGGCTATTCCGCCCGATGCCGACATCGATCACCAGGTGTACGAGGGGCGAGAGAACGCCTTCTACGTCGGGACGGGCTCGCTCCGGCCGGTGTTCGACTATTCGGCCGACGGCGTCACTCGATCGATCGAGGAGAGCCTCGGTCGGCTCGCGCTGGACCACGTCGACGTCGCCTATATCCACGATCCGGATGACCACTGGGAGGCCGCCATCGGCGGTGCCTACCCGGCTCTCGCCCGGCTGCGCGAGTCAGGCGTGATCGGGGCGATCGGAGCGGGCATGAATCAGTCGGCGATGCTCACCCGCTTCGCGCGCGAGGGGGACTTCGACGTGTTCATGCTGGCCGGGCGCTACACGCTTCTCGACCAGGACGCCCTGACGGAGCTCTTGCCGTTGTGCGAGGAGCGTGGGATCGCGATCGCCCTCGGCGGGGTCATGAACAGTGGAATCCTGGCCGACCCGAAGCCAGGCAGCCGCTTCAACTACGTGCCGGCCGGCAACGACCTGCTCCAACGAGCCCAGCGACTGGCGGCGATCTGCGCCCGCCACGACGTGCCTCTGAAAGCTGCGGCGGTCCAGTTCCCGCTCGCCCACCCTGCCGTGGCTTCGATCGTCGCCGGTGTCCGTCGGGCTGACCACCTCGACGAGTATCCGGGCCTGTTCCGCCAGCCGATCCCGGCCGACCTGTGGATGGAGCTGCGTCACGAGGGGCTCATTCCACCCGACGCACCGACGCCCGGCTGAGGCCAGTCGAATGATCGTCGACGCCCACCATCACTTCTGGGATCCAACCAAAGCCGACTACCCCTGGCTGACCGACGAGCTCGACCGGATTCGACGCCCGTTCGGCCCTGAGGACCTCCAGCCGCTGCTCGCCGAAACCGGCGTCGATCGCACGGTCGTCGTCCAGACGCGATCCAGCGAGAGCGAGACCGTCTCGTTCCTGGCCACGGTCGCTGCCACTCCGTTCGTCGCGGGCGTCGTCGGCTGGGTCTATCTCACCGCTCCAGCCGTCGAGGAGGCGCTGGCGCGCCTGCGCAGCAGCGACGGCGGCGATCGGCTCGTCGGCATCCGCCACCAGGTCCACGACGAGCCCGATCCGGATTGGCTGCTACGGGCGGATGTGAGGCGTGGAATCGCCGCCGTCGGCGATGCAGGAATGGCCTACGACCTGCTGGTCCGGCCGCGCGAGCTGGCGGCAGCCCTCGACACGGTCCGGTCGCTGCCCGACGTCCGCTTCGTCATCGACCACCTGGCCAAGCCGCCCATCCGCGAGGGCGATCTCGAGCCGTGGGCAAGCCTGATCCGGCCGTTCGGCCGCGAGGGGAATGTCTGGTGCAAGGTTTCCGGGCTGGTCACGGAGGCCGACTGGGAGACCTGGAAGCCTGCGGACCTCGCTCCATTCGTGGACGTCGCGATCGACGCGTTCGGGCCCGGGCGACTTCTCGTCGGCTCCGATTGGCCCGTCTGCCTGCTCGCCGGAACCTATGCCGAGGTGCTCGACGCCGCGAAGGCGCTGCTGGCCCGCCTTGCGCCGGAGGAACGCGTCGCGGTCTTCGGCGGAAACGCGATCGAGGTCTATCGGCTCGCCGTCGACGCCTGATCCGCCTCAGCTGGCTGGCGCGGTCCCCGGTCGATCGAGCGCCCGAAGCGGGTCCGACAGCTCATCGGCGAGCGCTCGGAGATCGCTGATGAGCGCGGGCACCCGGTCGTCCGTGGCACGAGCCTTGAGGAGCGTGATGCTCGCCGCGTTCGGGCCCTCGCCCGGCCGGCTCCCGGGCACCGCGATTCCGTAGCAGACGACCCCCTCCACGGTCTCCTCGTCGTCGAGTGAATAGCCGCGAGATCGAACCCCGTCGAGGTCTGCAAGCAGGGCGTCGACGGTCCGGTGGGCGTTCGGGGTCGAGGCCGGAAGGCTCGTCACGCCGGCGAGGCGGCGCTCGAGCTCGCGCATGTCAAGCGACGCGAGAGCCGCTTTGCCGGTCGCCGTGCTGGTCGCCGGCAGGCGACGGCCGATCTGCGACGTGAGCCGGACCGGTTGGCGGCCGTCGTGGCGGGCGAGGTAGGTCACCTCGAGGCCATCGAGGACGGCCAGCTGGACGGTCTCCTCCGAGCCGGTCGGCAGCCGGCGGCAGGCCTCGTAGAACTCCTGGACCATGTCGACGGCCATGAGATACGCGCCGCCAAGCTCGGCGAGCCGCCGGCCAAGGGCGAAGCCCGTCCCGACGCGCCGCAGCATTCCGACGTCGGCGAGCGCGCCGCAGATATTCGCGATCGACGACTTGGGGAGCCCCAAACGTCTGGCCAGCTCGCTGGGCCCGACGGCGAGCGAGGCGTTCTCGGAGAGGACATCGAGGATCGCGGCTGCGCGCGTGACGGCTGGTGCGAGCGACTCTGAGCTGCCGCCAGCCTCCTGATCGACCAGTTCCTCAACGCCGGTCACGCCCGGTCCCTCCGTTCCTGCCTGCGGGACGTCCGACGTCCGACATTCCCGACTGCGATCATAGCGGATGGACAGCCGGCTGGCTGTCGTTCCGCATCTTGACTTATTCCGCAACCTCTCCGCATACTGTCCAGCATACCGCCACCTGTTCAACATGCTGTACGGGTGGCCGGAATGGCCAGCAGGAGGAGGGTCCACCCGTGGTGTCGCGGTTCCGCATGGTCGCGGCGGCGATCATCCCGATTCTCGTGGTGACTGGCTGCGGCGCTGCCGCGAGTCCGTCGCCCTCTGCGTCGTCTAGCCAGGCAGCCTCGTCTCAGCCCTCATCGCAGCCGGCAGCGAGCGCTTCAGCCAGTGGCCAGGACTTCAGCGGCGTATCCGTGAACCTGCTCACGTTCAACGGTCCACAGGTCGCCGAGCCGCTCCAGCGGCGCGCGCCGGACTTCGAGAAGCTGA
This sequence comes from Candidatus Limnocylindrales bacterium, assembly GCA_038250445.1. Classification (GTDB taxonomy): domain Bacteria; phylum Chloroflexota; class Limnocylindria; order Limnocylindrales; family CSP1-4; genus CF-46. The sequence goes on along the minus strand of JBBSCI010000028.1, from coordinate 17,496 downwards.
CCGGCGCCAAGATCAACGTCGAGGCCGTCGGCTTCCAGGAGATCTATACGAAGGCGATCCTCGACCTGTCAGCGGGCACGAACAGCTACGACGCATTCGTGTTCAACCCCCAGTGGCTCGGCGACTTCGTGGGCCCGGGCTACCTCGAGGACATCAGCTCGCGAGTGACCGCCGATCCCGTTCTCAACTGGCAGGACGTCGGTCCGTTCTTCCGCGACTTCAACGCAACATACGGCGGCAAGGTCTATACGATCCCGCTAGACGGCGACTTCCACATGGTCTACTACCGGTCGGACCTGATCACGACCCCACCGACCACCTGGGATGAGTACTTGGCGACTGCGGCCTCGTTCCAGGGCAAGGATCTCAATGGCGACGGCAAGCCCGACTACGGCTCATGCATCGCCAAGAAGAAGGGCCAGCAGAGCTTCTGGTGGATCATCTCGGTCGCCGGCGGCCTGCTCCAGGCCAAAGGCACCGAAGAGGGCGCCTTCTTCGACACGACGAACATGAACCCGCTCTTCAACAACGATGCCCTCAAGAAGGCCCTCGAGACCTACAAGAAGACGATGGACTCCGGTCCGCCCGACGAGGCCAACCTCGGCGTTGGCGATACCCGCGGCCTGTTCACGACCGGTCGCTGCGCACTCTCGCTCGACTGGGGCGATATCGGAACGCTTGCGCTCGATCCGAAGACTTCGACCGTCCAGGACAAGGTCGGCGCCGTCATCACTCCGGGTTGGAAGGAAGTTCTCGACCGCGCAAGCGGCAAGCTCGTCCCGTGCGACGCGACGACCTGCCCGAACGCGGTCAACGGCGTCAACTACGCGCCGTTCGCCTCGTTCGGCGGCTGGTCGGGCGCCATCAACGCCGCCAGCGACGCCAAGAAGAAGGACGCGGCCTACGCGTTCCTCGCCTACATGAGCGCTCCCGCCCAGTCCAGCGAGGACGTGACGCTCGGCAAGACCGGCTTCAACCCGTACCGGACCTCGCACTTCGAGGACCCGGCACCGTGGAAGAAAGTCGGCATGAGCGATCAGGCGGCCGCCAACTATCTCGGCGCGATCAAGGCCAGCCTTCAGAATCCGAACATGATCCTGGATCTTCGGATCCCGAAGTCGAAGGAATACGAGCAGGACGTCCTCGATACGGCTCTCGCGCAGTACATTGCCGGTGAGCTGTCTGTCGAGGAGACGATGCAGGCGATCACCGACGGCTGGAACCAGATCACTGACGCGGAGGGCCGTGACAAGCAGCTCTCGGCCTACACGTCGAGCCTTGGCGTCCAGCGATAGATCGATCGAAATCGAATCAGAGGGTCCTGCCAGTCATGGCGTGACCCGCGGTACGCGCCTGACGCGCCGAGCGGGCCCCTCGTTCGGCGCGTGGCGCTCGGACGGGGCCGCCAGGTGGTTGTTCATCTGGCCGACCGTCCTCGTCATCCTGTTCCTGTCGATCTTCCCGCTCGTTGCCTCGCTGACCCTGGCGTTCTCGCGGCTCGTCTTCGCGAAGGGCCACGTCGACATCAACTTCATCGGCTTCACGAACTTCCAGATCCTTCTCTTCGGCACCGAGCGCAACCACCTCATCGGCGTCGTCAAGACGCCAACCCCGATTGGTTGGGCGATCCTCGCCGTGGGCGTCGCTCTGACCGCGTGGGTCTTCTTTCGCAGCGTCCGCAGTGGTCGCGTCCGCCGACTAGGCCTTCTCCTCCGCCTGGTCGGCGGACTCCTCTTCCTCGGCCTCCTCTGGATCATCGTCGGGACGCTAGCCGCTGATGGCGGCCGGCCCGGGGCGCTGATCGTCACGTTCATCTACGTGTTCGCCGGCATCGCGATCCAGTACGCGCTCGGGCTCGGCCTTGCGCTGCTCGCGGTCCAGCCGCTCTGGGGCCGCCGATTCTTCCGGGTCGTCTTCCTGCTGCCCCTGACGATCACTCCGATTGGCGTCGGCTACATGTTCCGGATGATGACCGACACCACCAAGGGACCCCTCGAGCCGCTCTGGGCGGCCTTCGGCCTGAGCCACTTCACCTGGGTAAACGATCCGTGGCTGGCGCGCGTCGCAGTGCTGATCGGCGATGCCTGGCAGTGGACGCCATTCGTGTTCATCGTCCTTCTCGCCGCTCTGGAGGGACTCGACCAGGAGGTCCGCGAGGCGGCCCTCGTCGACGGGGCGAGCCGCTTCCGCTCGTTCATCCACATCACGCTGCCGGCGATCCTGCCGGTCAGCACGACGATCGTGCTGATCCGGATGATCGAAGGCTTCAAGATCATCGACATGCCGAACATCCTCACCGGCGGAGGCCCAGGGACCGCGACCCAGTCGCTGAGCCTGGAGGCCTACCTGGACTGGCGCACCCTGAACCTCGGCAGATCTGCCGCGATCGCGTACTTGCTGCTCATCATCGTCACGATCGTGGCGACGGCCTATGTCAGCCTCATCCGGCGACGCGTCGCCGGGGCGACAACATGACCGTCCGCAACCCGCTCCGGCGGCGCTCGGCTGTCGACCTGCCGCCGCTCGGCAAGCTGGGCGCGTACGTCCTGCTGATCCTCTGGGCGTTCGTCGTCCTGTTCCCGCTCTACTGGGTCGCGGTGACCTCGCTCAAGCTCCCGGTCGACGTCGATCGCGGCCCGTTCTACATCCCGTTCGTGGACTTCCAGCCAACGCTCGACGCGTGGAAGTACATCCTCGTCGAGCTCGGCAACGACACGCTGCGGCCCTACCTCAACACGATCATCGTCGGCTTCTCGAGCGCGCTGCTTGCGCTGGTCCTCGGTGCCACGTCGGCGTATGCGCTCGTGCGGTTCACATACCGGCCGCGCGTCGGGATCATCGGGCTGTTCATTGGTTCGCTGGGCCTGGCGCTCGTCGCCCAGGTGTTCGGGGCGCCATGGCAGATCGCGGTCCCGGCCGGGATCGGAGTGTTCGTGATCCTCGCCCAGACGCTCGGCCGGCGCTTCCGGCGGAGTCTCGGCAACAGCGACATCGCCTTCTGGCTCATCTCGCAGCGGATCCTCCCGCCGATCGCGGTCGTCATCCCCATCTACGTCCTGTTCCAGCAGGTCGGCCTGCTCGACAGCCAGCTGGCCCTGATCGTCACGTATGTCGCGGTCAACCTGCCGATCGCGGTCTGGCTCATGCGCGACTACTTCGCCGCCTTCCCGAAGGAGCTGGAGGAGTCCGCGTCGGTCGACGGCGCGTCGATCTACCAGATCCTGCGATCGATCGTCCTGCCGCTCTCCGTTCCGGGTCTCGTGGCGACATTCCTGATCGTGCTGATCTTCGCCTGGAACGAGTACCTGCTCGCGCTGATCCTCTCGGGAGCCGACTCGCAGACGATGCCGTTGCTCGTCGCGGCGCAGGACGCGACCCGCGGCCCGCAGTGGTGGGCGATGTCGGTCCTCGTCCTGATCATGATCGCGCCCGTCGTCGTCATGGCGATCGTCCTCGAGCGGTTCATCTCGCGCGGGCTCCTGCTCGGCGCGCTGAAGGGCTGACCGTGGGAATCATCACCGGCCTCGACGTTATCGACATTCGGTTTCCTACCTCGCGGACCCTGGACGGGTCGGATGCGATGAACCCCGACCCGGACTACTCCGCCGCTTACGTGATCATCCGGACCGACGAGCCCGGCGGGCCGCTTGGCCACGGCCTGACGTTCACGATCGGGCGCGGGACCGAGGTCGTCGTCGCGGCGGTTCATGCCCTCGAGCCGCTCGTGCTCGGGCGCTCGGTCGAGGGGCTCGCAGCCGACATGGGCGGCTTCTGGCGGGAGATCGTCGGCGACAGCCAGCTGCGCTGGATCGGCCCGGAGAAGGGTGCCATCCATCTCGCGACCGCCGCGGTCGTCAACGCAATCTGGGACCTCCTCGCGAAGCGCGCCGGCAAGCCGCTCTGGCTGCTGCTCGTCGACATGACACCCGAGCAGCTGGTCGACCTCGTCGACTACCGCTACATGACCGACGCGCTGACCCGCGACGACGCGCTCGCCCTGATCACGCCGCTGGCGTCGACGAAGGCCGCCCGGCTCGAACAGCTCCAGCGCGACGGCTACCCGGCGTACACGACCTCGGTTGGCTGGCTCGGCTACGACGACGACAAGATCCGCCGCCTCTGCCGCGAGGCGCTGGCCGACGGCTGGACGCGCTTCAAGATGAAGGTCGGGGCGGACCTCGAGGACGACATCCGCCGGGCGACGATTGTCCGCGAGGAGATCGGGCCCGACTTGATGCTGGCGGTCGACGCCAACCAGCGCTGGGACGTCGGCGAGGCGATCGCCTGGATGGGCGCACTCGCCCGGTTCGACCCCTACTGGATCGAGGAGCCGACGAGCCCGGACGACATCCTGGGCCACGCGGCGATCGCCCGCGCCGTGGCCCCGATCCGCGTCGCGACCGGCGAGCACGTCCACAACCGGACGATGTTCAAGCAGTTCCTCCAGGCCAAGGCGATCTCGGTCTGCCAGATCGACTCGTGCCGGCTCGGCGGGGTCAACGAGGTGGTCGCGGTTCTGCTGCTAGCCGCGAAGTTCGGCGTGCCCGTCTGCCCCCACGCCGGGGGCGTCGGCCTGTGCGAGCTGGTCCAGCACCTCTCGGTCGTCGACTACGTCTGTGTCAGCGGCGAACTCGACGGCCGGATGATCGAGTACGTCGACCATCTCCACGAGCACTTCCTCGATCCGGTCGTGGTCGAACGCGGCCGATATCGCGTGCCGTCGCTGCCCGGCTACAGCGCCGAGATGCGGCCGGAGTCGCTCGCCCGCTACCGGTTCCCCCCCGGCGCGGCGTGGCGGACGATCGCGAGCGAGGTCGCGGCCGCGGCGGCCGCATCAGGCGCCGCCGGCGCCGAGCGATGAGGCGGTTCGGCCAACGCATCAATGTCCGGCCGGAGGCGATCGACGAGTACGAGCGCCTCCACGCGGCGCCGTGGCCGGGCGTCCTCGACCAGATCCGCCGCTCGAACATCCGCAACTACTCGATCTACCGCGATGGCGCCCAGCTGTTTGCCTACTTCGAGTACGTCGGGGACAACTTCGCGGCCGACATGGCGGCGATGGCAGCCGATCCGGAGACCACGCGCTGGTGGGCCCTGACCGACGCGATGCAGGAGCCGCTCCCCGATCGGGACCCCGGGACGTGGTGGAAGACCCTTCGCGAGGTGTTCCACACCGACTGACGGCCGTCAGATCGCGACGAGACTGCCCGACGCGGCGGACTCGTAGAGCGCGGCAAGCGCGAGTGCCTGGCCGAGCGCGTCAGCGCGGCCGAGGCGCACAGGATGCTCGCCGCGAATCGCCGCCGCGAAATCGTCCAGCTCGAGTTCATACGAGTTCACCTTCGGGATCTCCGCCTCGAAGCCGTCCGGTCCGGTCAGCGTCGTCTCACCACCGAGGAAGGGGCCGTCCAGGCGAAGGGAACCAAGCGAGCCGATCGCCTCGATGCCCGAGTGGTCGCTCCGAAACCCCGACGTGAGGGTCGCGACGACGCCGTCGCCGAAGTCGAGGATCCCGCTGAACCGATCGTCGACGCCGGATGGGGCCGGCCAGGCGATCCCCATCGCCGCGACGGGCTCACGCCCCGCGATCAGCCGCGACGCGCTGACGCAGTACGTCCCGACGTCCATGAGCGAACCGCCCGCGAGCTCCCGGCTCAGACGGATGTCGGTCTCGGAGTCGATCGAGAAGCTGAACGTCGAGCGGATCGTCCGCAGGTCGCCGATCCGGGGTAGCTCCTCGACGAACCGAAGGGCGTGCGGCGAGTGGCGCCACATGAAGCCCTCGGTCAGGACGAGACCCGCCGCGTCGGCCCGGTCGTGCGCCTCCTCGACCTCGCTCACCCTCGTCGAATACGGCTTCTCGCAGATGACGTGCTTGCCGGCCCCGAGCGACCGCATCGTCCAAGGGTGGTGCAATGAATTCGGCAAGCAGATGTAGACGGCATCGACATCCGGATTGGCCAGGAGCTCCTCGTACGAGTCGAATGAGCGGGCGATGCCGCGCTCGGCGGCGAATCGACGCCCGCGCTCGGCGTCACGGCTGGCGATTGCGTTGAGCTCGATGGCCGGCGATCGTTCGGCGCCGGGGAGGAATCGGTCGAGGATCCGGCCCGCGCCGAGAATGCCGAGTCGGATCGGTCTGATCGAAGCCACAGGTTCCCTCCGTCGGTCTTGCGGTCGGTCTTGGTGGTGAGCTTCGGGCGGTCCCGTCATTGGCCGGCGGCGACGACGACCTGCGACTCGCGGGCCCGCAACCGAGCGTAGCCCGGCTTGACGACCTCGTTGATGAGCCGGAGGCGCTCGTCGAACGGGGCGAACGCCGACTTCATCGCGTTGATCGTCAGCCACTCCATCTCGGCGAGGCCGATCCCGAACGCCTCATCGAGCGCGGCGAACTCCGACGTCATCGAGACGCCGCTCATCAGTCGGTTATCGGTGTTGACCGTGACCCGGAAGCGGAGGCGCCGGAGGAGGTCGATCGGGTGCTCGCGGATCGACGGCGCGGCGCCCGTGTGGACGTTCGAGGTCGGGCACATCTCGAGCGGCACCCGGCGGTCGCGGACGTAGGCGGCCAGGCGGCCAAACTCCACGGTGCCGTCGTCGCGGACATGGATGTCGTCGACGATCCGCACGCCGTGGCCCAGCCGCTCCGCGCCGCAGACCTGGAGGGCCTCCCAGATCGACGGCAGGCCGAACGATTCGCCGGCATGGATCGTGATGTGGAAGTTCTCGTGGCGGACGTAATCGAACGCGTCGAGGTGGCGGGTCGGGCGGTAGCCGGCCTCGGGGCCGGCAATGTCGAAGCCGACGACGCCGGCGTCGCGCCAGCGGACGGCGCACTCCGCAACCTCGACCGACCTGGCCGCCTGGCGCATCGCCGTGACGAGGACCTTCATCGTGATCGGATTGCCGACCGCGGCCGCGCGCTCCGACCCGATGCGGAAGCCCTCGAGGTTCGCCTCGACGACCTGGTCGAGGGTCAGCCCTCGCTCCGTCGAGAGCTCCGGGGCGTAGCGGACCTCGGCGTAGGCGACCCCGTCGGCGGCGAGGTCCTCGGCGCACTCCGCGGCGACCCGGATGATCGCGTCGCGTTCCTGCATGACGCCGACGGTGTGGGAGAACGTCTCGAGGTAGAGCTCGAGCGACTTGCGGTCCGCGCCGCGGCGCATCCAGGCCGCCAGCTCGTCGGGGTCGGTCGTCGGCAGGGCCGCGTACTCGAATTCACGAGCGAGATCGACGATCGTTGCGGGCCGCAGCCCGCCGTCGAGATGGTCGTGGAGCAGCGCCTTGGGTGCCTGGCGGATCGTGTCGAGCGTGAGCATCGGTCCCTCGCGACGAGTGGCCCCGATGGTAGCGCGCGCGCCGGCACGGCCGGTAGGTCGACGACCAGGCCGGCCCGCTCGGTGGGCCGGCCTGGCAATGGTGGGAGGAGCTCGTCAGTCGCCCTGACCGCGGCAACTCACGCGCGGGTTCCAGTCGTCGAAGACGCCACGCGGGTTAGTCTTCCAGAGCCACACATGGAGCTCGTAGAAGTCGGGCAGGCCGTAGCGGTTCGGTGCCTTGACCAGCTTGAGCTGCTGGCCGAACAGCCATGGTCGCCGGGTGTTGACCTTGTCCCAGGCTGACTTGATCACGACATACTCGGCTGCCACGAGGCGATAGCCGACGGCCTTCGGCTCGTAGACGAGGACCTCCGGCCTGAGCGAATCGAGCGCCGGGTCATCGACGAGCGGGCCGTTGACGAAGTGCTGGCCCATGGCGCCGAGGTTGTCCTCATCGGTGCACTTGTAGAACTTGGCGTAGCCGGCGGCCAGCGCCACGTCCATGTTGTTGAACGGAGCCGTTGCGAGCTTTGCGTCGACGAACATGTGGTCCTTCGTCGAGGCGGCGGTGGTGGCTCCGGCTGCGACTGCGGCAATCGCGCAAAGAGCCACGATGATGATCGGCAGGCGGCGCGGTCGGCCGGCCGCGATGCGCCGAAGTCGCGTGTTCATTGGGTCACCCTCCAGGGGTTGCAGAAGCTGGTGTGGACGTCGATCTGAGCTCCCATCTACGATCCTCCCGTGGTGTCGCCGGGCGGGTGCCCGGTCGTTGCTCAAGCACCATCCCAACTGCACCGGCCGTGGTCATCGGTCGTCCGACCGATCCGCGCTCGCCGGCGTGACCGATGCCAGACGCGATGAGACCCAAGATCAGCGAGGCGCGCAACCGCGGCTGAGGGTCAGGGCGGCGGCGTGTCAGCCCTCACAGCCACGATTCCTATGCCGTAGGCACATCGGTCAACGGGAGCCGTTGACGCGTCGATCCGTCCCAAAGGACAGGAACAATCGACGAATCGGCGCCCGAATCGGTCGATTCTTCCCACCAGAAAGGGATGTGGCGACCGACTTGTGGCTTCCGCTGTCGCATATGCCTGCGACATAGGAAGCTGGACGCGCCCGACGACAGGCGATCCGATGGGTCAGGCGCCGAGTCGCCGCCGTGTCGCCGCGAGTGCTTCCGCTACGCGGCGGGACGCCGTTCCGCCGACCACGTCACAGGTCTCGATGGCGCCTTCGATCGAGGCCGCCTTGCGGATCTCCTCCCCGATCCCCGCCTCGGCGGCGAGCCCGCGGGCCGTCTCGTCGCCGGCGGCGCCCAGGGCCAGCCCGATCATCGCGTCCGGGACCGCGTCGAGGCCGATCCCCTCCTCCTCGGCCTCGGCCACGAGCGACCCGACGATGTGATGGGCCGCCCGGAATGGCACGCCGCGGCGGACGAGCGCGTCGGCAACGGCGGTCGCGGTCGTGTAGCCCTCGTCCGCGGCGGCCCGCATCTGGTCGCGGTCGACGCTGATCGTGCCGATCAGTCCGGCCATGACCCCGAGCGACGCCTCCCACGTGGCGATGGCGCCGAAGAGGGCCGGCTTGTCCTCCTGGAGGTCGCGCTGGTAGCCGAGCGGGAGGCCCTTGAGCAGGGTGAGCACGGCCGTCAGCGAGCCGATCACGTGGGCCGTCCTGCCGCGCACGAGCTCGGCCGGATCCGGGTTGCGCTTGTTCGGCATCATCGAGCTGCCGGTCGAGAAGGAATCGGCGAACCTGACAAACCCAAACCGCGGGTTCGACCACCAGGTGAGGTCCTCAGCGAGCCGGCTGAGATGGACCATGCCGAGCGCCGCCGCCGCGACGGCCTCGACGACGAAGTCCCGATCGCCGACAGCGTCGATCGAGTTCGCCGTCACCCCGTCGAAGCCCAGCTCCGCGGCGACGGCCTCGCGGTCGATCGGATAGCCGGCACCCGCGAGCGCCCCAGCGCCGAGCGGGCTGACGTTGGCCCGTCGGCCGGCGCCCGCGAGCCTGGAGCGGTCGCGCTCGAGCATCTCGACGTAGGCGAGCAGGTGATGAGCGAGGAGCACCGGCTGGGCCGGCTGGATGTGGGTCGTGCCCGGCAGAATCGCCTCGCCGTCGCGAACCGCAAAGCCGACGAGCGCCCGCTCCATCTCGAGGAGCGCGAGATCAAGGTGCTCGATCGCCCGGCGGAGCCAGAGGCGGAGATCAGTCGAGACCTGGTCGTTCCGCGAGCGCCCGGTATGGAGCTTGCCCGCGACCGGCCCGATCCGCTCGGCGAGGGCCGCCTCGACGTTCATGTGGATGTCCTCGAGGGCCGGATCCCACTCGACGGTGCCCGCCTCGACCTCGCCGGCGAGTCCCTCGAGGCCCGCGACGAGGGCCTCGACCTCGTTGTCGCTCAGGAGGCCGGCACGACCCAACCCGCGAACATGGGCCACGGAACCGCGAAGGTCATCGAGAGCCAGCTCGGCGTCGACATCGATCGAGCGCGTGAAGTCGGCCACCCGCGCGTCGTTGTCCTCCCCGAACCGCCCGCCCCAGAGCCGCATCGTCCCTCCAGTCCTTGACTGCTTCATGGTAGATGCAACCAATTGGCGCCGACCCGTGTTCTCGATTCCTGACAGCATGTGTCAACTGAACCTTGGATCATGTAGCTAGGCCAACGATCGCTATGATGATGCCCACATGACCGCGTCCCGCTCCTCCCGGATCGACTGGGTCCTGTTCCTCCTGCTCGGCTTTTTCTGGGGAAGCAGCTACCTGTTCATCAAGATCGGCGTCGAAGCCGGTTTGCCGCCGTTCATGCTCATCACGCTGCGGCTGCTCATCGGCTTCGCGCTTCTGGCCACGGTGGTCGCCGTTGCCCGTGAGTCGCTGCCCCGCGATCCGAAGATCTACGGGCACCTCATCGTCATGGGCGCCATCAACATCGCGATCCCGTTCTCGCTGATCACATGGGCCGAGCTGACCGTCGACTCGGCGCTTGCGGCCATCCTGACCGCCCCGGTCCCGCTGTTCGTCATCGTGATCGCCGCGATCTTCCTGCGTGACGAGCGGATCACCGTCAATCGAGTCGCTGGCCTCGTCGTCGGGTTCATCGGCGTGGCGATCCTCGTCGGCTTCGATCCCGCGGCGGTGGCCAACGGTGACCTGGTCGGCGAGATCGCGCTCATCGGTGCGACGCTTTCGTACGCCTGCGGCGCCGTCTATGCCCGGCGCAACATCAAGGGCCTCCGACCGATGATCCCGGCCCTGTTCCAGGTCGGTTTCGCACTCGTGATGACCTCGATCCTGACGCTCACGTTCGAGCGACCGTTCGACGTGACAATCAAGCCCGAGGCGCTGTTCGCCGTGACCTGGCTCGGTCTGCTCGGCTCCGGCCTGGCCTACCTCGTCTTCTTCCGCCTCCTCGGCCGGTGGGGCGCGACGAGGACCTCCATGGTGGCGTACCTGCTGCCGGTGTTCGGAATCACGCTCGGTGCGCTGGTCCTGAGCGAACCGATCGACGCCCGCTTGCTGATAGGGACGGCGCTCGTGATCGGTGGCGTGGCGCTGGTTAACTCCAAATACGGCTCGCGGCCCTTGTTCGAGCGGCGGGACGCAAAGGCGGAACCGGCCGAGCGGTAGGCACCGCCCGGCCGGAGTTCGGTCAGGGCGATGGGGACAGGCTGGCGGGCCGCGGTTCGAAGCGGATCGACGCGACGATCTCATCGAGTTCGGCGCGGTCAGCCGCCGACGCGTTCGGCAGGTACATCGCGTCGATCACCTGTCGCGTGCCGCCGACGTCGACGATGTAGAAGGTGTTGTGCTGCCCGACGCCGTGCGTATAGGGTTGGGCGCCGAATCCGTTGTCGCTGACAAACCGACCGAAGATCGCCTGATCGCCATCGGAATCGCACGTCGTGACATCGAGGCCTGACGGTAACAACAGTTCGACCTTCTTGGCGGCGTAACCCCCCACTGTCACGGAAGCTGGCGGGGAAGAACCGGGCCCGGCCTGCGCGATGAGCGCGGTCGCTAGGTCATCGACCGTCGCGCCGACGGCCGGATCAAGCTCGGTCCCACGCCAATGACAGCCACCCGTGTAGACGTTCGAGACGAAGGACGGGGCGACATACAGGTCAAAGATGTCCGAACCATCCGTGACGTTCTTGCCGATGCGCCACGCCTCGAGCGGGGCGTACCAGCCGGCGGCAGGGATCGTGAAGGTCATCCCCGATGTAGCAACGCAGCATGGGTCGTCGATGGCATAGGTCGTCCCGGCAGCGTACGAACCGGTGAAGTTCTGATTCGACGCGACGGTCGGCGAAGCTGTCGGAGACGGCGACGGGGTCTGTGTTGGGGTCTGTGTCGGGCTTGGGGTCGGGCCACTGCCGACGCCGCCCTGCTTGGGGAGGACATTGATGCCGACCACGACGAGCGCCACGACGGCGGCCGCCGCGATTGCGATTCGAAGAGCAGTGTTCATTTCTCGGAACCTCCGCGCCGGCCACCAGGAACGGCTCTGACGTGTAGATTCGATCTGTTGTCGGGTCGCCGCGAGCAGGCGCGCGGGCGCCCCCTCGCTGGCTTCATCGCCGAGCCATGCGGCAATCGCGAGATCGGGATTGGGTCGCTCGCTCATGCCATGGCCTTCCTCGCCGAGCCACTCCGCGCATCCGCCTCGAGGGCGGCGCGCAGTGACTCGGTCGCGTAGTGCAGTCGCGATTTGGCCGTTCCGACCGGGATCCCAATGGTCGAAGCGGCATCCTCGACGGTCATCCCGACGTAGTGATGGAGGACCACGATGGTTCGATGATCGGGCGACAGGCGCCCGAATACGCGCGTGAGCTCGTCTCTGTCTGCCAGTGCGCCGGCGCCATCCGGCTGGGTCGGTTCGATGCGAAGGACCTCGACCTTGGCCGAAAACCGCCGGCGGCTTCGCGCTTCGTCGGTGACGGCGTGGAGGAGAAGTCGGTTCAACCAGGCATCGAACCGATCCGGGTCCCGCAGCCTCGGGAGGTCGCGCCAACACCGGACGAGGGCTTCCTGGACGGCATCCTCGGCACTGTCGACGTCCCGGAGGATGAGGCGCGCGATCCGATACAGGTGGTCGATGACGGCAGTCATCAGGAGATCGAATGCGTCTCGATCACCCTCGCGCGCCCGCAGGACCAACTCCGCCTTTGTCACCGATCCTCGCCTCATCCTCGATCGCTCGAATGCTCGGCGATCAACCGTATAGGCGGAAACAACCTCAGGATGGTTCAAAGAGTGGCGGGCGAGCCGGGCCGGGCGGCGGAGCCACCCGACCCGGCGCGTTGTGTCAGGGGTCGATCTGGATCGAGTCCACGATCGATTGGAGCTCGGCGAGGTCCTGCGGGGAGCTGCCCGGCAGGTGTCTGGCAACGACCGCGAGGGGCTTGCCGTTGATATTGATGACGTACACGACATCGACGAACCCTGGCCCACCGCAGCACAGTCCGCCGCTCTCGTCGGGACCGGTATCCGGCCAGTTTTTGATGGCCCCGAATGTACAGGTGCTCATGTCGAGACCTGCCGGTAGCGACAGCTCGAGTCGCTTCGCCGGAAACCCCCCGATCGTGACGTCGGTCGGCTGTGATACCACGCGGTTCTTCAGGGCAACCAGGGTGCTGACCAGCTTGTCCGGCGAGGTGCCGACGTTGACCAGGGTATCCGTAGTGTGCTGACACGAATCGCTGTAGACGTGGCTTACGACCCAGGTCGTGAGCCCGACCTCACCTGGCTGGCCGCCCTCCTTGACAATGAATGGGTCTGTGTTCGTCCAGCCTGCGGGCACCGTGAAAATGAAGTGGGTGGCCTGCGTGAACTTTCGATCGTCGATCGTGTAGGTTCCGGGCTGGAGTGGCCCGCTGGCGGGGAGCGCGATGGGCGTTGGCGTGGGCGACGGCACCGGGCTTGGCGTCGGCGAGGTGCCGACGCCGCCCTGCCTGGGCAACAGATAGAGCCCGGCCACGGCGAGGGCCACGACGGCGGCCGCCGCGAGGGCGAGCTTCGTGAAGGCATTCATGTCGCTCAACCTCCGCGCCGGCATCCAGGCACGGCGCTGGGGGGTCGCGGGGAGCTGGTCGAGCACGGTGTCCAGGACGCGGTCCGGGAGCGCCGTGACGCCCTCCTCCAGCCACGACCGAACGATGCGGTTGACGTCGCGATCGGTGCTCATTGGGCAACCTCCCGCGCCGCTGGGCGAGCGTCGGCCTCGAGGGCCGCGCGCAGGCCGCGCATCGCGTGATGTAGTCGGGATCGGACCGTCCCGACGGGGACGCCGAGGACATCGGCGACCTCGTCGAGCGGCAGGTCGAGGTAGTGATGGAGAACCACCACTGCGCGATGGTCGATGGAAAGCCTACGGAAGCCGCGCTCGAGCTGGTCGCGATCGACGACCGAGCTCAAGCCTTCGCCCACCTCCGGCTCGTCGGCCGGGAGGAGGCGCATGTTCGGCGCCCAACGGCGCGTCCGGCGGCCCTCGGCGTAGCAGGCGCGCACGAGGAGCCGGTACGACCAGGCGTCAAAGCGCGCCGGGTCGCGAAGTTTCGGAAGGTCTCGCCAGATGGTCAGCAGCGCCTGCTGCGTCGCATCCTCGGCGAGATCGGTGTGTCGCGCAGGATCCTGTGCGCGACCGCGTGGAGGCGGCCGCCTGCGGTGACGGCGAGGCTCGCGAAGGCCTCCTCGTCACCGTGTTGCGCCCGTCCGATCAGATCGGCATCCACGTGTCTTCCGCCGTTTCGGCGCCCGGTTCATCCGGACGCTTCACACGGTATGGGCGCCGTCGAGTCCGGGACGACTCAACCTTCGTTCGTTGCCGCCGCGGCCTCGTCGCGTTGAACGCCCGGCGCTCAATTGGACGGAGCGGTGGCCGCTAGTTGGCCATCAAGGCCGGGTCGCCCGCCAAATTGAACGCTGGCCGATCCGTTTGGCGACCGAGCGGGCGGAATCGCGGCCCTGAGTCCGTCTCGTTCGCCCGTAGGAACGCCTAGCGTTCGAACTCGCGAAGAGCAGCGCGGAGGACGCGCCGAGGATCGGCGCGCCGGCTACCCGTCGAGCGCCAATAGGATCGCCCCCACCACGACGAGCGCTGAAGCCAGGATCCGCCGTATCGCCTCGTCTCGGTTGCCTCCCTCGCCCAGTCTCAGGGTCCCCCACCCCGACGCGAGCACGATGGCCGACTCGCGCAGCGGCGCCACCGCGGTGAGCGGCGCCACGCTGAGCGCGGCGAGGATCAGGAGATACGCGGCGAGTGTGATCCAGCCGCCGACTGCCGCCCGCCGGACGTTGAGCGGCTCCGATCCGCCAGTTGCTGCCCCACGGAGGCGCTCGGCGATCGCCACCCACCCCCACAGGGCGACGATGCAGAACGCCCAGATGAACCCCGCGTACAACCACGGCTCGACGAGCCGCGATCCGACCCGATCGACAGCCGAGTAGCCGGCGATCATCACGCCGGTCGCGAGGGCAAAGGCGACCGCCGGATCGCCGGTGCGGCGTCCCGCCGCGACGAGGTATCGCCACGGCCGCTGCAGGGCGAGAAGCCCGGCAAGCAGCGCGGCGACCCCGGCGATCCCGGCAGGACCGAGGCGCTCGTCGAGGATCCCGATCCCGACCGCAACGGACAGCAGCGGCGCAGTCCCGCGGGCGATCGGATAGACGACCGACAGGTCACCCCGGCGGTAGGCGGCGGCCAGGAAGCCGAAATAGGCTGCCTCGAGGAGGCCCGATGCGAGGCCAAGGAGAACGGCTTCCGGCGGGATCGGGGGCCGGCCGATCGCGATCCAGCCGATCGCCGCTGCCGGGATGATGACGGCGGCAGCGGCCGTCATTCCAACCGCCGCCGCCCGGAGCGGGTCGCCGGCCGTCTTGAGCAGGACGTTCCATGTGACGTGCAGGACGGCGGCGCCGGCAACCAGGCCGAAGACCAGGGGATCCACCCCGGCAGTCTACGGACCGCCGCAGTGCGGCGAGGTTCAGTTCCCGAGGTCGCGCCGGTTGAAGCCCCACGCGCCGAGCGCGACCCCGCCGATCGCCAGGGCGAGCGAGGCAACGATCCCAGCGATGTCCCATTGACCAAGCATCGGCAGGCCGTAGTGGGCGGTCAGGGCGAGGTCATGGACGATCCTGGGCAGGCCCAAGGCCGGAGCGATGATGTCGGCAATCCACACCACGACCGTGATGAGTGCAACCGTGGCCCCGGCGAATCCGGACCCAAAGACGCCGGCGACCGCGATGCCGATCCCCGCCAGAGCCAGGGCGTACAGGCCGAGAGCGAGCGTCCCGACCACGGGCGTGACGATGTCACCCCCCGTGATGCTCCCACCGATCGCGATACCCACCATCGCGAGCGCCGTGAGGAACGCGACGCCCACAAACACACCGTGGCCACCAAAGACGACCCAGCGCCTCCGCGAGAGGGGCGTTGCGAGCAGCAACTCCAGCCGGCCGAACGTTTCGTCGGACGCCCAGCCGGCGACGAGGGTCGCGGCTGCCAGCCCGGCGAGGATGAAGCCGAACTCGATGAACACGAGCTGGAGGAAGCCACCGACGGTCCCGATGTTGATCCCCGGGAAGATCGACGCGAGGAGCCGGGCAAAGTCCGGGGACGTGCCGAGTTGCTCGACGAAGGACCGTCCCGATCCCGCGATGAGCAGACCGAAGAGACCCAGGCCAAGGCCCCACGCGAGGGTTGACGGAAGGTTGTGGCCGGCAGCCCGTCCGGCGGGTCCATGGAGACCCACCAGGGCGTTCGGCAGGCTCGGCGTCGGGATCGAGGACGTGACCCCGATGTCGCGACGGACGAATGCCTCCACGCCGATCGCGAAAAGAACGACCGCGACGATCACGACGATCAAAAGCGATGGCCAGTCGTAGAGGCCGGCCAGGGGAATATGGTTGGTCGTCCAGCCGAACCACGTCAGATTGGCGATCGGCGCAAGTTCAGGAATCGCCGCCTGGTAGCCATTGAGAATCCAGCCCGCGAACATCACGGAACCTGCAATGCCTGCGGCGGCCCCGCGGCCGAGGAACGGGGCAACGGCCCACGCGAGCGAGCCTGCGGCGAGTCCGAGGAGGCCGAGCCAGATCGCATAGCCGGCAGCTGCAGCAAGCGGGATCTCGTCGCCCGGGATCGTCGCGAACGTGTTGACGACGACGAGCGAGAGGAAGATGAGCACCGACGCGACCGCGACCGCGGTGATGTGCCCGACCAGCTTCTCGAGGGCGATCCGCCGACGGGCCATCGGCGTGGCCGCGACGAACTCGAGGCTCCCGCGTCGCGCCTCTGCCGCAAGCGTGGCGGAGAGCGCGAGGATCGACCAGATGCTCGCGATGATCGGGAAGAACGAGCCGTACTTGTACTGGAGGTATCCGCCGAGCGTCTCGACGTTGACGGGCCTGCCGGCGAGCCCCTGCAGAATCGGCGGGACCGACCGGATCAGATTGCCCAGCTCCTGCCGCGACTGGGGGGTCGCGAACTCGGTGACGATCGCCTTGCTGACCCCGATGAGCGCAAGGGCAAGGACGACGCCGACGATGATCATGGCTCGGCGCGAATCACGCAGGGTCTTGCCGTAGACAGAGCCCAGCCCGAAGAGCCGCTTGGTCAGTGGAACGCGAGAACGGACGACGGTCGCGGGCCGCCGCTGCGCTTCGGACGTCATCTCAGGCCACCTTGTCCGCCGCCCGGCCGTACAGGGCGAGGAACGTCTCCTCGAGCGACGGCTCGCGGCTGACGAAATCGATCAGCTCATAGCGAGCCGCTTCGCGCACGACCGTCGCGATCGGCCCGGAGACCCGCATCTTGAGGACGTGATCCTCGGCCTCAAGGTCGCTCACGCCCGGCAGCGCCGCGAACGCGCCGAGGGGCACGTCGCCCGCGAAACGAAGCTCAACCTCGTGGTGGGCCAGGTCGCGGAGCCCTTCGACCCGGTCGACCTTGACGAGCTGACCATCGCGGATGATCGCGACCCGATCGCAGGTCTTCTCGACCTCGCTCAGGATGTGGCTAGAGAGGAAGATCGAGCGGCCCTCCGCCTTCGCCTCGCGGATGATCTCGTAGAACGTCTGCTGGACGAGCGGGTCGAGACCCGATGTCGGCTCGTCGAGGATCAGCAGGTCCGGCCGATGCTGGAGCGCGACGATCAGCCCGATCTTCTGC
>JBBSCI010000027.1:0-24947 GCA_038250445.1 Candidatus Limnocylindrales bacterium | reverse complement strand
TGCTTGTTGCCCTTCGAGTATTCCTTGAACTTCCGCTTCGGGTCGACGTCGAGCCGGGCGATCAGATCCGCTTGGTATTGCGGATCGACCCCGCCACGGAGGTTGGCGAAGTACTCGAGCGTCTGGGCGCCGGTGAGCTTGTCGTAGAGCGCGAACTCCCCGGGAAGGTAACCAAGTCGCCGATGGATCGCGACCGGATCGGCCGCGGTCTCGATGCCGAAGAGGCGGGCATGACCACCCGTCGGACGGAGGTGATCGAGAAGGACGCGGATCGTTGTCGTCTTGCCAGCGCCGTTCGGGCCGAGGAAGCCGAACGCCTCGCCTTCGGCGACCTCGAGGTCGATGTCGACGATCCCGCGATGCGGGCCATACGACTTGGTGAGCTTCTCGATCTGGATGACTGCCGTCATTTCATTTCCTTCCTGGTTGATCGGTCGCGGAGGAACCGATCGATCACGAGCGGCACCTCGACCTCGATGAACCTCATCACGTCGCGGAATTCCTCGAGGCGGGCCCGGGCGCTCGGCGCGTGGTCCGACGTTGCGGCAAGGCCGCGCTCGGCGATCTCGCGGAGGCGTCGATAGATGGCACTCGCGCTCGCCAGCATTGAATCGAGGGCCTCGGGCGGGGCGCTGAAGTACTCGCGCCGATCACCACGGCGCGTCGTCCGCTTGATCAGTCGGGCGCTGGCGAGGATGCGAGCGGTGCCGCTGATCGCGCCGCGACTCGCCTGGAGCGCCTCGGCGAGCTCCGTGGCCGACTGCTCGGGCGGCTCGCAGATGAGCAGCCAGCCCCACATCCGGCCGGCCATCGGGGTCATCCCGAGGCCGGCAAGGAACTGGCCCATCTCCTCGACGAACGCACTCTCATCCGATGTCACGAACGGAAGAGTATGACGTTCAGAAGATTCAGTCAATGCTGAACTCTGGCGAGCCTGCCCCCGTGTCCCGTCAGGACCAGCCGCGCGCCCGATCCGCGCGCTCGAAGAGCGGCCGGCCGACGAGGAGCACCGCGATCGCCGTCGTCGCGGGTACGGCCGCCACGATGCCGATGCTGCCGACCAGTGCCTTCACCACCTCGACCGCAACGATCTCGCCGCTCACAGTGAGGAACGGATCCTGCTGGCCGGCGTTGAAGAGGACGATCAGCGGGAGCGACGCCCCGACGTAGGCGAGAGCCAGGGTGTTGACGGTGGCCGAGATGTGCGACCGCCCGACATTCATCGACCGCTTGAACAGCTCAGTCCTCGACACCCGCGGGTCCGTTTCGTAGAGCTCGTGGACGGTGGCGGCCTGAGTCACGGTCACGTCGTCAAGGATTCCGAGCGCCCCGAAGATCACCGCGGCCAGGAGGAGGCCGCCGAGATCGAGCTCGGGCCGGCCGACGGTCTGGAGGTAGACGAGATCGCCCGACCCCTGGAGCTCGGTGAACTGGGCGAGCGCGTTGAAGACGACCGCCAGCACCGCGGTGAGGGCCAGGCAGATGAACGTGCCGGCGGCGGCCGCGATCGTCGTCGGGCGCGCACCTTCGGTGAGGAGGAACGTCGCGAGCGTCACGAGCGTGGCAGAGCCGACGGCCAGCAGGACGGGATTCCAGCCGGCCAGCAGGAGCGGCACGACGACCCGGATGATCACGCCAAGTGTGAGGGCGAGCGCGAGCAGCGAACGGACACCGCGCCAGCCGCCGACGACCGTCACGGCGACGGCGAACAGGCCGAGCAATGCGGCGAGCGCAGGCACCCGGTAGCGATCGGCGACCGCGATGAAGTCGGCATCCGTGCCCTGCTGCGAGATGTTCAGGATCACCTCGTCGCCGACCGCGTAACGCGGGACGGACTGCTGGCCCGACGGGCCCTGGAGGACCGCATCCAGCGTCGAACCCGCCTGGGGCCCGTCGAGGACGAGCACCCTCGCGTCGGGGGCGCCGGGCTCGTTGCTCGGCGGAAGGAGCTCGGTGATCCTGGCGTGGACGAGAATGACCGGCGGCGGCTCGCTCGATGGCGGCGTCAGATCGGGGATGAGCGACAGACCGATCAGCAGGAGAAGGCCGCCGACAAGGGCAATCGCGTTCCGGCGGAGGCCCGCAAACGGTATGGACGGCGGGTGGCTCACGCCGCTGGCCCGGCCGCCTCCCCCGAAGCTGCTTCGGCCAGTCCCTTCAGCGCCCGCAGGTGTGACTCGGTGATCGCGCCGATCGACTCGCGGCCGAGCCGGACCAGGACCCCCGCCCAGCGGTCGGTTGTCTCGAACGACCCCTCGTGAATCACCCGCGTCCCTCCCGCGAGAGGCTCCATCCGCCAGCCGAGCTCGATCGCGAAGCTCGAGGCGACGACGACGATGCGGAACGTGGTGAGCGGGCGGGCCTCGAGGCTCTCGATCCGAACGGCCGTCCGCAGGAGCCCGAGGTGAGCCTCTCCGAATCGCGTCGAACCGGCTGCCGGCCAGGGCGGATCGGCCGGCCCGATCGTCAGCTCGGGGAAGAGCGCGGCCAGGCCCTTGGCATCGTGAAGCGTCGCCCAGACGCGGCGAGGCGAGGCGCGGACGTAGACGCGGCGCTCGACGTGGACGATGCCGGCGGCATCGCGGCCGCCGCTCGAGGGTCGTTGGGTCATGCCTGCGGACACGTCAGATCCCGATCGGGTGCCAGACGGTCTTCATCTCGAGGAACGCGGCGATCCACTCGGGTCGCTCTGCCGCGCGGTCATCGAGCCAGTTGAATTTGGCATCTGACATCCCGGCGGGGCGCCGCGAGATGCGCTTGATATCCTCGGCAGCCGCCAGCTCGACGTCCTTTCGGAGCTCGTCTGGGACGCCCCAGACGTCAATCGCGTCGATGTCGGCATGGGCGGCCATGACCGGCACCAGCTCGCGCTTCAGGCCGGTGAGGACGTTGACGACGCCGCCCGGGACGTCGGACGTCGCAAGGACCTCCGTCAGCGTGATCGCCGGGAGCGGCCGCGTCTCCGACGTGATGACGACGACGGCATTGCCGGTGACGAGTGGCGGAGCGAGGCGCGACACCAGGCCGAGCAGCGAGGACCCTTCAGATGCCACGAGGCCAACGACGCCGGTCGGCTCGGGGATCGTGAAGTTGAAATACGGCGCGGCTACGGGGTTGGCGCTACCGAGGACCTGGCTGATCTTGTCGGCCCAGCCGGCGTACCACACCCACCGATCGATCGCCCGATCGACGGTCGTGCGCGCTGCGGCATCGCGAATGCCTTCCGCGGCGGCGACCTCGGCGACGAACTGCTCGCGCCGCCCCTCCATCAGCTCGGCGACGCGGTAGAGCACCTGGCCGCGATTCATCGCGGTCTTGTCGGCCCAGCCATCGGTCGCCTTGCGCGCTGCACGGACCGCGTCGCGGAGGTCCTTCCGCGAGGCGCGGCAGGCGTTGGCGAGCGGCGTTCCGTCGGCGCCGGTAACCACGTAGCTCCGGCCGGATTCGGACCGCGAAAACGCGCCGCCGATGTACAGCTTGTAGGTCTTGCGGACGTCGATCCGCGGGGCTGCCGGGGGCGTCGCGGCCTTCGCAACCGCCTTTGCCGCCGGGGCGCGGCGCGGCGTCGGAGCCATCAGCGGTCCTCGAGCCGGACGTAGGCGTGGAGGCCGTGCATGCCGCCCTCGCGGCCGAAACCCGATTCCTTGTAGCCGCCGAACGGCGAGGTCGGGTCGAAGCGATTGAACGTGTTCGCCCAGACCACTCCCGCCTTCATCTTGCGAACCATGTCGAGGATCCGGCTGCCCTTGTCGGTCCACACCCCGGCCGACAGGCCGTACGGCGTGTTGTTAGCCTTCTCGACCGCCTCTTCCGGGGTCCTGAAGGTCAGCACGGAAAGCACCGGCCCGAAGATCTCCTCCCGCGCGATCCGGTGCGACTGGGCGACGTTCGTGAACAGGGTCGGGCGGAAGAAGTAGCCGCGATCGGGCAGGTCGCAGGCCGGTTGGTACATGTCGGCACCCTCGGCCCGGCCGGCGGCCACGAGCTCCGTGATCTTCTCGAGCTGGGCCTTCGAGTTGATCGCGCCGACGTCGGTGTTCTTGTCGAGCGGGTCACCGACCCGGATCGTCGACAGGCGATCCTTGAGCTTCTCGACGAGCGGCTCGACGATCGACTCCTGGGCGAGCAGTCGGGATCCGGCGCAGCAGACCTCGCCCTGGTTGAAGTAGATGCCGTTGACGATGCCTTCGACCGCCTGGTCGAGCGGAGCGTCGTCGAAGACGATGTTCGCGGCCTTGCCGCCGAGCTCGAGGGTCAGCGCCTTGTCGGTCCCGGCGACGCCCTTGAAGATCTTCCGGCCGATCTCGGTCGAGCCCGTGAACGCGACCTTGTCAACCCCGGGGTTCGTGATGAGCGCCATCCCGATCTCGCCGGGGCCCGGCACGATGTTGACCACGCCGGGCGGCAGGTCCGCCTGGCGGCAGACGTCGGCAAAGAGGAGCGCACTGAGCGGCGTCGTCGAGGCGGGCTTGAGCACGACCGTGTTGCCCGCCGCCAGAGCCGGTGCGATCTTCCACGCGAGCATGAGCAGCGGGAAGTTCCACGGGATGATCTGGGCGGCGACGCCGAGCGGCCGCGCGACCCGGCCCGGGAACGCGTAGTCGAGCTTGTCGGCCCAACCGGCGTAATACCAGAAATGAGCGGCCGCCAGGGGCACGTCCACGTCGCGCGACTCCTTGATCGGCTTGCCGGAGTCCATCGACTCGAGGACAGCAAACTCGCGGCTCCGCTCTTGGAGAATGCGAGCGATGCGGAAGAGGTACTTCGCTCGTTCGCGACCGGCCAGCTGGCCCCACGATCGGCGGAATGCCCTGCGGGCGGTCCGGACCGCCCTGTCCATGTCGGCGGCCGTTCCGCGGGCGACGAGGGCGAGGGGCTCCTCCGTGGCCGGGTTGACCGTCGTGAACGTTGCGCCGTCGCTCGAGGGGACCTCGCGGCCGCCGATGAAGAGGCCGTAGACCTCCTTGAGCGTGACGACGTCGCGCGACTCCGGCGCGGGCGCGTACTCCCAGGGGATCGCCGCCCCGTCGCCGAGCCCCCAGCTCGAGGGAGCGCCGTTGCCGGATCGGCTGATCGCGCCCGTGCGGGCTCCCTTGGGCTCGGTGTCGGTGGCCATGCTCAGCCATTATGTCACTGCACCCTCGCACAGCCTCCATTGCCCGCGAGGGCCTCGAGCTCATCGCCTACGCCGGCTACCTGGTCCCCGTCATCGTCCTGTTCGTGGCCGGCGCCCGACGCCGCCACCCACGCCCGTCGACGCCGAGGCATAGGCGGCCGCGCGCGGATTGAGCGCGACCGCTGGGCTGTTGAACGCCCAGCGTTCCTACGGGTGGAGGTGTCCGCGATTCTGGGCCCAGGGATCTGCTTGTTCGCCGGATGGATCGCCGAGCATTCGATTCGACGGCTGAGAGCCCCGAATCCTCGTTGCGAGCCGGGCCCGTTCGTCCATCGGAACGCCCAGCGTTCAGGGCGGGAGGCGAATGTCGCGCCGCGGTTTGCCCGATGGGGCGGTCGAAGGTGCCTCTCCGTCGCTGTCGAAGCGGCCTTCCACGGCTGATCCTGATCGGTGACGTCGAGCGATATATGGAGCCTGATGCGCGACCGCAGGTACGCGAAGACCGAGCAACCCGAAGCCGAGCGAACGACGCAGCCCGCCGTCGGGCCAGGTCTGCCCGCGAACGTGGCGTCAGTGATGCGTCTCCAGGCGATCGCCGGCAATGCGGCCGTGACCGGGCTGCTGCGCGGCGGCTCGGGGCGGACGATCCAGCGCCTTTGGGACACGGACGAGGAGTCCGGCGAGTCGGGAACGGACGAAACGGCGGACGAGACGCCCGGCTCGGACGAACCGGCGGCTGACGAGCCTGCCGCGATCGACAGCGCGATCGACGCGGTCCAGGCTGGTGTCCAGTCGGATCTCGACCCGAACTCGGTCGTCGAGACGCTCGCGCCGTACGCCGCGTCCGATGAGCAGCTCGGCGACTTCGAGGTGCCCGACAACAGCGTCACGGCCCAGGCGCTGCTTATCCAGCGCGACCCACCGACCGACGAGCCGCCGCCGACCAGGGCGGGCGGCGCTGGCGACGTCATCAAGGCCCTGATGCCCTATCTCAAGCCGGCGCTCGACTTCCTCAAGCAGAACGTCCTCGACGCGCTGGCCAAGATCAAGGCTGGCGAGGCGGTCGCGACCATCATCATCGCAGCGCCGATCGTCATCGGCCCGTTGACCCAACCAGGACCTCGCCGCCTCGCCCTCGACCAGCTCAACGGGACTGATGTCACCTTCGGCGTGATCCCCAACCTCCAGCTCAAGCCGCTGATCACCGACGGCCAGTTGAAGGGTGGAACGCTCACATACGATCTGGCACCGGCGCTGCGCAAGGCCGGGATCTCCTTCTGAGTGGTTCCCTACCGCCGAGCATGCGGCGCCGGCTCTTCATGCCGCTCAGCACCGATAGCCGCCCAGCGGGTGTGAGGCCTCGCAGACCCGGACGTGGAGATGGTCGTCGTGCCCAGAGTGGAAGGTCGTCAGGCCTTCCCTAATCAGGACCGGATCATTGAAGTAGATCAGCTTGACGTGGCCCGAGGTCGCAGCGTGGATCGCGTTGATCAGGGCGCGGGTGGCGACCCGGTCGTAGGCGCTCATTCTCCAGGTCGTTTCTGACGTGCATTGGTCGTTCGCCTTGTGCATCGGACGCACGTCGGCGTCGAGGCCGACCTCGTGCGTCACGTGCCCGATGATGTCGCCGCCGTGCTCCAGCGACACGTCGCCGATCGCGATCCGGCCGTAACCAGCGGCAACCGTTGCGGCGCCGGCTGCCTCAAGCGTGGAGATCGTCTCCGCGGTTCCCCAGTTGGCTGGTCCGTTGCGGTGCGAGTAGTCGCACAGCGCCGCCGCCGAGAACTTCGGCAGCTCGAAGTGCCAGACAAGCGCCCGCCAGGTCGCAACGTCGACTGAACCTGTCCTGGCGAGGCCCATGTGCGCCTGGAATGCCTTGACCGCGGTCCCTGTCGCCGCACCGTAGATACCGTTCGCGGGGACGACTGCCGACCGCTTCTCGCGCAGGAGGCGTTGGACCGCCACGACTGCATCACCGGTTGCCCCAGGACCAACCGTGACGATGAGCTTCGACCAGGTCGCCGCGTCGGCGACGCCCGTTTCTGGCAGGCCGCGCGAGGCCTGGAACGCGCGGACCCCGGCGACTGTCGTCGCGCCGTAGATCCCATCGATCGAGACGATGAGCGGATTGATGCCTCGAACGATGACGGCGCGGCCGCCGGACGGCGGCGCTGGGTCTGATTGGTGGGCGTGGAAGAGCTGCTGGATCGTCGCGACGTCGGTCCCGCGGTCGCCGAGGCTCTGAGTTGGATAGACGGCCGCGACGGCCGCGAGGGCCGGGGTCGTCGCACCGATGACCGCGATCAGTCCGACGATCGCGAAGACAAGCCGACGGTGCGCGATCGGGTGGGTCATCCGACGCGACGGTAACAGGCGTGGCTGGGCCGCCTGCCGAGTGGCGGTGTAGCCTCTCGGTCGATGGACCGGCTAACGAACGCCGAGGAACTGCTCGACGGGCCGCTGGACGATCCGGCAGTGCTCGCCGGGAACCTGCGCGACCTGCGACGGATCAATCGGGTGCTCGGCGGAGTGCGTCTGAGTCGCCTGGCGGTCGACCGGCTGCTGAGCGCCGCGCCGACCCACCTCGACGACAGCCCGATCTCGATTCTCGATGTCGGCACGGGCGGCGCGGACATTCCAATCGCCCTTCTGGCGGACGCCCGTCGTCGAGGCCGGACACTCGAGGTCACGGCCATCGACTCCCGACGCGAGGTGCTTCACGCGGCGCGGGCCGCTCGGCCCGCCATCGAGAGCATCGAGGGCCTCGATCTTCGCGTCTCCGACGGCCGATCGCTGCCACATCCGGACCGCGCGTTCGACATCGCCCATGCGTCCTTGGTCGTCCACCACCTCGAACCGGACGGCGCCATCGCCCTCCTCGCCGAGATGGCCCGGGTGGCCCGCCTCGGGATCGTGATCAACGACCTTGACCGGGGACCCGTCCATTTGGGCTTCGCGTGGCTGATCTCCCATCTGCTGACGAGGAACCCGTACACCCGCCACGACGCGCCGCTGTCCGTTCGCCGGGCGTACCGGCGTCGCGAGATGCTGGAGCTGCTGGCCGCGGCTGGACTGCGGCCCGTCGGCGAGTTCGGCGGGATCCTCAGGCACCGCTACGCGATCGCGGCGATCCGGGCGTGACCATCGACGTCGCGATCGTCGGCGGTGGTCCGGCGGGCGCGGTCCTGGCCGCCAGGCTGGCGGGTCGCGGCCACGAGGTGAGGCTCCTCGAGCGATCGCCGGGCTATCGCTGGCACGCCTGCGGCGTGTTCAGCTCGCCCGCTTCCGTTGCAGCGCTTCGTGACGCAGGGCTCGATGACGGGACGCTGGCCGCAGTGGTTCGGCCGATCCCGGCCATGCGCGTAGAAACCCGCTCGGGGACGATCTTCCGGCTGACGTACGGCGACGACGGCACGCTCGGCGCTCACGCGGCCAGCTTCGATCGCGCCGCGCTCGACCCGGCGCTGCTCGACCTGGCGCGGCGGGCCGGTGCCGACGTCAGGCTCGGCGTAGCGGTCACTCGGGTCGAGCGCGGCCGGGTCGTCACGCGTGGCCACGACGGCGAGACCACCGTTGAGGCCCGCGTCATCGTGGGCGCCGACGGCATCCGCTCGACGGTCGCTCGATCGTTTGGGGTGGCGCGTTCACCGCGACTCGCGGACCGGGTCGGCCTGACCTTCCACGTAGCCGATCCCGGGCCCGCCCGGCCGCGCGACGGCCGGATGATCCTGTTACGCGATGGATACGTCGGGCTCGCTCCGGTCCCCGGCGGCCTTGTCAACGTCGGCATCGTGCTCGGTCGGTCGTGGGCCGCACGGCTCCGGGCCGGCGGCGCCGAACGGACCGTCGAGGCCGTCCTCGCCGATGTCCGGCCCGCGAGGGATGACTCCGTCGACTGGCGGGCAGCGGGGCGCTGCGACACGATCGAGGGCGCCGCGCCGCTCGGTCACCGCGTCTCCCGGCGAGGCGGCCCAGGCTGGCTGCTCGTCGGCGACGCGGCCGGGTTCCTCGACCCGTTCACCGGTGAGGGTCTCCATCGGGCGCTGGTGTCGGCCCGACTGGCGGCCGTAGCGATCGAGCGGCACCTGCGTGGGGATCCAGATGGCCTCGAGGCCTACGAGCGAGGGATGACGGCGCTGTTCCGATCGAAGGATGTCCTGAGCCTTCTCGTCCAGGCATTCCTGGCCAGGCCCGTGCTCTTCGACTATGCGGCACGACGGCTGGCCGGACGAAGCCGCGTCCGTGAGACGATGGGCCTTGTGATGGGCGACCTCGTTCCCGCCTCGCGCGGACTCGATCCGCGGTTCATCGCCGCCCTGCTCCGGCCGTGACGCGCGCGTGATGGATTCGGCCGTGACAGCGCCCGCCGAGACGACTCGGCGGACCCGAATCGGTGGCTATTCGCTCTGCCTCGACGACGAAGGCATGATTCTCCTGGCCCGGCTGTCCGTGCTGGAGGTCGATGTCGGTGCCTGGACGATGCCGGGCG
The DNA here is from genome assembly GCA_038250445.1 of Candidatus Limnocylindrales bacterium. GTDB lineage: Bacteria > Chloroflexota > Limnocylindria > Limnocylindrales > CSP1-4 > CF-46. Next base: position 15,342 of record JBBSCI010000027.1, on the reverse strand, counting down.
GCGGCATCGAGTTCGGCGAGCATCCGGAGGCCGCGGCGATCCGCGAGCTCGAGGAGGAGACGGGGTTCGTCGGGGAGATCGACGGGGTCGCCGGCATCTTCTCCCACGTGTATGGCAGTTCCAGCTTCGCGGGTGGCGGCGATCTCCACTTTCTCGGGATCATCTACCGGATGCGGATCGTCGGAGGCGAGCTGCGCAATGAGGTCGACGGGACGACCGACGCGTGCGCCTGGGTCTCGCGGGCCGAGCTCGCCGGGCTCCGACTCGTCGAACTCGGGGCATTCGGCGTGAAGCTCGCCTTCCCGGATCTGTTCAGTTGAGAAGCACGATCTCGGTCGACATGGCCGCCCCGGCGGGCCTCGTCTTCCGGCTCGCCCGTGACGTCGAGCGCTGGCCGCGGCTGCTCCCTCACTACGTCCGTGTCCGGCCGCTGGAGCGCGACGGCGAGGGGCGCCTGACCACCGAGATGGTCGCCCGGCGGCCGTTCGTGCCGGTTCTTGGACTAGGACTGCCGGTCGCCTGGCGGTCGCGGACATGGAGCGAACCCGACACCCTGCGGCTCCGGTTCGTCCATCTCGGAGGCGCCACGAACGGGATGGACGTGACGTGGCGGATCGAGCCTTCGGGAGCCGGCTGCCGCGTCTCGATCGACCACGACTTCCGACCTCGAATCCCCGGTTGGGCGGCATTCGTGGACCGCGCCTTCACCCGGCCGATCGCGTCGCGAACGCTGGCGACGTTCAAGTCGATCGCGGAGGCCTTGGCCGACGATGAGTCCGCGGGCGCGGCAAACGCGAAGACATGAGCATGAGCAGCGATCGATCGCGCGTCTGGATCACCGGCATCGGGATCATCACCGCTGCGGGCACAGGGCTCGCCGGGTTCCGCTCCGGGCTGCGCGCCGGCCGATCGCCGGTCAAGCGGATCGATCGGTTCGACCCGTCGCCGTTCCGCTCGCAGGTCGCCGCCCAGGTCGACGACTTCGACCCGCTCGCGTGGATGCCGCCGAAGACGGCCCGCCAGCTCGATCGGTTCAGCCAGTTCGGGCTCGTCACCGGGCAGATGGCGCTCGAGGACGCCGGGCTCCGACCGGGCGAGGGCGGCGCCGCGTCACCGGAGCGGATCGGGATCTATCTCGGGAGCGCGCTGGGCGGCATCGCCTACGCCGAGGAGCAGCACGAGCGGTACATGGCCAAGGGCATCCGCCAGGTGGCCCCGAACCTCGCTCTCGCCGTCTTCGGCGGCGCGGCGCCGGCCAACCTCGGGATCGCCCTCGACGTCCGCGGGCCGATCCTCTCGACGGCTAACTCGTGCGCGTCGGGAGCGGTGGCGATCGGCGAGGCGGTCAGCGCGATCCGGACCGGTGAGATCGACGCCGCGATCGCTGGCGGCGTCGAGATCCCGCTCAGCTCGCTCGCCTTTGGCGCGTTCGACATCATCCGCGCCCTGTCGTCGGGCGCGAACGACGATCCTTCGCACGCCAGCCGGCCATTCGACGCCCGACGCGATGGGTTCGTCATGGGCGAAGGCGGAGCACTGCTCGTCCTTGAGTCCGACGAGGTCGTCCGAGCCCGCGGCGCGGAGCCGTACGCGGAGGTGATGGGCTACGGCGCCACCTCGGACGCCTACCACATGGTCCAGCCGCGAGCCGACGGCCGCGAGGCGGCCCGCGCGGCGACGATCGCCCTGTCCCAGGCAGGGGTCGCACCAGGGGAGATCGACTACGTCAGCGCCCATGCCTCGTCGACGCCGATCGGCGACATCGCGGAGGCCAGGGCGATTGCCACGGCTCTCGGTGAGCGGGCGGCGAGCGTGCCGGTCAGCGGGACGAAGGCGCTCTACGGCCACCCGCTCGGGGCGTCCGGGGCGATCGAGGCGGCGATCTGCGCGCTCGCGATCCGGGACGGCTGGGCGCTGTCATCGGTCAATCTCGATGAGCCCGACCCCGACATTGCGGCGCTGTTGCCGTGTCTCCTGCGCGAAGGGCGCAACGGCGACTACCGGCGGATCCTGTCGACATCATTCGGGTTCGGCGGCCTGAATGCCGCCCTTGTCTTCGGCGCGCCGGACGGCTAGGGGCACCATGGTGTTCACCTGTCCTGTATGCGGATTTCCGGCGTTGACGGAAGAGCCTCGACCCCCATACGGCGGCGCAGGGTACGAGATCTGTCCATCGTGCCGATTTCAATTTGGGGTCACTGACGAGGATCGCGGCATCTTGTTCGAGGAGTGGCGCCTCCGATGGGTTGCCGCCGGGATGCCGTGGTCGACGCAGCCGCCGCCTCCTACAAATTGGGATCCGCTTAGCCCGCTGGAACGCGTTCCATGACGCGGACACGCAACCGACAGATAAGAGGCGCGCGGTAGATTCGGCGCAACGCCGCCACCCGGAGGACCACGTCATGGCCGTCGCTGCACCCGTCTTCATCGGCTTCCGACCAGAGGCCATCCAGTTCCTCGCCGATCTCGCGTCCAACAACGATCGGGCCTGGTTCCAGCCGCGGAAGGGCGAGTACGAGCGGCTGCTCAAGGAACCGCTCGAGGCGCTGATCACAGCACTCGACGGCTGCTTTACGGCCCGTGATATCCCGCTCCGGGCCGACCCCGCCCGATCGCCGTTCCGGATCTACCGCGACGTTCGCTTCTCGAAGGACAAGTCGCCATACAAGACGAACCTCGGGGCGAGCTTTCCATGGATCGGCAGCGGCCCAGTGGAAGCCGGCGCCCGATCGCACAATGCGAACGTCCACTCCGGCGGCGGCTACTTCCATCTCGCTCCGGGCGAGATCTACGTCGGCGGCGGGATGTGGCATCCGGAGAAGCCCTGGATCGATGCCTTCCGGCAGCAGATCGTTGACGAGCCGGGCCGGATGCGGGCGCTCATTGAAGAGCCGCAGTTCCGGGCCACCTTCGGGCCGATCGGCGACGACGCCCATTCGCTGCGCCGCGTCCCGACCGGCTTCCCGCCTGATCACCCTGACGCCGAGCTTCTGAGGCTCAAGGACGTGACATTCGGTCGGCGCCTGGCGGACGCAGAGGCGACGTCGCCGGTTCTCCCCGATCTCATCGCCGACACGTTCCTTACGGCCATGCCGGTGATGCACTACCTGGCCGCGATCGGCTGACCGCTCGGGCCCCGATGGAACCTCGCACCGCGCCTCAGGCGAGCACCTTGCGGTAAGTCGTCGTTCGGCTGATCGGCTGGAAGCCGCAGCCCTCGTAGACGCGGAGGGCTCCGGAGACATTCTCGGTGTCGACGCCGAGGGCGGCCTCGGTCATGCCGCGGGCGCGCAGGAGCGGGAAGCTCGCGGCGATCAAGGCGCGGGCGAGGCCGCGCCGGCGCCACGGCCGGCGAACGCTGATGTGCTCGGTATAGCCGCGCAGGCGCCCGAACCGTTCGTTTTCTTCGGCGTTGATGTAGGCACGGACCTGGCCTGCTACCTCGTCCCCGTCCCAGGCCACCCGCCACAGCGACGTGTCCGACATGACCGGGTCGTTGAGGAACAGGTGGTAGTCCTGATCGGTCGCGGGCCTGAATCCCCACTCGTCACGGAATGCCTTTTGGTCGGCTGCCCAGATCGCCGGCAGGTGCTCCGGCAGGACCTCGCGGATCTCCAGGCCGGCCGGCAGCTGAGCATCGGGGAGGTCGTCGACGCTCGGCCGGAGCATCGAGAAGCCGTGGCGGACGGGCTCGTAGCCGATGCCGCGCAGCAGCGCGTCGCGCTCCGGCGCCTTGTCACCGCCGAACGTCTCGAACAGCGTCTCGGCGGCCGGGTGGTCGGCCGCGATCGCCTGCAACCGACCCTCGAGGGCGTCGACCATCGCCATGAAGACCTGTTCGCCCGCGACCAGCGGATCGACGAACGGGATCACCTCATAGATCCGCGGCCCGTCCGGCTCCTCGTGCCAGGCCGCCCGCCCGTAACCGACGAGCCGCCCGTCGATCTCGGCGATCGCGACGTCGCGGACCGGGTCGGAGTCCGAGAGGTTCTCGTAGAACTCCGAGAACTGCTCGTCGGTCGTGTAGAAGTTGTTGCCTTCCGCCACCCGGACGGCGTTGGCGATCGCGTTCATCGGCTGGTAGTCGTCCGGCGTCTGGAGGTGGCGAAGGATGAAGCCCGGGATCGGCGGGAGGGGCCGGGCCGTCGGGGACGGTCTGGCCGCCGGAGGTGATTCGCGGTTCGCCATCAGTCGAGGGTGAAGTAGTCCGGGTCCTGGTAGCGGCCCGTCCGCTCCTTTTCGATCTGCATCAGGACATCGTTGAGGAGCGACGACGCGCCGAAGCGGAACCAGTCCGGCGTCATCCAGCGCGGCCCGAGGGTCTCGTACAGGATCACGAGGTACTGGATCGCCTCCTTGGCCACCCGGATTCCGCCTGCCGGCTTCATCCCGACTTGGCGCCCCGTCTGGCGCTCGAAGTCGCGGATCGCCTCGAGCATGACGAGCGTGACCGGCATCGTCGCGGCCGGGACGACCTTGCCGGTCGATGTCTTGATGAAATCGGCGCCGGCGGCCATCGCCAGGACCGACGCCCGACGGACGTTGTCGTACGTCTCGAGCTCGCCGGTCTCGAGGATCACCTTGAGGTGCGCGTCGCCAGCCGCGTCCTTGACGTCGACGATCTCCTCGAACACCGTCAGGTAATCGCCACTGAGGAAGGCCCCCCGGTCGATGACCATGTCGATCTCGTCGGCGCCGGCCTCGACCGCGGCGCGCGTCTCGGCGATCTTGATGTCGCGGAACGTCTGGCCCGACGGGAAGCCCGTGGCGACCGATGCAACCTTGACGGTCGAGCCCTTGAGCGCGTCCTTTGCCTCGGCGACGAGCGCGGGGTAGACGCAGATCGCGGCAACCGACGGGATCGTCGGGTCACCGGGCTGGGGCGTCATCGCCTTCTGAGAGAGGGCCCGGACTTTGCCCGGAGTGTCCTTTCCCTCGAGGGTCGTGAGGTCCATCATCCGGATCGCGAGATCGAGCGCCCACAGCTTCGAGGCCTTCTTGATCGACCGCTTCTTGAGCGCGTCGACGCGCTCCTCGACGCCGACCTGGTCGACGCTGCTGACGCGCCCGAGCAGGCTGCCAAGCGCGCCTGGGCGGCCGTCCCAGGAGCGGACGAGCTCGTGTGCGCGCTCTCGGGCGAGGGTGTCGGGCGGTCGCGTGGTGGCCATGGGACGGTGAGGATACACCGGCCCTCCGCGAATTCTCGTCACCGCGAGGCGTAGCCGCCGGAAGGTTGCGCCACGGCAATATCTCAAGACCCGAGAACGCGCACAATTGGTGGCGACGCCGACTCGCATGGAGGGTCCGACCGATGCCACACCAGCCCGCCCGGCATCGGATCCGACCGCTCATCCTGGGATGCGCTGCACTCGTGCTTGTTGCGGTCCTTGGCAACGGCATTGCCCTTGCCGCAAGCCAGGCCGTCACGATCTCCAATTTCGCATTCGCACCCGCGAGCGTCACGGTATCGGTCGGCGATACCGTGACGTGGACCAACTCGGATGCCGTGACTCATACGGCAACCGCCGACGACGCGTCGTGGGACGCCGGGAACATCACGGGCAACGGTGGCACCGGAGCATTCGTCTTCCCGACGGCTGGCACGTTCCCCTTCCACTGCCGGATCCACTCGCAGATGACCGCCACCGTGATCGTCCAGGCGGCCGGCGCGACCGCCCCTGCGACCGGCGCCACCGCGGTCCCGGGGACGATGCGCCCGACCGATACGGCTCCCATCGGCACCGGCACCACCGGCACCGGCGACCGTCTGCTTGCCATGGTCGTCATCGCCATGCTGGCGGCGGCAGTGGGGTTCGCGGTCCTGGTGCGGCGCCCCGCGGCCCCGATGTCCAGGACGGTGCCGGTCCCCGCGGTCGTCGGCGGCGGGTCGGCGACGCCGCCGTCGACGTTTGAGGCGCCCGCCTTCGTCGGGCCCGCCGCGGACGAACGATCGCTTGCTCCGATCGTCATCGTCGGGATCGCCTCTGCGGTTGCGGTGGCGATCGTTTGGCGCAGGTTGACGGCCCGGCGCTGAACGTTCGATCGGCGCAGCCTCGACAGCCGGAGGACCCCGCAGCTTGGGAACGTGCACAATCGACGAGAACGTCGACACGCACGGAGGCCCAACCCGTATGACCCGCCCGCACGCCCTCCCCCTGACCCGCTCCGTGATCTCGGGAACCGTCGCCCTCGCGACGGTGCTCCTCGTGGGCGGCGGTGTCGCCATGGCGGCGACCAGGACGGTCGCGATCGCCGATTTCGCGTTCTCACCGCGGACGATCACGATCAACGCCGGCGACCGGGTCACGTGGACGAACTCCGATCCCGTTGCCCATACAGCCACGGCGACGAACGGCGCGTTCGATACAGGGAACATCGGCCAGGGCAATTCGGCGACCGTGCGGTTCACGGTGCCTGGAACGTACCGCTACACCTGCACGCCCCACCCGACGATGACCGGAACGATCCGGGTCCGCGCGGCGGCGGGGGGCGGCGGCGGAGGTGCACCGCTCCCGAATACGGACACGGTCGTGTCGCTGTCCGGTGGCGACAATGGCACGGGGCCGGCAACCCCGGCCGCGCTGATCCTGGCGGCCGCCCTGCTTGTCGGGCTGGCGATCGTCCGGCGGCACCTCAGGGCCTGACCGCCTCCCAACGGGCGGTAGAGACGCCCACGCCGGCCGATCAGGACCGTCTGGTTGGTTCCTTGTTCCGGCGGCCGTGACAACGGGCGGCGGACAGGCTCGCGGCGCGGGTCCTCGGCGGCTACTTCCCGGCGCGCGCCTTCGGCAGGGGCGGCAGGCCTCTCTTTCCGTCTACGAGATAGTGGCGGAACCAGTCGCGGACCTGGACGAGGTTCTCCGCCCGCCGATACGGCGTGCCCGACCGCGTCAGCTCGTGCGACTCCTCGGGAACGCGCATGAGCCGGACCGGCCGCTTCTTTGAACGGAGGACCGTGAACAGCGCCTCCGCCTGGCCAACGGTCGTCCGCAGGTCGCGCTCGCTGTGCTGGATGAGCAGCGGTGTCCTGATGCCGTCGGCGTAAGTGATCGGCGAGATCTCGCGGTAGTAGGCGGGGTCGTCCCATGGCGTCTTGCCGAATTCGAGCCTGGCCCAGTCGCCGCTGCTGATGTCCCCGGTCAGGAACAGCATCGTCATGTCGCTCACGGAGCGGCAGGTGATCGCCGCCCGGAACCGCTGGTCGTGGGCGATGATCCAGTTCGTGAGATAGCCGCCGTACGACCCGCCCGTGACGCCGAGCCGCTCCGGGTCCGCCAGGCCGTCCGCCACAAGCGCATCGATCCCGCCGATGACGTCACGCGTCGGCCCAGGCCCCCAGTCGCGCAGGTTCGCTTCGTTGAACTCGCGGCCGTAGCCCTCGGAACCGCGCGGATTGCAGTAGTACACGCCGATCCCCGCGGCCGCGAGAACCTGGAACTCGAGGACCGGTGACCAGCCATAGAGGGTATGCGGCCCGCCGTGGATCTCGGTGACGAGCGGCCGTGGACCGGCCGATGCGCCGTCGCTCGTGGCGGCGGCCGGAATGAACCAGCCCTGGATGTCCCGGGCGTCGACGGTCACATGGCGCTCCTGCGGTTCACGCAGGGTGACGCCCGCGAGCGCCTTCTCGTTGAACGCGGTCGCCCGTCGCGGCTCGCCGCGGATGCCGTCGCGGACCCAGAGGTCGGACAGCTCCTTCGCGCTCGAGCGAAGGTACGCCGTTCGCAGGCGGCCGCCGGGCGTCGTGACCTGGTCGAACGACGAGATGAAGTGGCGACCGTCCGTGAGCTGCTGGAGCTTTCCGTCTGCCGTCGCGATCCGCCAGACCTGGTAGCCACCCGCGATCGGTGCGAGGAACGTCAACCAGGCGCCGTCAGCGGACGGGATCACGCGCGGGCCTTCGCCGGGCGTGATGTCGCTGTTCATCCCGGAGCCGGGCATGATGTCGTGGCGATCGGAAATGTTGCGGCCGGCGTCGGGGGCGGCGTCGGAGCCGTCGGCGGCGAAGAGCCAGATGTCGTTGCGGTAGACGTTGGTCGGCACGCGGCCACCGAGGACCGCGAGCAGCTTGCCGTCCGGGAGCCACGCTGGCGTGAAGAAGGTCGAGTCGGTGCCGCCGGTGATCCGCGTCCTGCCCCCGGTCTTGACGTCGACGACGACGATGTCCGAGCGGAAGGCGATGTCGTGGTCCCTGCCGACTTGCGTCGAGAAGGCGATCCGGCGGCCGTCGGGCGACCAGGCGGGGTCCTCGTCGGGGGTCGGGCCATCGGTCAGGCGGCGCGCCTCGCCCGTCTCGGCGTCGACGATCCAGATGTGGGCCACCGAGTCATAGACGAAGTCGGACCCGTTGAACATGTAGTTCAGGCGATCGATGTAGCGGTAGTCGGACTCGGGTGGATCCGACGGCTCCCGCTTGGAATCGATGCCTCGGGCCCGGCGGTCTTCCTTCCGCGTCGCGCCGCGCGAGCTGGTCGTGACGAGCAATTGGCCACCGTCCGGCGACCAGGCAAAGCTGCCGACGCCTCGAGGCAGGTCGGTCAGCCGCCGCGCCTCGCCGCCGTCGAGCGACAGGAGATGGACCTGGTTGCCGTCCTCGCGCGCTTTCGGGTCCTTCGGCGCGTCCGGCTCGTCCTCGACCTGGAGGCGCCGATCGGAGATGAACGCGACAGTCCGGCCATCCGGTGAGAAGCGAGCATGGCGATCATGTTTCGCGCCGATCGTCAGCTGCCGGGGTTCGCCGCCACCATCGAGCGGCACGAGCCAGACGGCATGTTGATAGCCGTCACGTCGCGGGGCGGACGACTGCACTATCACGAGCGCGGACCTGCCGTCCGGGGACAGCCATGGGTCGGTCGGGATGCGCAGGCGGTAGAAATCGTCGGGGGCAAGCGAGCGCGCCAAGGAGCTCCTCCGGAATGTTGGTCGCTGGCGCGGGATCGGGCGCGGCGACGACCAGCAGTCTAGCGGCTACCATCGGACACGATGCGCGACCAGCTGTCGCTGCGGCTCGAACCCGACGTCCCGACGCTGCCGAATCTCCCGGTCATGCTCCGGCCGATGCTGGCGCGAGCGCTGCCCGAACCGTTCGACTCGACCGACCACCTCTTTGAGCCGTCGTGGGGCGGCCTGCGCGCGCTGGTGTTCGTGGGACCTGCCGAATCGCCGGGCGCCGGCGACGTCCGTCTCTTCGACGGAGACGGACGCGATCTCACCGCCGCGCTGCCCGAGCTGGCCGGACTGGCGGTCCGTCTCGATGCTCGATCGGCCGTCCTCGACGGCGAGCTCGTGGTCGTCGATCCGGACGGCCTCGCCGACACGGCCGAGCTGGAGCGCCGGCTGACCGGCGAGCGCGGCCGTCCGGTCGCGTTCCTCGCGTTCGATCTTCTCCATCTCGACGGGCGATCCCTTCTCTCCGCGCCCCTCGACCGGCGGCGCCAGGCCCTGCGACGGGTGCTGCGGCCGGGCGATGAGGTCGTCGCCGTGCCCGCGATCGCGGGCGAGGGCCGGGCGCTCTACGACGCGGCCGCGACCCAGGGGATCGCCGGGGTCATGGCTCGCCAGCGCTCGAGCCCCTACCTGCCCGGCATCCGGAGCCGGCTGTGGCGGTTCATTGCCGTCGGGTCGGCCACGACGGGCGCCGACCGCCAGGCAGGCGAGGTCGAAACGCCGGAGCCGGCGACATCAACGGCGCCCGTGGTCGCGCTGATCCGTCGATTACCGCTCCTGTTCGACGAGTAGTCGCCGGGGCGGGTCAGCCGTGGCGGGCAGCGTGGACGTAGGCACGGAGGCCCGGCCGCTGGCCATAGAGGAGCACCCCGGCGCCGTAGATCCGGATCGCGATCACCGCGACGATGCCGATCGTCGCGACCAACAGGGCGACCGACAGGGCTAGTTCCCACGGTTCGACCCGCCCGACCGACAGCCGGGTCAACATGACGAACGGGCTCCAGAACGGGACGTACGAGGCGATTCGGATGAAGCCGGTGATCCCACCGGTCAGCGCGAGCAGGCCCATGCCGTAGCCCGCGATGGCCACGATGCTGAGCGGCAAGGCGATGATCTGAAGGTCCTCGGGCCGGCTCACGAGCGAGCCTGCCGCCGCGTAGATCAGCGAGTAGAGCGCGAAGCCGAGGATGTAGAAGCCGGCGAAGCCGGCGAGCAACCCGGGCGACAGCGATGACATCGACGAGGCAAGGCCGACGCCTTCGCCGAGGACGAGCCGGGCGAGGATGTCCTCGATCGCGAGGACGAGAAGAGCCGGCCCGAGGACGATCGACGTCTGGGTGGCACCGGCCAGGCCGATCCCCAGCGCCTTGCCAAGAACGAGCTGTCGAGTCGAGGCAGCGCTGATCAGCAGCTCCATGACCCGGCTCGCCTTCTCGGCGACCACGCCCTGGGCGACCCACATCCCGTAGATGACGATCGTGATGAAGATGAGGAACCCGAAGACCGCGCCAACGATGAGCCGGCTCGCGAACGCCGAGGCGTCGAACTTCTGGGCGCCGGCGTCACCATCGCCGAGTGACCGGAAGATCTCGACGTCCGGCTGCTGGAAGCCCGAGACGGGGTTCCGCGACGTGTAGTCGAGGACCGCGACGCCGAACACGCCAACCGACAGGTTCGAGATCTGCTGCTGACCCATGGTCTCGCCGAGATGGAAGCCGAACCCGAGCTGCCCGCTGGGGCGCCGAACGGCAACGATCGCGGCATCGAGCGTCCGATCCTCCACTCGGGCGATCGCATCCTTCTCGTCGGTCACAACGATGAGCTCGAAGCTGGCTCCGGATTGGTCCAGGACGCCCTGAAGGATCGAGATCGAACGCCGGGCAAGATCGGGGTCGGAGGCAACGACTGCGACGGTCGTCTGGCTCTGCCGATCGACAAGCTTTGCGACGAGCGGGAGGAGCGCAACGAAGACCGCGAGGCCGGTCAGGACGAGCGTCGAGACGAAGAAGAGCCGCGAGCGAACGAGTCCCGAGTACTCGCGCTTCGCGATGATCTGGACGTTCGGGCGAAGGGGTTCGACCCGCCGGGTCGGGACCTCGCCGTTCATGCCGCTGGCTCGTCAGAGTCAGCCTGCGCGGCGGGGTCGGCCTGCGTGGCGGGCTCGGTTCCCGGTACCGCCTCGGGATCGGCGTCCTCGGAATCCGGTGCGAGATGGATGTCTTCGTCCGGCGGCCGGCCGACGTGGTCGATGAAAATCTGCTCCAGCGAGGCCTCGGCGACCTCGAAATGGGTCACCCGAGCCCCGCGCGCCACCGCGGCGGTCAGGATCGCGTCCGGCTCGACGCCTGGGTCGAGCTCGATCTCGGTCCGGTCGATCCCCGGCCGCAAGATGCGCGCGCCGGGCACCTCGTCGATCCAGGCCAGCCGGTGGTCTCCCTCCACCGCGAGCAGGACGAGGCGGCGACCCGCCTCGCGTCGGATGTCGCGGACCGGGCCACCGACGACGACCTTGCCGCGATCGACGATCGCGATCGACTCGCAGAGCGCCTCGACCGTCTCCATCTGGTGGGTCGAGAAGATCAGCGTGCGGCCCTGGTCGCGGAGCTCGAGGAACGCCTCGCGCAGCAAGAGGACGTTGACCGGATCGAGGCCGGTGAACGGCTCGTCCATCAACAGCACCGACGGATCGTGGAGCACCGCCGCGATCAGCTGGATCTTCTGCTGGTTGCCCTTCGATAGCTCCTCGGCTCGTCGGGAGGCGAGCTCAGGGACACGGAACCGGGTCAGCCAGTGCAGCGCCTCGCGGCGTGCCCGGTCCGGCGGAACGCCGTATAGGGAGGCGAAATAGGCGAGCTGGTCGACCACGACCATCCGGGGATACAGGCCTCGCTCCTCCGGCAAGTAGCCCCACGTCGACCGAGGGAGAACGCGGCTGTCGGTGCCCTGCCACGTAACCGTGCCTCGATCGGCCTCGAGAACGCCGAGCACGATCCGCATCGTCGTCGTCTTGCCGGCGCCGTTCGCGCCAAGGAAGCCGAAGACCTGCCCGGCCGGGACCTCGAACGCGAGGCCGTCGAGGGCGACGGTCGACCCGAAATGCTTGTGGAGGTCATCGAGGACAAGGCTCACTCGGCGGAGGATAGTCCTGCGGCAGTGCAGCCGCAGTGGCCCGATCGTCCGGGCCAGCCCAATCGCCGGCCCGATCACCATGCTGGACGGCATGCGATGATCCTCGCGTGACCATGCAGCCCATCTCGCCATCTCCGACGGTCGCCAGCCGGATTCATGCGGACCGGACGGCGCGAACGCTCGAGATCAACTGGCAGGACGGCCACCGGACCGAGTACGAGTTCACCGCGCTGCGCTGGCTCTGCCCGTGCGCCTATTGCCGGGGTGAGGCCGGAATGCCGGGCTGGCTCGACACCGCCCCGACGCTGACCGACGCACAGACGCGGATGGTCGACATCACCCTCGTCGGCAACTACGCGGTTGCCCCCTCATGGGGCGACGGCCATCACACGGGCTACTACACGTTCGCCCTGCTGCGCGATCGCTGCCCATGCCCGACATGCGCCGCACGGCGAGCGACCGAGAATGCGACAGCAACAGCGAGCCAGGATCCAACGAGATCGCACGGACACGAGGAGCACCAACCATGATCGTCGCGACGACCCCGTTCATCGCCGGCCACCGCGTCACCGAGACGAAGGGTCAGTGCTTCGGGCTGGTCGTCCGCAGCCGCGGCTTCTCAGGCAATCTCATCGCCGGACTGCGATCCCTCGGCGGTGGCGAGATCAAGGAGTACACATCACTCCTCGAGGACGCCCGCCGCCAGGCGCTGGACCGCCTCGTCACGAACGCGACGCTGATGGGCGGGAACGCCGTGATCTCGTTCCGTTTCGACAGCTCGGAACTGGCGGGAACAATGTCCGAGATCGTCGCCTACGGGACGGCCGTCGTCGTCGAGCCGGACGCGAGCGCCTCACCGCCGACGACGGAGTGACCCAATGCTGACCGCCACGACGCGAGCGGCGATCGTCATCATCGGCAGCCTGTGCGCCCTCGCCGGCCTCGTTGCTGCGAGCGTCGGCGGTGGGATCAGCGCGCTGTGGGTGACCGTCACAGGGGTGGTGTTGGTCGTCGCCGTTCTCATCGAGCGTCAGCGCTACCGTTCGGAGGCAGCCGACCAGCCGTTCGAGGCGACCGGACCGGGCGGTGGCGAGCCGAGCGGCGCGCTTGATCCTCGCTTCCGCCCAACCGCTGAGCTGTTCGTCGACCCGACGACGAAGCACACGATGCGTGTCCACGTCGATCCGCGGACCGGCGAGCGACGCTACGTCGCCGAACGTTAGGCCCTGCCCGGAGCGCCTGACGGGACTTCGGTCACGTCGGCGCGGGAACAGACAAGTGTTATCCTCGGCCGCCCGGAGCAATGACGCCGGAGCGGTGAGAGGGTACGGGCCGCCACGTGGGGCCCAGGGCGCAGGAGTGACGACGAGCGATGACCGCCGTTGATGAACGCAACGTCGGTTCCGTGCGGCCACGAACCCGTGCGCCGAGGCAACCTGTCGACCGAACGCCGTATCTCAATCGCGAGCTGTCCTGGCTCGAGTACAGCGCGCGCGTCCTGTTCGAGGCCGGCGACGTCCGTAATCCCCTCATCGAGCGGGTCAAGTTCGTAACGATCTTCGCCGGGATGCTAGACGAGTTCTTCCAGATCCGGGTCGCCGGCCTGCGGCAGCAGGTTAATGCCGGGTCCGCGTCGCTGTCCCCGGACGGTCGGACGGCCGCCGAGCAGCTCGCCTCGGCGCGGTCGCGCGTCCTCGAGCTGGTGGCCGAGCTCGGCTCGAAGTATGCCGAGATCCGGAGCGCTCTTCTCGCCGAGGGGATCGAGATCGTCGATTACGCCGCGATCCCCGAGCACCACGAGGTGCTCCGCCAGCGCTTCCTCGACGAGATCTATCCGGTGCTGACACCGCTCGCCGTCGACCCGGGCCATCCGTTCCCGTACATCTCGACGCTCAGCCTGTCGATCGCCGTCGGCCTTCGCGATCCCGAAACCGGGGAGACCAGGTTCGCCCGCGTCAAGGTCCCGCCGATCCTGCCCCGCTTCATCGAGATCGAGTCGAACCACTTCGTCCTCATCGACCAGATCATCGAGGCCAACCTCGACACGCTGTTCACCGGCATGGAGGTGATCGAGCATCACCTCTTCCGGGTGACCCGCAATGCCGACCTGTCGCTCGAGGAGGATGAGGCCGACGATCTCCTCATGGCGATCGAGGAAGAGCTCCGACGCCGGCGCTTCGGCGAGGCGGTCCGCCTCGAGGTGGAGCGGTCGATGCCGGCGGCAACCCGCCAGATCCTCCTGCGCGGCATCGGCCTCGGCGAGGACGATTGCTACGAGATCCGCGGCATGCTCGATCTGACGGGCCTCCGCCAGATCGCCGAGCTGGATCGCCCCGACCTCAAGAGCCCCCCGTGGACGCCGGTCATCCCACCGCGTCTCGTGCCGCCCGACGAGGACCAGCCGCCGGACGTGTTCGCCGTGATCCGGGCAGGCGACCTGCTCGTCCATCACCCGTACGAGAGCTTCACGGCATCGGTCGAACGGTTCATCGGCCAGGCCGTCGAGGACCCCGAGGTCCTCACGATCAAGATGACGCTCTACCGGACGTCGGGCGATTCGCCGATCGTTCGCGACCTCATCCGGGCCGCCGAGCGCGGGAAGCAGGTCGTCGTCCTCGTCGAGATCAAGGCCCGCTTCGACGAAGAGGCGAACATCGTCTGGGCCCGCAAGCTCGAGCAGGCCGGCGCTCACGTCGTCTACGGCCTCGTCGGCCTCAAGACCCACAGCAAGGTCGCGCTGGTCGTCCGGCGCGAAGGATCGGGCCTGCGACGCTACGTCCACATCGGGACCGGCAACTACAACCCGAAGACCGCCCGCCTCTATACCGATCTTGGCCTGCTTTCCTCCCGGCCGGAGCTCGGCGCCGACGTCACGGACCTGTTCAACGTCCTGACCGGGCTGTCCCGACAGCGCGAATTCCGGCGCCTTCTGGTCGCGCCGCACAGCCTGCGGTCGCGCTTCCTCGAGCTCGTCAACCGCGAGATCGCTCATGCCGCCGCGGGCCGCGAGGCACGGATCGTGCTAAAGGTCAACGCGATCGTCGACGAGGAATCGATCGACGCGCTCTATCGCGCCTCACAGGCCGGCGTCCGGGTCGACCTGATCAGCCGCGCCGGCTGCTCGTTGCTGCCTGGCGTGCCGGGCGTCTCGGACACCGTGGCAATCAGCGGCATGTCGGTCTTGTTGACGGCGAATAGCGCGAACTTTGGGTCGATGTTCGTCGTGCTCAAGCCCTTCGATGAGCGCAAGGGCGCCGACCTGCACGC
>JBBSCI010000026.1:0-25458 GCA_038250445.1 Candidatus Limnocylindrales bacterium | reverse complement strand
CGCCGATCGGGGTCATCTCCGAGAGCGACATCGTCCGCGAGATTGCAGACTGCTGTGATGACGGCTGAGCGACAGCGAGCCGGAACCAGTCCTGACTCAAGCACGCGGATCTGGAGGCGGTCACATGGCGACCACGGAGTTCTCGCAGCAACAAGCGCGGGCCATCGGGGAGCGGATCGGGCTTGACTGGGAGGCCGGCGACGTGGACCTCGAGCAGTTTCGGATGGGACTGAATGTTGAACTCGAGCACGGCACCAAGGACCCGGCTACGGACGTCACTCATGGCGACGAGGTCATGACCGGCAAGATTGCCCTTGCCCACCTGCACGAGATCCCGGACTACTACACGCGATTGGCAGCCATGGAGCGTGACGCGGAGGGATAGCTGCGCAGATTGCGCGACCATCCGGGCGAAGTGCGAGCGCATGATGACAGAGATTGACATCTGTCAGTCCACCTTGGATACTTGTGCTCGCACACCCTTGTTCAGGAGAATCCCGTGAAGGATCGCACCCTCGGCGCCTCTGGTCCCACCGTCTCTGCCATCGGGCTTGGCCTCATGGGCATGTCCGATCTGTATGGCCCGGCCGACGAGGCCGTGAGCATTGCCACAATCCACGCCGCGCTCGACGCCGGGATCAGCCTCTTCGATACAGGCGACTTCTACGCCGGCGGTCACAACGAGCTCCTCCTCGCGAAGGCCCTCGCCGGCCGCAACCGCGACGACGTCGTGATCAGCGTCAAGTTCGACGTGCTGCGCGGACCCGACGGCGCCGTGCTCGGCATCGACGCCCGGCCGGCCGCCGTCAAGAACTTCCTCGCCTACACACTTCGCCGCCTCGGGACCGACCACGTCGACATCTACCGCCCGTCGCGCCTCGACCCGGCCGTCCCGATCGAGGACACCGTCGGCGCGATCGGCGAGCTGATCGAAACAGGCTACGTCCGCCACGTTGGGCTGTCGGAGGTCGGCCCGGACACGCTTCGCCGAGCCCACGCGACGCATCCGGTGAGCGACCTCCAGATCGAGTACTCGCTGCTTTCGCGCGGGATCGAAGCCGACATCCTGCCGGCGGCCCGCGAGCTCGGCGTCGGCGTCACGGCCTACGGCGTCCTGTCGCGCGGCCTCCTCAGCGGCCACTGGTCGACGGACCGAGCCCTTCCCCCGAACGATTTCCGGGCCCACCAGCCGCGCTTCTCCGGCGAGAACCTCGGACGGAACCTCGAGCTCGTCGAGGCGCTCCGGTCGGTCGCCGAGGGGAAGGGCGCGACCGTTGCCCAGGTGGCGATCGCCTGGGTGCTGTCGCGCGGCGACGACATCGTCCCACTGGTGGGCGCCCGGCGGCCCGAGCGGCTGGCCGAGTCGCTCGGTGCGGTCGAACTCGCGCTCAGCGCCGACGACCTCGCCTTGATCGAGCGGGCGATCCCGGCCGGGGCGGCAGCGGGGGAGCGGTACAACCCGTCCGGGATGGCCAGTCTCGACAGCGAGCGCGGCCGGCCGGTCGGGGTGTGACCGGGGGCCGGCGAGTAGCGCTCGTCACCGGCGGCTCTCGGGGCATCGGTCGGGCGATCGCCATTCAGCTGGCGGTCGACGGCGCGGACGTGATTGTCAACCATTCGGCGGGCTCCGAGCAGGCCGATGAGGTTGTCGCGACCATCAAACGCTTGGATCGGCGGGCCCTGGCGATCCGGGCAGACGTCGCCCGACCCAACGAGGTCCGCGCGATGTTCGCGACGGCGGTCGCCGAATTCGGCAAGATCGACATCGTTGTAGCGAACGCGGGGATCGAGCTCATCGACGTCCCGTTCGTCGACTACACGGAGGCGCAGGTCGACCGCGTGCTCGAGGTCAACACGAAGGGGAAGTTCTTCACCCTCCAGGCCGCCGCCGGGACGCTCGGGGACGGTGGACGTATCGTCGTGATTTCGTCGAACACGACCCGGCTGTCCCTGCCCGGGTTCGCGGTCTACGGTGCCAGCAAGCTCGCGGCGAAGCACTTCGTCGAGGTCCTGGCCAAGGAGCTCGGTCCGAAGGGCATCGCGGTGAACTCGGTCGAGCCCGGGGCGACGCTGTCTGCCGGCGTGTTCACCGACGCGGTCGGCGAGGCTGGCGTGGCGCGATTGACCGACCTGACGCCACTCCGGCGGCTGGCGACCCCCGCCGATGTGGCCGGCGTCGTGGCGTTCGTCGTCAGCCGCGATGCCTCCTTCATCACCGGCCACCACCTGTCGGTCGACGGGGGTGCATCGATCTGATGCCCGACGCGGTCCTGACTCCCGATCGGATCCTCGAGGCCGCGGAGGACGTCCTGCGCCGCTTCGGACCGGCCAAGGCGAACGTGGTCGACGTCGCGCGGGCGCTCGGGGTCAGTCACGGCAGCGTCTACCGTCACTTCCCCAGCAAGGCTGCCCTCGTCGACGCGGTGGTCGAACGCTGGCTGGAAGCGGTAGCCGAACCGCTCGGGGCGATCGCGGCCGAGGAAGGTCCTGCCGCCGAGCGGCTCGTCCGCTGGCTCGACCTCCTCGTTGCGACGAAGCGCCGACGGGCGCTCGACGATCCTGAGCTGTTCGCGACCTACGTCGCGCTCACGGCCGAGGCGCGAGACGTCGTCCGATCACACGTCGACACGCTGGTCGGTGACCTAGCCCGAATCATCGCCGACGGGGTCGCGCGAGGCGAGTTCGCGGCGTCCGAACCGGCCGCCGCCGGCCGCGCGGTCCTGGATGCGACCGCGCGCTTCCACAACCCGGTCAACGCCGCGGCTTGGCCGGACCCGGGGATCGAGGCGGCCTACGAATCAGTCCGCTCGCTCGTCGTCGCGGGGCTGCGACGGACGCCCTGAGGCAGGCCTCGGAGGATCAGGCCGGACACTAGGCTCAACGGCCACCGTCCGGATAGGCGGCCTCTCGAGGAGGCCGATCCGATCATCGGTCTCCACAAGCGGGTACGTCAGCTCGGAGCTGCATCATCCGGCCGCTCGATGCGCAGAATCCGGGCGAGGTCCTGCTGCCCAGGATCGAAACTCGCGAGGATGTGCGTCGATGAGGCCGTCGGGACCCCCATCGCGGGCCAAACGGACCTCGACCGGAGCGACCGCCACGCCCATCGTTCTGTGGAAGGCGGCCCGTTCCGCATCCTTGCGGGGAGCCGCCCAGCATGCGGGAGCGAGCGATGATGACCCAACGATCAATTGAATCTAGCGTCGCGAGCCTAATGACTGGAAGCCCGGTCGTGGTGTCGGAAGATGACGCCATTGCCGGAGTGGCTGACGTTCTGGCAGGCTACGAGATCACCGGGCTGCCCGTGGTCGACTCCGCTGGTCACCTCGTCGGCGTCATCAGTCAGACCGACCTCGTCCGACTCCGCGGATCGACGCTCCCTTGGATCGGGTGGCACGGTGTCCTCGTCCGAGACCTGATGACCAAGCCGGCGAAGACCATCGCTGGGACGGCGCCGATAGACGAAGCCGCCCGGCAGATGACCGCCGAACGAGTTCACCGCCTTGTCGTCGTCGACGGTCGTCAAACGCCGATCGGGGTCATCTCCGAGAGCGACATCGTTCGCGAGATCGCCGACTGCTGCGACGGCGGCTAAGCGATAGAGGAGTCGCACAGGTGCTCCGCGCCGACGTCCCGGTCCAGCTACGGGAGCCCATCGATGCCTCCAAACCGAGTGGTAGGGGCATCGTCGTGTAGAGCGTAAGACCCGCGGAGGTGGCTGACTCAGCTGGACTGGTCGGGGCGCGGAGCGATGTCCTGACGGCGCGTTTGCCCGTCTGCCCTTCGTTCGGACCTCATCGCCCCCTGGGTTGGTTCGATCACCCGCGCGACGGACTCGTGGCCCAAATCTCGGCGCCCGGCCGGGACGAATTTGAACCTTTCGGGCGCGACCTCAGGCCGTCGGGTCCGATTCGGCGGTCATCGTCACCACCGAATCCCAGAGCGTCCGGCGGTCGCTGGCCGAGAGGCGCGTCGAGGGCAGCCGGTCAAACGGCCGAGGCCGTCGATCGAGGAACACTCGCCCGGTCGTCGTCCGCCCTTCGTCCGCAGCAACCAGCCAGACCGTCGTGTCCGCACCCTCGGCTGGCGTCCGCAGCAGGCCGCCGACCAAGTTGCGGAAGCCCGGTAGCGAGGCCTCGAGGCCGGGCGTGTCCGCCCAGCCCGGATGCATCGCGTTCGCGACGATTCCCCGATCACGCAGGCGGCGAGCCCACTCTCGGATCAGGGCGACCTGGGCTCGCTTCGCCCGGGCGTAGGCGCGCGGACCGTCGTAGGTACCGCGCTCGAAGCCGAGGTCGTCGAGCGGCAGGGCCTGGGTGTACATCCCTCCCGACGAGACCGCCACGATCCGCGCATCGGGGCTCTCCGCGAGGCGGGGCAGCAGCCGGGCGATCAGGACGAACGGTCCGAGGACCATCGTCGCGAACGTCCGCTCGAACCCCTCGGGCGTCACCTGCCGCTCAGCGAACATAGCGCCTGCGTTGTCGACGATCACGTCGATCCGAAGCTCGCCCCCGAGAATCCTGTCGGCGGCGGCCCGGACCGACGCGAGTGAGGACATGTCGGCGACGATCGTTCGGATCGGGGCGTCGGGAGTCTCTCCCTGCAGCTCGGCCGCGGTTCGCTCCAGGCGCCCGGCGTCCCGGCCGACCAGCACGATCCTCGCGCCCATCCGTGCGAACGACCCGGCGGCCTCCCGGCCAAGCCCGGAGGTCGGCCCGGTGATCACGACTGTTCGGCCCACCATCGAGGACGAATCGGCGGCCGCCCAGGCGAACAGCCGCCCGCGAATGGCAAAGCCTGCCCGGGTGAAGCTCGGCACCACGAGGATCTCGAGCAGGTCGTCGATCAGCGCTAGCGGATGTGGCATGCCCTCCATTCGTTCAATCGACCCATCCGGATCGGAACACCGTGCGAAAGGAGGGAGCTCGGGCCCCAAGCCGGCCCTTGGAGATCACAGCCGACATGACCCGAATGCACGAGACCATCCAGACCACGCTGCCCATGGAAGAGACCTTCGCGCTCATCGCCGACTTCGCCAATGCTCAGCGCTGGGATCCGGGCGTCGCCACCTCTGAGCGGCTAGACCCGGGACCGGTCGGCCTGGACGCCCGCTATCGGCTGGGCGTCCGGATGCGTGGTCGTGTCGCGCCGATGGAGTACCGGATCACCACGTTCGAGCCCGGTCGACGTGTGGTCCTGGCCGGGTCCGGCTCCAACATCTCCGCGGTCGATGAGATCCGGTTCGAGCCAGCCGGAGACGGTACTCGGATCGACTACACCGCCGACATTCACCTCGGCGGCTGGATGCGCCTGGTCGAGCCATTCGCCGGCGCTGCCTTCCGGAAGATCGCCCACGACGCCCTCGAGGGGATGCAGCGCTTCCTCGACGCGCAGGCCCGGCTCCGGACGACGTCCCCGTGAAGGTCGCCGTCGTTGGTACCGGGGTCAGCGGGCTGACAGCGGCCTACGCCCTTCGCACCGAGCACGAGGTCCGGCTGTTCGAAGCCGAGCCGACTGCCGGCGGTCATGTCAAGACCGTCATGGTCGAGACGCCGGCCGGTCCATTGGCTGTCGACACCGGTTTCATCGTCTACAACGAGCGGACCTATCCGCGGTTCATCGGCCTGCTGGCCGAGCTTGGTGTTGCCAGCCAGCCCTCGGACATGTCGCTGGGCCTCGTCTGCCGAGCCTGCGACCTTGAGTTCAGCTCGCGCGGCGCCCGCGGCTTCTTCGCTCAGCCGCGCTCACTGGCCCGTCCGAGTCACCTGCGGATGTTCCCGGATATCCTGCGGTTCTACCGCGATGCGCGCCAGATCCTCGACGACCCCCGGCCGAACATGAGCTCCCTCGGGCAGTATCTCGACGAGAGCGGCCTTGGTCGCGCGTTCCGGGAGCACTTCATCGTGCCGATCACGGCCGCGGTCTGGTCCACTGCGCCCGACCGCGTCCTGGACTTCCCGGTCACCTACCTGCTCCGCTTCCTCGACCAACACGGCCTGATCGGCCTCGGCCAGGCGCCCCAGTGGCGCACGATCACGGGTGGCTCGAAGAGCTACGTCGATCGGATCCTGACCACGTTGCCCGCCGCCGCCGTGCGCCCCGGAGATGCGGTGATCGCCGTGACCCGCGACCAGCTGGGCGCGACCGTCCGGACCGCTGGCGGCTGGACCGAGCGGTTCGATGCGGTGGTCATGGCGGCCCATGCCGACGATGCCCGGACTCTTCTGGTCGACGCGGACCCGCGCGAGCGGTCGGCCCTGGGCGGATTCGAGTACTCGACCAACGAGGTCGTTCTCCACACCGACGCCTCGATCCTGCCTCGGCGCCGGTCCGCCTGGGCGTCGTGGAACGTCGACGTACCCGACTGCCGCCGACCCGGCGATCGGCTCACCATGACCTACCACATGAACCGCCTGCAGGCGCTGTCGGGCGACGTCGAGTATTGCGTCTCGGTCAACCCGGGTGATCGGGTCCGGGACGATACCGTGATCGTGAGCCGGGCGATGAGCCATCCGACGTACACGTTCCAGACACTCGATGCGCAGGCCGGCCTGCGGGCCATGCAGGGTCACCGGAGCACCTGGTACGCCGGCGCCCACCTCGGCTACGGCTTTCACGAGGACGGCTGTCGTTCCGGGTTCGAGGTTGCCGACCTCCTGGCGGCCGAGGCGGAGGAGCAGGCGGCGTGAGGTCGCGTGTCCTCGAGGGCAAGGTCCGCCATCGCCGGGTGCGTCCGGTCCAGTACGCCCTGGAGCACGATGTCTACTACTTCGCGCTCGACCTGTCGGAACTCGATGGCGTCGATCGGTCGCTCCGTCTTGTGAGTCGGAACCGTCGGAACATCCTGCAGGTCCGCGACGACGACCATTGGCCCGAGCCGGCCACGGATCTTCAGGCCACCGTTCTCGGCCACCTCAGGGCGGGGGGCGAGGATCCCACCGGCTGGCGGATCACCCTCGTGACGAGCCTGCGGGTCTTCGGCTACGTGTTCAATCCGGCCAGCTTCTACCTGTGCCGCGACGCCGCCGGGGAGCTGCGCGTGGTCATCGTCGAGGTCCATAACACCCACCTCGAGCGCCACCTCTACACGCTCCGGCAACGGGCCGACGACGGACGATTCGTAGCGTCGATGGAGAAGGCGTTCTACGTCTCGCCCTTCATCGGGATGGATGGCGAGTACACGGTCCGGGTCCGCGATGAGCCAAGCCGCCTGTCGATCGCGATCAACCAACGCCACGCCGGGGCACCGCTGCTGGCCACGAGCCTCGTCCTGGAACGTCACCGCCTCACGAATCGGTCGGTCCTGCGCATGCTCGTGCGATACCCGTTCATGACCCAGCGGACGATCGCCCTGATCCACTGGCACGCCCTCCACCTGTGGCGCCGCGGGCTGCCGTTCCGGCGACATGGCGACGTAAAGGCTCCGAGTGCTGGGCTCGCCCGGGGCCACGGCCCGGTGGCGTCATGAACGTCGGCCTCCCGGTCCGGCCGCTCGGCCGATTTCCGGATCGGACGATCGGCGCCCTCGCCGAGCGAGTCGGTCTGGCGGCCGCGGCCCGGATCAGGATCGGCTGCCTGACCGTGGTCCTGCCCGACGGCCGGCGCCACGTCTTCGGCGATCCGGCGTCGGAACGCCGCGCCGAGATCCGGATCCACGACGGCGCTGCCGCCCTCCGGCTCCTGCTGCGCGGCGAGACCGGTGCCGGCGAGGGATACATGGACGGCCTATGGTCGTCGCCGGATCTCGAGGCCCTGATCGAGCTGGCGGCCCTGAACCGATCGGCGCTGGCTCTCGGCCGGGGCTGGTGGCGCTGGCTCTTCCAGGTGCCCGGGATCCTTGCCCATCGCGCCCGGCGCAACACCAGGGACCAGGCACGCAGGAACATCTCGGCCCACTACGACCTGGGCAACGACTTCTATCGGCTCTTCCTCGACGAGACGATGACGTATTCGAGCGCGGTTTTCGATGCGCCATACCAGTCGCTCGCCGATGCCCAGCGCAACAAGTACCGGAGGATCGCCGAGGGCGCCGGGCTGACCGCCGGCCAGCATGTCCTCGAGATCGGTTCGGGCTGGGGTGGTTTCGCCCTGTATGCCGCGGGCGAACTCGGCTGCCGGGTCACCTCCATCACGATCTCGAAGGAGCAACACGACCTGGCCCGCGAGAGGGTCCGCGGCGCGGGGCTGGAGCATCTCGTCGATATCCAGATGCGCGACTACCGGGAGGTCAGCGGCACCTACGACGCCGTCGTTTCGATCGAGATGCTCGAGGCCGTCGGGGCCGAGTATTTCGGGGCGTTCTTCGAGGCCTGCGATCGCGCGCTGCGACCCGGTGGGCGGCTCAGCCTGCAGGTGATCACCTTCCCAGACGGGCTGTACGAGGCGCAGCGTCGGGGGGCCAACTGGATCCAGACCTACATCTTCCCGGGTGGGTTATGCCCGTCGTTGGCGGCGATCGAAGGATCTCTCCATGGGACGCGCCTTCTCATCCGGCAGGTTTCGGACATCGCGCCGAGCTATGCCCGGACCTTGCGTTCCTGGCGGACACGGTTCATGGACCAGCTTGACGCAGTGCGCGGTCAGGGATTCGACGAGCGCTTTATCCGGATGTGGGAGTACTACCTCGCGTTGAGCGAGGCGGGTTTCGCGACCGGCCTCTGCCAGGACCTTCAGATCGTCCTCGAGCGGGGACGCGGCCTCGCCTGACTGATGCCCTTCGTCGGACCTCGGGCCCATCCGATCGTGGACCTGTGCCGAACTCAGAGCATGGCGATCGAGATGCCGCGCCTCGGCGCTCCCGTGATGTGGCAGAGTGGCCTTATGAGCCCGGACGTGGAGTTCCCCCGGTCAGGCGCGATCTCAGGGCCTGCGCCCGAAGCGGACGACGACATTGCGCTGATGCGCCGCATCCGGGAGCGCGACGAACGAGCGCTCGAAGAGCTCGTGCGCCGCTTTGAACGACCGCTCTACTCGCTTGCCTACCGTGTCGCCGGTAGCGACCGCTTCGCGGAGGATGTCGTCCAGGAGGTGTTCGTGACCGTGTGGCGCGATGCCGACCGGTACGACCCGGCTCGAGGTGCCGTCTCGAGCTGGCTCCTGACGATGACTCGGTTCAAGGCGATCGACATGCTCCGGCGCGAGACTGGGGCGAAGCGCCGAACCGTGGATGTGGACCTGAGCCTCCGGCCGGCGGACGACGACGTCCACGAGGAGACCTGGCTGCGCACCCGGCGCGAGACCGTCCGGGCGGCCCTGCGCGAGCTCTCCGACACGCAGCGCGAGGCGGTGACCCTGGCGTTCTTTGACGGCTTCACCCATGTCGAGGTCGCCGAGGCATTGGCCATCCCCCTCGGGACCGCCAAGACGCGAATCCGCGACGGCCTCATCAGGCTGCGGCGGGTCCTCGGCGAATCGCTCAGCGATCCCCTTCCGGCCGCCGACGCGGCAGGGCAGGAGCGATGATCGACCACGACCCGTTCATCCACCTCGTGGCTGGTCGCGAGCTTGGCGGGCTCGACGACGCTGAAGCCATCGAGCTCGATCGTCATCTCGTCGGCTGTGCCAGGTGTGCAGCCGAGACACGCGCGTTCGATGAGACGATGGCGGGCCTGGCGCTCGTCGCCCCGGTCCGTCACCCGCCCCAATCGCTCCAGGGGTCGATCATGACCGCCATCCGAGCCGCGACCCCGGTTCCCGATCCGGTGCCATCCCGGCCCGCGGCCGTGATGGGCGGCGAGGGATCCTCGTGGCGCCGCTGGGTCCTGCGGTCCCGGCCGCGGCCCCTGACCGCGGGACTGGCCGCGGCCCTAGTGATCGTCTCGCTCGGCGCGTGGGCAGGCATGATGAACCTCCGATCCGATCTGGATCAGCAGCGCGCTTCCGTCGCGGCCGCCCAGGCGCAACTCGCACTCCAGGGCGCGGCGACGGCCGTTGTGCTCGACCCGCAGCACGTCACCGCCGCGCTGGCGCCAGAGGCCATCGCGCCGGCTGCTGTCGCACAGGTCGTGTATCGCCCGGGGACCGACCGGGCGTACCTCATCGCCGACCACGTGCCGGCCACGCCGGCGGGCAAGGTCTACCAGCTCTGGTACGCCGACGGGGCAGGTGTCCACCCGCTCGCGACGGTTGCTTTCGACGGCACTGGCGCGCTGATCGTCCCGTTCGGCGTGGACCTCGGCGGCAAGGCCGCCGCAATGGTCACCCTCGAGTCGCTCGGCGGCGCCCACGGCACGCCGGGTCCACAGGTGGTCTTCGGGGACCTGCCCAAGCCCTGAGCGTCGAGCCGGCGGACCAATCCGTTGCGCCGGTCCTCCCGAAAGGTGAGCGTCAAGTCGCCATTGCGCCCGGCCCCGGGCGCCACCTCAGGGAGATCACGCGCATGGATCAGCGCCTCCGCCGCCTGGCCGCACTCGCAGCCGCCGGCTCGCTCCTCGTCATCGTTGCCGGCAGCGCCCTCGCGGCCAGTCCGGCCATGCTCACCCTCGCCATCGCCGACACGACCGTTGGCCCGACGACGACAGGCGACGCCCATGTCCGGGTGGTCCACGGTTCGCCCGACGCCCCGAAGGTCGACGTCTACGCCGGCGCCGACCTGGCCTCGGCCGCGAAGGTCGCGCCCCTGTCCAGCCTTTCGTTCGGTGATGTCTCCGCCTACGCGGACGTCCCCGCCGGCACCTATGGGATCAAGGTCTGCGCCACGGCAGCGCCCGCAGTCTGCCCGATCGAGGTCCCCTCGATCGTCCTGGCCGCCGACACCTACTACACGATCGCAGCCTCGGATCTGCTCGCGAACGTCGAGGCAACCGTCTTCACGGATACCCCGGCCCTGTCCAATGCCGGCGCCCAAGTTCGCGTCTATCACCTGTCGGCCGACACCCCCGCCGTGGACGTGCTGACCGCCGCCGGTGGCGACATCGACCCGGCCCTGGACGGCCTTGCCTATCCGAACGCAAGCGGCTACCTCACGCTCCCGGCCGCGTCGTATGACGTCAAGGTCTGTGCCAACGCGGATCACTCGGTCTGCCCGATCGGGCCGGCGACGCTGAACGTCTCCGCCAACCACACGTACAGCATCTTCGCCATCGGTTCGCTCGCCGGACCGAAAGCGACCCCTCCGGCCACTTCGACCATCTCGGATAGCGGGGCGTCCGCCTCTTCCAACGGTGGCCTCGTCCCCCTTGTCATCGTCACGGCGCTCGTCGTCGGCTTCGCCGGCAGCCTGCGCTTCGCAACCGCGCGCAACCGGCGCTGACGCGCCTCTCCTCCCTCCATACGACGAGCCGGTCCTGGGTCACCCGGGGCCGGTTCGTCGATTCCCTCAGGGCGACGAGGCCGCGCAGCGTCGGCCCGGTGACGGGCGGATGACGACGGTTACTCGGCTTCTCGGTGGCAGGGCGGACAAGGCCGTAAGCTATCGGAACGGCCAGCTCGACGATGGAGTATCTCCCCGAATGGGCAAGCGGCGTAGTCCAGACGACATGACGAACGACGAGCGGGCATCGCCCGATGAGATCGTCACGCCCGAGCTCATCGCCTCCCTCCTCGCGGACGGCGACGACGATCTCGCCGCATGGGCGCTTGAGGAAGCACTGGCAGCACGGCCGCGGGCGGTCGTTTTCGACGAGCTCGTCCAGCCTGCCCTGCAGCTGGTTGGCGCGAACTGGGAGAGCGGCCGGTGGACCGTTGCCGAGGAGCACCTGGCCAGCCGCTCCCTCGATAACGCGCTCGCGCGCATCCGACCGGCCACGATGCCGGAGGCGCGCATCGGGCCGGTCGTCGTCCTTGCGGCACCCGCGGGAGAGCATCACGCCGCAGGTCTGGTCTGTCTTGCGCAGGTGCTCGAGGAGGACGGTTGGAAGGTGGAGAACCTAGGCCCGAACCTTCCGCGTCACGACCTCGTCCGCTTCCTATCGAGTCGGACCGTCGACCTCGTCGCGTTGTCGATCTCGAGGGCCGATGCGTTGCCGGCGCTGCGCCGGACGGTGAACGCGGTCCGCCGCGCCGGATTGTCGACGAGCGTCCTGCCGATCATCGTGGGCGGGCGCGGGACCGCGGACCTCGATCACCCGGTAGATGGGGCGCAGGCCGTTGGTTCATCGGTCGTCGAGGCTCAGCGGTTCGCGCGCGAGATCGCCGGGCGGGTATCCAAACCGATGGAGTAGCGGGCCGTCTCGATTCGTCCCTGGGATCCGAGGCGAACGGCACCTGAGACCCATCCGCGAGCTCGGACGGCGCGAAAGGGGTTCGAGAGCACTCGACCGATGCCGGCGCATGGCTCCTCCTGACGAGGTTCCCGACCGATGATCGCCACAGCCAGCCGCCCGATCCCGCGGGATCGGGCGCGCTCACTGCGCCGCTGGAACCGCTTCCTCGCCGGCGCGCACTTCCTCCAGTTCGTGCTGATGATCGCCGTGAGCTCGACCTCCGCCGTGTTCAAGCCGATCGTCCCGACGATCCGCCCGATCCTGGAGAACGGCACGTTCAAGGGCGTCGATCAGACGCAGGTCGTCCTGTTCGAGATGCCGCTTGCCTGGTTCATCGCGAGCTTCTTTCTCATGTCCGCGATCGCTCACGCGGCGGCCGGCTGGTTCCTGCGCGACCGCTACGAAGGCTTCCTTGCCCGCGGCATGAACCCACTCCGCTGGGTGGAATACGCGTTCAGCTCGACAGTGATGATCGTCGCGATCGCGTACCTGTCCTACATCACAGACTTCCCGGCGCTTGTCGCCATCGCCGGCTGCAACGTCGCGATGATCCTGTTCGGCTGGTCGATGGAGGCAGCCAACGAGGGCAAGGCAACGCCCGACTGGAAGCACTACATCTTCGGCTGCATCGCCGGGGTCATCCCGTGGATCGCGATCTTCTCGATCCTCTGGGCCTACGGCGCGCAGGAGGGGCTGCCTGCGGACCTCAAGATCCCAAGCTTCGTGTACGTCATCATCGGCTCGCTGTTCGTCGCCTTCAACATCTTCGCGATCACGATGGTCCTCCAGTACCGGAAGATCGGACGTTGGCGTGACTACCTCGCCGGAGAGAAGACCTACATGATCCTGAGCCTCGTCGCCAAGACGCTCCTCGCCTGGCAGGTCTGGTCCGGCACCCTCAGGCCCGGCTGAGCGGGCCGGGTCGCAACGATCCGACATGAGCATCCTGATCGTCGGCGCCAGCGGGTATGTCGGAGGCAGGCTCGCGGCGCTCTTCGCCGGACAGGACGAGGACCTGGTCCTCCTGTCCCGCAACCCGGCACCGCTCGCAGCGCGCTTCCCGACTGCCCGGATCGTCGGCGCTGATCTGCTTGACCCAGCAAGCCTGCCTCCTGCGCTCGAGGGCGTCGATGTGGCGTACTACCTCGCCCACGCGCTGGGAGGGGACGAGTCGACGCTCGCGGGGCGGGATCGCCGAGCCGCCGAGGCGTTCGCCACCGCGGCCGCGAGCGCCGGCGTCAAGCGGATCGTCTACCTCGGCGGTCTGGGCGTCGACGGCGCGGCTCTGTCGCCGCATCTCACCAGTCGTCATGCGGTGGGCACCGAGCTCGCCCGGCACGGTATACCGGTCACCGAGTTCCGCGCGGCGATCATCATCGGATCGGGCAGCGCATCGTTCGAGATCCTGCGCCATCTCACCGAGCGCCTGCCGGTCATGATCACGCCACGTTGGGTGGGCACCCGGTGCCAGCCGATCGGGATCGGCGAAGTCCTCGACTACCTGGTCGCGGCCCTTGATCACCCCGAGGTGACCGGTGTCGTCGAGATCGGTGGGCGCGACATCCTCTCCTATGGCGACATGATGCTCGGCTACGCCCGGATGCGGGGCCTGCGCCGCCTGATGATCCCTGTCCCCGTCCTGACGCCGCGCCTGAGCTCGTATTGGGTGAGCCTCGTCTCCCCGGTGCCCGCGAGCATCGCACGGCCGCTCATCGAAGGCCTTCGCAACGAGGTCGTCGTCCGCAACCCGGAACCGGCTCGGCGACTCGGGATCGACCCGTGTTCGTATGCCGATGCTCTTCGACTGGCGATCGAGCGCACCGATCGCCAGGCCGGCGAATCGACCTGGTTTGATGCACTCGCAGCCCCCGACAAGGCTGGCTTCTCCTCCATGACGTCACGTGAAGGCATGATCATCGACCGCCAGGTCACGCACGTTCGCGCGTCGCCGGAGCGGGTCTTTGCGGAGGTCGAACGAGTCGGTGGAACGTCGGGCTGGCCCTATGCGAATGTGCTGTGGCGGCTCCGCGGCCTTGCCGATCGGCTTGTCGGAGGTGTGGGGATGCGCCTCGGGCGTCGGGACCCCGAGCGCGTCCGCTCCGGGGATGCGCTCGACTTCTGGCGAGTCGAGGAGGTCCGGCGGCCGGAGCTGCTGCGACTACGTGCCGAGATGAAAGTGCCGGGCCGCGCCTGGCTCCAGTACGAAGTCAGGCCCGACGGTACCGGCAGCATCCTCATCCAGACGGCGTTCTTCGAGCCCAAGGGCATCCCGGGCCTGCTCTACTGGTACCTCCTCTATCCGATCCACGCGCTCATCTTCAGGGGCATGGCCCGAGTGCTGGCGAAGCGCGCACAGGCAGCCGCATGAGGCGACCGAGATGGCTCGGATCGCCGCGGATCGCCTGGTGAGATCGATGGCCAGAGGCCGCGCCGCGCTGACTGGCCGCCGGCTGGCCCCGGCGAGCTGACGGGTCGGACGCATCGGCCGGTCGATGGCAAGGCTGAATCTCACCGACGTACCCATCCGCCGATCGAGCTGTTCCGAAAGGTGGTTGGTCGACCGCCCCTCTGGCACATCGAGTGGCGCCACCAGACCGGACCTATCGATATCACGTCCACTGAAGGAGGAAGTCCCATGCGTCGTCTGTACTCAGCCATGCTCGCGGGCCTGCTGTTCGTCGGCGTCGTCGCCGCGCCGGCGTCCGCCACCGGCCCCGGCACGATCGCCGATGTCGCCGTCGCCAACGGAAACTTCACGACCCTCGTGACGGCACTCAGCTGCACGAACCTCGTGGGGGCGGTCGCGGACCCGACTGCCAAGCTTACGGTCTTCGCGCCGACCGACTCGGCGTTCCGCAAGTTCGGGCTGACCTCCAACAACATCTGCCGCCTGCCCAAGGCGCTGCTGAAGAACATCCTCCTGTACCACGTCGCGCCCGGCGAGCTCATGGCCTCTGATGTCCTTGCCATGAAGCGCATCAAGATGCTCAACGGCCTGTACACCTTCCCGTCGGTCCGCCATGGCAACGCCTACATCAATTGGTACGCGAAGATCGTCGCGACCGACATCCAGGCGTCGAACGGCGTCATCCACGTTATCGGCTCGGTCCTCATCCCGTACCGGCTCTGATAGCCGCTCGGGAGAGACGTCCACCGTCCCGCATCGTGCGCCCCCGCTCGGACGACCGGCTGGGGGAGCGAAGCTACCTGGAACGCAGACAGGCAGAGCCCGTCGCCCGACTGGTCGCTGTGGGCCGTTCATCCCGCCCGCGACCAAGGCCAGCGGCCCTGACCGTTCTTGATCCAATCCATGGCGTGTCGCCGCCCGAACGGGTAGGCGATGGGAACA
Source organism: Candidatus Limnocylindrales bacterium (assembly GCA_038250445.1). Classification (GTDB taxonomy): domain Bacteria; phylum Chloroflexota; class Limnocylindria; order Limnocylindrales; family CSP1-4; genus CF-46. Next base: position 9,903 of record JBBSCI010000026.1, on the reverse strand, counting down.
CGCCATCACGATTCACAACGTGGCCACCAATCACAATGAAGATCATCGAAAGGTCGAACATGAAGCGCACGCTCCTTCTCTCGCTCGCCGCCGTGGCCGTCATCGTCGCCGCCTGCGGCACTGCAGCGTCGCCAACGCCTGCTCCGGCCACCCCCGCCCCGTCCGCCGCCGCGATGGGCGACATCGTCGAGACCGCGACCGCGGCGGGCTCCTTCAAGACCCTGCTGACGGCGGCGACCGCGGCCGGCCTCGTGGACACCCTGAAGGGTCCCGGCCCTTTCACCGTCTTCGCCCCGACCGACGCCGCGTTCGCCAAGCTGCCCGCGGGCACGCTCGACAAGCTCCTGGCCGACCCCGCGGCCCTCAAGGACATCCTCCTCTACCACGTCGTCAAGGGCAAGGTCATGGCGGCGGACGTCACCGGGATGACCTCGGCAACCTCCGTCGAGGGCGCGCCGATTGCGATCGCGGTCAAGGACGGCAAGGTCTATCTCAACAACAGTGCCCAGGTCGTGAAGACCGATATCGAGGCGTCGAACGGCGTGATCCACGTTATCGACTCGGTCATCCTGCCGCCCACCAAGTAGCTCGCGCCGGCCTCTCGTGAGGTCTGCTCGACCAAGGGGTGGGGTACCTTCGGGACCCCACCCCTCTGGAGTTTGCCCCGGGGCACGGGCGCCGATGCCGGATAGACCCGGGGCCGCCCCATCCGCCGCCGTCGCGCCCGCCTGGGGGCCGCCGCGCGGCCGGCAGCAGCGCGTGATCGCCATGGTCCGCCGAAGCCAGGCCGCCGCGTCCCTTTCGAGCGAAGCTCGAAGTGGACCTCGGTTCGACCGTCGTTCCGGGAGATGTCGAAGTGGACTTCCGTCCCCGTCCACTCGATTGGTGATCGGACCGCGCCGGGTCGCGGGCGGCGACCGGTGCCGCAAGGGCGGGGATGGCGGCGAGGACGATGATCGCCGCGACGGCGAGGCGGCTCCGACGGCGCACGGCGACCTGACGGTAAGCAGGCGGCAAGCCTGTTCGCCCGCCACCGTCACGCCCGTCCTTCGGTGGCTCGCACCATCCCTCGGCCGATGCGAGCCGGCCGGCCACGGCCCAGGTGTCGCCCCGCCCAGCGGTCAGGCGACTGCGCGCATGGTGCTGAGCGCGCGTCTGGCCCGCACCGGGCCCGGATCCGTGCGGAGTCCCTTCCCCAGATCCGCCGCGGCCGCTTGGTATGGATCGTCGAGCAGCGACCGGACGGCGGCCCGGATCTCCACCTGCGTGACCCGGTTCGGGTCGGCGGCGCGGCCGAGGCCGGCTCGCTCGAGATCGGCGGCGACGGCGAACTGGTCCGTCGAGAAGGGCAGCGCGAAAAGCGGGACCCCGTAGGTGAGGGCTTCGGTGACGCCGTTGTTCCCCGCGTGCGTGATCGCGACCGCGGCATGCCGGATGAGCGCGACCTGTGGCAGGAATGGCCGGATGAGCCAGTCGTCCGGCAGTGGACCGAGTCCCCGGGGATCGGCCGAGCCTGTGGCCAGCGCGACCCGGAGGCCGTCGTCCACCAGCGCAGTCGCGACTCGGGACAGCACGTCGGCGCGCGCCGAGAGGAAGCTGCCGAACGAGACCACCACGAGGGGCCGGTCGGGCTCTCGGGCGAGCCATGCTGCCGCATCTGCGTCGAGCGCCTCGTCGCGCGCCGCGGAGCCGAGGAACGTATGGCCGCCGGGCAGGCGCTCCGTCCGATCCGTGTCGTGGATCGCCTCCGGGTAGTTGAACAGGACCACGTCGCCGTGGACACGAAAGGCGTCATCGACGGACTGAGCCCCGGGGTCGAGGGCGTGGAGGCCCCGGTTCCAGTCCTCGGTGAAGCGCGCGGCGACATCGTCGGCGAGCCGCTCCAGGTCGTCGAACTCGTCCGGGTCCGGGACGAAGGTCGTCGGCCAGGCGGTCGGAACGCCATACCGCTCGCCGGCCACCGGCAGCGACGACGGGTGCCCGAGCACGACGTCGGCGTAGGGGATGCCGGCGGTCCGCAGCCCGAGGGTTGCCCCGAAGGCGAGGTGGTCGACGAGGATCGCGTCGGGGGCGACCGTCCGTGCGACCTGGATGGTCGCACGCGCCGTCTCATCCGGTCGCCACAGCAGGTCGTTGCGGCGGAGCTCAGCCTGAAGTCGGAGGGTGGGGATCATCCCGGCCCGCGTCGCCCGGAAGAACGCCCGGAGGTTCGCGTCCTCGCCCCGCGGCTGATTCGCGGCCCGCGCGACCCCGGCGTTGGAGCCTCGCCCGAGGATGAGCGGGGTCCGCTCGAAGCCGGCCTGCTCCACGAACGGCGCGACCGCCGAGCCGGTCGCTACGACGACCCGTTCCCCGTCGGCCGCCCACGCTCGGGCGAGAGCGAGGAGCGGGATGAGGTGCGACGCGTAGTCGGGGCTGATGACCAGGAGCGTCACCGTGCGACCCCGTCCACCGCCAGCACCAGTTGCGGCCGCGTCGGCGGCGGCGAAGTCCGGGGCCCGTGGGCCGCGACGTACACCGGGACGAGTGTGTCCGACATGACGCCGATCGTGAACCGCCTCGCAACGAGGTCTCGTGCGCGCTCGGCCCGGCCGCGCACCCTCGATAAATCGAGGGCTCCATGGATCCCCCCGACGAGGGCCGGCCGGTCCATCGTGTCCACCAACCGCCCGGTGACGCCGTCTTCGACGTACGAGGCTGGACCGCCCGCCCGTGGGGCGACGACCGGCAGGCCTACCGCGAGCGCCTCCACGATCGCCAGCCCGAACTCCTCCTTGCGACTGCCGCAGACGTAGGCGCCGCCCGCTGCGATGTCCGGGCCGAGGCCCGCCTCCGCGACCGCGAGGACCCGGAGCACGTCGTCGTGCGGGCGATGTCCCAGCATCACGATCGCCTCGGTCATCTCCGGGTGGCGAGTGATGACCCCCTCGACTCGCTCGATCTCGGCCCGCTCCTCGGGGGTCGGGTCGATCAGGTCGCCGCCGACGATGACCAGGTTCGCCCGCAGTCGGAGCGAGGCATCGGCAGCGAATGCCTCGACGATCCGTGCCATCCCCTTCACCTCGGCCAGTCGGCCGACGCTGACGACCAGCGGAAGCCCGAGTCGGTGCGGCCCGAGCGCCGCGACGGCGACCCGGAGTTCGGTCAGGACCGGGCTCTGGGCGTCGCCGCCGGCGTTGGCTCGGGTGCCGCGGTCGGAGCCTGCCCGAGCGACCTCCGCAAGCGCCGCGCCCGCAGGGATCGGGTCGATGCCCTCCGGGATCACGTGGTAGCGCCCGGGATCTGCCGTGATGTCGATCCCGAGGAGGTCTCGCAGGCGGGCACGCAACTCGGAGCGCGGGAAGAGCACGACCTGCATCGCCGCGTCGGCGAGCTCCCGGACCATCCGCGCGCGGAACCACAAGGCGCCCGCGGCGTCCGCAGCGCCGAACGTCGCACGGCCCAGCTCGCCTGAGCGCTCCATCTCGGCGATGACGGCATGAGGATCGGGCGCCAGGGTGAACACGATGGGCAGTCGCTGCCGGCGGGCGACTCGCGCGGCGGCGACGCTGCCAACGTCGGCCATGCGCAGGTGCACCAGCGTCGACCGCCGGTGCGCAAGGATCCGTCGCAGGCCCCGCTCAGCCGCGATCACGGCCGGCCAGGCCCCCGTGAAAAACGCGTCCTCGTGGTTACCAAGCGGCGCAGACGCGACGGCATGCGATCCTGCTTCGACGTCAAGCGACGAGACGGCCTCGGTCGCAGACCCCTGTCCGATGGTGGTGACGGTGGCAACCCGGGGGTCGACGGTCATCGCCTCACCGAGTTGGATCAGGAGCGTCGCGATCCCGCCCGTGCTGCCCTGCCCCGCATGGGAGAGGGTCCGATCGAGCCGACTGCCGAGGTGCACCTGGGTGACCCGGAGCTCATGATCCGGGCGTATCAACGACCCCGCGCCCGGCAGGCGGTGATCGAACAGGGCGAGCCGGGCGGTGTCGGCGAGCGCGTCGTCGCCGGCCGCGATCCTGGCCAGCTCCATCCCGGCGGCCCCGGGTCGGTCTCCGAGGGCGGCGATCGCTGCCGTCCTCGTCTCCGCTGACTCGGCGACGTACGTTGCGATCAGGGCGAGGCGCCGCTCGGCGCCGCCGATGCGGCCCATCGTCTCGACGAGTCGCGCTCGTCCGGCTGCCGACGTTGCACCCTCGAGTCGTTCAAACAGGGCGAGACCGACCGGACCAGGACGCTCGATGGCCCAGCGCAGGATTGTCTGCTGGGCCAGCATCCCGCCAAGCCGACCAGCCTCGACGAGCCGGAACAGGGGAGTCAGGAATGCGTCCGTGGGAAGGTGCTCGGCGAGCGCCCAGGCGACGTGGGGGGCGAGCCAGCCGTCGTCATCGAGCAGTTCGCCCAGGCGATCGTCCTGCCCGCTTCCGGGCAGGCGTGCCAGGGCGTGGGTCGCGGCGATGGCGGTCGGCGCGTCCGTGCTGTCACGCGTCGCTTCGATCAGGGCGCACCGCGCCGCATCGCCCGAACGTGGCCCGTCCGACCAACGCAATGAGACGAACGGATCTCCGGCCTGAGCCGTTAGCTCGTCGGCGAGGGTGAATACATCGAGGATCGAAGGAGCCCGGCGGATCCGTTCGAGGAGAGTCTCCATAGCTGCCTTTCGGCCGGCCCGACCGGGCGGATTGCATGTCGCCCCTCTGAGGCGGGTCGGGCGCCGGCGCGTGCGAGCGCACGCTCTGGAGTGCGCTGGCACGGTCGGTGGATGCCGCAGATCCCGGAGATGACGATGGGCGATCGAACCGACGGTAGGCCTGCTCAACCAGCCCCGTACCGCTCCCAGCGCTGCTGCTCCTTGACGGTGGGGGAGCGCCCGCTGTTCAGCCAGGGGCGGAGGATCCGGATCGTCTCGCCCACTTGACCTGGAGCCGCCTGCCTCCAATCCGGCACGACCCCGGCCCCGAATGGAGGGGAGAGCGGCCAGAGTGGCCGGCGCCCCACACGAAAATGGATATCCATAATGGCTTCCGGGCGGGCTTTCCCCTCCAGGGCCTGCCTCCTCGCCTCCACTTCACGCGGCCGTTACACCTGAGGCACTGACCAACATGACACCAGTCGACATGATCTGGACGTACCCGGAGGGATCGGGCGAAGCCGGTCTGTTCGAGATCGGGCGACGGCTGGCGGAGACTCTGGGCCGTGGCCCCGACGTGACCCGGTTCAGCTATGACCCGCGCGAGATGCTGCAGGCCACCCGCCAGATCGAGCGTGCGGCACGGGGCGGCCGCCTCGTCGTGGGCTTCCAGACTGCGGAGAAGCTTGCGGTGGAGGCCGATCGCTACCGCGACCTGCTGGATGCCGGGACACAGATCACGGCGTGGGGGACCGGTCCGCGCCCGACTGTTCCGGGCCTTGCCACGCTGGACTACCGCTCTATCCCGCCCGACCACGCCCGCCTCCAGAACCAGTGGTTCCTGGTCATCGACCGGCCCGAGCCACTCGCCTTCGTGTCCTACGAGTTGGGCGACGTCGCGAACTTCGGGATCGGCGGAGCTGGCACGCCCGGTAAGCGGTTCGTGGGCTTCGTCTCCAATGACCCCGGCGTTGTGGACCTGTTGATGCGGGCCGCCCTGTCGCCGATCGCGGCGTCGCCGGCGCCGCCCGAGCCCCGCCTGCCGTCTCCGGCTGCGCTGGAGCTCGCCGCGTCGAGCGAGGCGCCGGACGCCGGCGTGACCTCGGGCGCCGGCGCGGGGTCCGTGGTGGTGGCTGTTGGCCGCGGCGCCGACCGTGACGCGTTCGTGGCCGCCCTCGGCATCGCCCGTCGCGAGGGCCGGGAGCTCGTCCTCGTTGACCGCTCCGCTGAAGGCTTCGCCAGCCCATACACGGATCTCCGCGGCGATGATGCCGACCGCCCCAGCCCGGACCGGCTGTTCGACGTTGCGGTCGCACGCCGCGAAGGGCGCCAGCCGGTCTCCCTCTTCCTGGAGGCTGCAACTGCTGCCGGCGTGACCGCGGGTGGCTGGTTTCCCACACATGCCGGTTACGGCGGGCTGGTGGAAGCCGTTCGACGCTTCGGCGGCGCGCTCCTCGTCTTGCCGGCGGACGCGGCCCACCCCGGACTGGCCGAGCGCCTGCGCGGCGTTGTGCCGGACCATCTGCGTGCAGGTACGGGCCTTCCGGTCGTCGTGGCCGGGGCCCCCGCGGCCGTTGCCGGCGGCTGACAGGGCCGCCAAGGAGCGCGTCTCCTGCGAATCAGCCCGCCCCGCTTGCCTCCGCTCGCCTTGCAAGGGCATGGACCATCCCCGCCGGGTTGCCCCTTCGGTTCGAAGAACGCCGTCTGCACCAGGCGGCAGCCGGAGCCGTGAGGCCTAGTTCAGGTCACGCTGCGGCAATCCGGATAGCGACGACATCCGAACTCCTGATGCGCCTCAATCACCGGCCACCAAAGGAGCCTCACGCGTGACCACTCACCGCCTCCGCGCCAGCCAGTTCGTGGCTCGTCCGATCGACGAGGTCTTCGGGTTCTTCGCCGATCCCCACAATCTCGGCCGGATCACGCCGGGCGGGATCGGCTTTGAGTTCCGCTCCGACGACTTCGCGATGCGCGAGGGCCTCGTGATCGACTACCGGCTTCGGCCGCTCCTCGGGATCCCGACGAGCTGGCGAACGCGCATCGACAGCTACGACCCGCCGCACGGCTTCTCCGACGTCCAGCTTCGCGGGCCCTATCGCCGCTGGGAGCACCGGCACACGTTCGCGGCGCTCGACGGCGGCACGCAGGTCGAGGACGAGGTGACGTACGAGCTGCCGCTCGGCCCGCTGGGCGCGATCGCCCACCGACTCCTCGTTCGACCCGAGCTCGAGCGCATCTTCCGGCATCGCGCCCGGACGATCGAAGCCGTATTCGCCTCGCCGCAGCCGAATCCCGATCGGACGACGGTGGCCGTGGCGGGTGGCACCGGGTTCGTGGGTCGCGCCATCGCCCACGAGCTGTACCGGCGGGGCCACCGGATCATCGTGATCACACGCGGCGGAGAAGCGACGCGCGGCGATCTACCTGACAGCGTCGAGATTCGCGTCGCCGACGTCACGCAGGCCGACACCCTTTCACCTGCCCTGTCCGGCGTCGACGCGCTCGTCATCTCGCTCGCGTTCGACAACTCGCCGATGGAGGCTCCCCGACGCGGTCAGACCTTCGCCGCGGTGGACGCCGCCGGTACCGGGAACCTGGTCGCCGCCGCGAAGGCTGCCGGGGTCCGCCGGCTGCTCTACCTGTCCGGCGCGGGAGCCGCTCCCGACGCTCGCCGGCACTGGTTTCGCGCGAAGTGGCGGGCGGAAGAGGCCGTCCGGGGCAGCGGCCTCACGTGGACGATCATCCGTCCCACGTGGATCTACGGCCCGGGCGACGTCTCCCTCAACCGGTTCCTCGGCTTCGCCCGGCGGCTGCCGCTCGTCCCGATGACGAACCGCGGCCGCCAGCTGCTGGCCCCTGTCCTCGTGGACGACGTCGCGCGCCTTGCCGCCGATTCGCTCACCGACCCGGCTGCCGCCGGTCAGGTGTTCGAGATCGGCGGTCCCGAAACACTGACGATGCGGGAGATCATCGGTCTAGCCCTCATGGCCGCCGGCATGCGGCGCCTGATCGTCCCTGGCCCCGCGCCGCTCATCAAGCTCATGGCGGCCCCGCTGACGCTCTTCCGGCGTCCGCCGCTCACCCCCGACGCGGTGGACTTCGTCAACCAGCCGGCAACGGTGGACGGCGGTCCCCTGCTTGCGCGGATGCCGCGCCGCCTCACCCCGCTGAACGAGGGCCTCGAATCGTATCTGGCGCACGGATCCGGCCCGGCCGTGCTGGAGTTCGATGGGCGGACCGTGGTCCCAGGCCCGGCTGTCGCGCTCGTGCCGTGACGCGGGCGGCGTCCGTCGCCGTCGCCTGGTTCAGGCGGGACCTGCGGGTCCACGACCACCCGGCAGTCGTCCACGCGGTCGAGCGGTTCGACCGGGTCGCGCCCCTGTTCGTGGTGGACGACCGGCTGCTCGTGGGCCTCGCCGCGGCTGGCGGCCGAGAGCGGTTCGGCGACCGAGAGGGGGCACGAGGCCCGACGTCGCACGGTGACCGACCGGTTGGGTGTCCGAGCCGGGCCTGGTTCATGGGCCGTTCGCTGGCCGCCCTCTCCGGGTCGCTCGGCGACGTCGGGGCGGATCTCTCGATCCTGCGGGGAGACCCGGTCGACGTCGTGCCGCGCTTCGCTGCCGCGATGGGGGCGCAGGCCGTGATCGTCAGCCGTGACTATGCGCCCTACGGGCGGCGCCGGGATGCGGCGGTCGAAGTGGCCTGCCGCAGGCTTGGCGTCGAGTTCGTGGCCCGACCCGGCGTGCTCGTGCACGAGCCGGAGGCTGTCCGGCGATTGGACGGCGGCTCGTTCAGCATCTTCACGCCGTTTCATCGGGCCTGGGGAGCGGTGGAACCCCGGCCGGTCCTCGGCGCTCCTCCGAAGATCCCCGGCGTGCGGCGTCCTGGGTACGGGCGCAGGACAATCGAGGACGTGCTCGGCGGCGTCCGCCCGACTGCCGATCCGGGTCTCATCCCCGAGCCGGGCGAACCCGCCGCCCGCCGACGGCTGGAGGAGTGGGTCCGTTCGTCGCGCCTGGCCCGGTACGGCGCCGATCGCGACCGGCTCGACCTCCAAGGGACCTCGCGCCTGAGTCAGGACCTCCGCTGGGGGCTCGTCTCGCCGGTCGAGGTTCTGGCTCGATCTGGCGGCCCGGGAGACGGCGAAGTGGTGGCCGATCGCCCCGCCGGCGCGGCGCGCGACGATCGCCCGGGCGTGGCCCGGTTCACGAGCGAGATCGCGTGGCGCGACTTCTACGCGCACCTCCTCTGGCACCGGCCGCAGCTCGCCCGCGAATCCCTTCGGCCAGAGTTCGAGGGCCTCTGGCGCGGTGACCAGCGGGTCGCGGAGGCATGGCGGAGGGGCCGGACCGGTGTCCCTCTCGTGGACGCCGCGATGCGGCAGCTGCTCGAGAGCGGCTGGATGCACAACCGGGCGAGGATGATCGTTGCGTCGTTCCTGACCAAGCAGCTCGGGATCGACTGGCGAGTCGGCGCCGCGCACTTCATGGCCCACCTGGTGGATGGGGACGTCGCCAGCAACAGTGGTGGCTGGCAGTGGGCCGCATCGACGGGCACCGACGCCCAGCCATGGTTCCGGGCCTTCAACCCGGTCCGTCAGGCCCTCCGGTTCGACCCCGAGGGCGACTACGTCCGGCGCTGGGTCCCCGAACTGGCGCGGCGATCGGACCTAGCCGGCGGAGCCATTCACCAACCGCCTCCGGGTGCGTACCTGCCGCCGATCGTCGACCTTGCTGAGGGGCGACTGCGCGCGCTGGCTGCCTACCGCGAGGCACGGGCCAGGCATGGTCCCGGCGCCGGCCCCGCACGGGACGACTCGCCGTGAACGGGCGCGCCGGGGAGCAAAAGCACGTTCGCACTTGATGCTGAATGTGCCTTTTGTTACGGAGCTTCAAACACTTGCGACAAACGGAGTCAGCCTGCACACACAACCATTTCACGCTCAGAACGAGTGCGCCTGATTTTGCGGGACCGGCCGACGTGCCCTGGCGACCGTTGAGGAATGTGACCACCTTGGTGCTCGGTGGACGAGTGTCGTGCCAAATATGCCAACGGGCGGCGACGTCTTCCCTTCAGCGGCGAACGACGCCAGCGGTCAGCCCGGAGATGAAGCTGCGTTGGAGTACCACGAAGAGGAATAGTGGCGGGACGATCGCGATCGCCAAACCGGCGAAGGTGAGGCCCTGGGTCCGTGGCATAGAAGGTTGAGAAGCGGCTCAGGGCGAGCTGGACCGTGAACTCGTCCGGGTTCTGAATGAGCACCAGCGCGCCGGCAAAGTCGTTCCAGG
>JBBSCI010000025.1:0-26116 GCA_038250445.1 Candidatus Limnocylindrales bacterium | reverse complement strand
GTCAGCGGCAGCCGCCGGTCGAAGTGGCGCAGCAGGTCGTTCGTCCAGGCGTCGGCGGCGAGGACAACATGGCCGGCGCGGTGGACCGTTCCGTCGGCGGTCTCAACTTCGATCTCGCCGTCGGCGTCCCGAAGCCCGGTCACCGGGGAGCGGTCGCGAAGAGTCGCGCCATGTTCGCGGGCAAGGCGCTGATGGGCGGCGTTGGCCCGGAGTGGGTCGGCGAGCCCGGACTCGGCCTGGTAGAGGCCGTGGTGCTCGTCGCCGAGCTGCCACTGGGGCCAGCGTCGCATGATCTCGTCGGCCTCGAGGTGCTCGAACGGGACGCCCTCGGCGGTCATTGCGTTCGTGTAGTCGCCGAGCGGGATCGAGGCGTCCCAGGGGGCCACGTCCAGGCCGCCGGTCCGCGTCACGATCGTCATCCCCGAGGCCGCTTCGACCTCGGCCCACGTCTCGTAGGCGCGCCGCGCCAGGCGGACATAATCGGGTCGGTGGTACGAGAGGCGGATGATCCGGCTGTGGTCCTGGCTCGCGCCGTTGGCGTGGCCCAGCTCGAATTGCTCGAGCCCGAGGACGCGGTCACCAAACCGCCGGCTGAGCCAGTACGACGCCCCGGAGCCGATGGCCCCGAGCCCGATGACGATGGCGTCCCAGTCGCTCCGCATCGGCGAATCGTAGCGGGCGCATGAGGTCTTTACCGTGCGCCGTGGCGTGTGCGACACTCTGCGCATGAACGTGCGCACGAACCTGCTCTTGCCCAAGGAACTCGTAGACGAGGTCGACTATTTCGCCGGAGTCCGAGGGCGAAGCCGATATGTCGCAGAGGCACTCCGAGCGAGGCTCAAGCGCGATCGGTTCAAGGAGGTCATCGAGCAGACAGCCGGAGTGCTCAGGGCGGAGGACTATCCGGAATGGTCGACGTCGGAGAAGGTCGTCGATTGGGTCCGCGCGCGTCGATCTGAGACAACCGGTCCCGGACCGGAGGCATGATCACATGCGATTGCTCCTCGACTCCACGCTCGTCATTGACCATCTCCGCGGCGTACCCGAGGCCGTCGATCGGATACGGCGGATTTTCGAGGATGGTGACGACCCGATCGTGACCGAGGTTGTCGTATGCGAGGTTCGCGCCGGTCTTCTCGACGAAGCCGAGCCGCATCTCGCGGCGTTCCTCGAGCCGATCGAATTCGTTCAGCCCGGAGCCGCGACGGCCATGACTGCCGGTCGATGGCGCGCCGACCTCCGTCGGCGCGGAAAGACGCTGAACCTGGGAGACGCGCTGATCGCGGCGTCGGCACATGACCTGGATGCGCGGGTGATCACGCGCAATGTTCGCGACTTCGCACTGACGCCAATCGTCGTCGAAACCTACTAAGGGCCGGGATGGCGCACGACCTCGACCGGTTCCTCGTCGAACAGGATCGCGTCTACGACGGTGTCCTGGACGAGCTGCGGCGGGGGCGCAAGACCGGCCATTGGATCTGGTTCATCTTTCCGCAGCTCGCGGGTCTCGGACGCAGCGAGATGTCGCGGTCGTACGCGATCTCCTCCCTGGACGAGGCCCGCGCGTACCTCGCTCACCCGGTTCTGGGCGAACGCCTGGGTGAGTCCACCGCAGTCGTCCTGGCGAGCCCGGGACGGACCGCAGACGAGATCTTCGGCTCGCTCGATGCCATGAAGCTCCGCTCGTCCATGACGCTGTTCCACCGGGCCGCGCCCGACGAGCAGCTGTTCGCCGAGGTCCTGGACCGCTACTACGGCGGCGTCGCCGACGAGGCGACCGACGCACTCCTGAGGCAATCCGGCGACTAGCCGCCTGAGGCGATCCCAGCGACCCGCGCCAGGGCCACGCGCTGGAGGCCGATGATCGTCATCGCGTCGGTGATCCGTCCGTCGAACGTCATCGCGAGTGCCTCGTCGAACGGCAGCCAGCGGCTCTCGATCTCCTCGGTCGGTTCCGGGTCGGACGCGCCATGGGTCACGATCGTCGCGAGGTAGAGGATTCCGGCCTCGTCGGTGACGGAGTTCGAGAGGTGAAATCGGGCGAGTTCGATCCACTCGGCTGCCTCGACGCCCGTCTCCTCGCGCAGCTCGCGCCGGATGCCGTCGAGGGGTGCCTCGGTGTCGGCCACGCCGCCCTCGGGAATCTCCCATGACCAGGCATCGAGCGCGTAGCGGTGCTGGCCGACGAGGAGGACGCGGTCCTGGCTGTCGAGGACGACGACGCCGGCGGCGAGGTTCGCGAAGTGGACGATCCCGTAGACACCTGGCCCACCGTCGGGGCGCGTCACCTCGTCGTGCCAGATCGTGATCCAGGCGTTCTCGTAGGCCGTCCGGCGCTGGCGGCGGACCCACGGCCCAACGGCCATGGGCGCCGCGTCGGTAGTCGGCGCCGCCCCTGATTCGCCAGTCGGCTCGAGGCTGCTCACGATGCGCATCGTCGCACGGCGCGGTCGCCGCCGCCGGTCGCCGCTCGCCGCTCCTATCCTTGTCCGGATGTCATCGAGCGATCCCGAGATCAGCCGGCCGGCAAGCCAGCCGCGCCACGCCGTCCACGCACTCTTCGACCTCCGGATCCCGGCCGACGACGGGATCGAGCTGTCGGCGAATCTGTGGCTGCCGCAGCCCCGCGCCGACGCACCGGACGAGCGCTTTCCGGCGATCCTCGAGATGATCCCCTACCGCAAGGACGACTGGCGGCTGGCCGGCGACATCGCTCGCGGCGAGTGGCTGGCGGCCCGCGGGTTCGCCTTTTGCCGGCTGGACGTTCGCGGCACGGGCTCATCGCCCGGGATCGCACTCGACGAGTACACCCCGCGCGAGACGCAGGACGGCTACGACGCCGTCGAGTGGCTCGCCGCCCAGCCATGGTCAAACGGCAACGTCGGGATGTGGGGCATTTCCTACGGTGGCTTCACCTCGATCCAGGTTGCGATGCTCAAGCCGCCGCACCTCAAGGCGATCGTCCCGGTCATGGCGACCGACGACCGCTACACGGACGACGTCCACTACATCGGCGGCTGTGTGACCGTGTCGGAGGTGAGCCAGTACGCGGTCAGCATGGTCGGGATGAACGCGATGCCACCGAAGGCCGAGTATCGCGGCGGGACCTGGGCCGACGATTGGCGCGCGCGGCTCGAGAAGACCCCGATCTGGCTGTTCGAATGGCTCCGCCAGCAGCACGACGGTCCGTACTGGCGCCAGGGGTCACTCGCCCCGGACTACGGCGCGATCGAGGCCGCGATCTTCTCGATCGGCGGCTGGATGGATTCCTACGTCGATCCGGTCCTCCGGATGCAGGAGCGCTGCACCGCGCCGCGGCGGTCGCTGATCGGGAACTGGGTCCATTCGCTCCCGGATGACGCCTACCCGGGCCCGAACCTCGACTGGCTCCATGAGATGGTCCGGTTCTTCGACCACTGGCTGAAGGGCATCGACAACGGGGTGATGGACGAGCCAGGGCTGGTGTTCTTCGAACGTGAGTACGCCGAGCCGGAGCCGTTCCCCGCGCAGTGGCCGGGTCGCTGGCGCGCCGAGGCGTCATTCCCCGCGGCCGGAGCCGGCGAGAAGGTGTTCAGGCTGGCCCCGGGCGCGCTGCCACTCGTCGGGCGGCTGGACGCGGATGGCACGACGGAGACGGCCAGGCCAACCGCGCCGGCCGCCGTAGAGCGCTTCCGCCATCGCCCGACGTCCGGAACGCGGGCGTCGCTGTCGTGGGGCGCGGGCGGCGCGCCCAATGGCCTGGCCCGCGACCTGCGCCCGGACGAATCGCTGATTCCGACCTTCACGAGCGAGCCGCTCGACGAGCCGCTCGCGATCCTGGGGTTCCCGGTCGTGGTCCTGGCCTGGGAGTCGAGCGCCCCAGTTGCAACCGCCGTCGTCCGGCTCATGGACGTCGCTCCGGATGGAACGTCGGCACAGGTCACGGCGGGCATCCTCAACCTCACCCATCGGGACTCCCATGCATCGCCCGCGCCGCTGGAGCCGGGCGTCGTCACGGAGATCCGGGTCAGGATGCGGTCGGCGGGCTACCGCTTCCTGCCCGGCCACCGCGTGCGGCTGTCCATCGCGTCGGCGTACTGGCCCGTGATCTGGCCGTCGCCGTTCCCGGCCGAATACAGCGTGCACCTGGGCGGCACGACTGGGACCCGGCTCCTCCTGCCGACGATCCCCGTCGCTGATGGGCCGCTGCCGGTGCCGCCGTTCAAGACAACGCCGGCGGGCCTGCGCGAGCTCGGATCATCGAGCGAGGAGCGCCCGACCTGGCGGATCACCGACGACGTCATCGACGGAACGGTGACGGTGAGCTCGAGTGAGTATGGGAAGTCGGTGCTGCCGGACGGGAAGACGAGCCTCTACACCGGCGAACGGCTCGAGATGACCACCTCCGACGCGGACCCGGCCCACGCCCGGATGCACAACGAGGTCGTCTACCGCCTGCGCGACTACGACTCCGAGATCCTCATCGAGGCGTCCGGGACGACACGTAGCACCGAGACAGACTTCCACATGAACGTCGGCCTGCGGATCACGCTCGACGGCGCGCCGTTCTTCGAGCGTGGCTGGCTCGAGACGATCCCCCGCCGCCTCGTATGAGCGAGCGGCCGGCCATGCGTGGTCCGCACCCCGGCTCGACGCCGCCCGAGAGCCGGGCGTCGCCGGCCGTCGGTCTGGCAGCCGCCGCACTGACGATCGGCGGCTGGCTCTTCCTGCTGGTCGCGGCGCCGGTCGCGATCTTCCTGACCTGGTGGGGCGATTGCCCGGCGACGGAGACCTGCCCGAGCGCCTCCGTGCTCGACCGGGCCGCGTACCTGTTCGACTTCGGCGCCTGGCTCGTCCTGCCGGCGTTGGCGTTCGGGGCGTACCGGGGCTGGCGGCCGGCGGCGATCGGCCTCCTCGTGGTCGGCCTCGTGGTCGTCGGCCAGGTGGTCGCGGCGGTCCTCGGCGCGCGCGGTTTCCAGGCCTTTGCGATCGTCTTGCCGGCGGGCGCGCTGATTGCCGCAGCCGGCATCGTCGGCCTTCGGCCGGCCCTTGCGTCGGGCGCCGACGATCGCTCGACGACGCGAACGGGCCTGATCGGGCTCGTCGTCGTCTCGCTCGTCGTCGTCGCGATCGCCTTCCAGGGCGTGATCGCGGGCGGCGTCGGTGTCGGCCAGGGCCTGCTCCTCCTCGTCGGCGTCAGCCTTGCCGTCATCACGGTGCTGGCCTTCATCAACCGCGGCCGGCGCCCGCCACCACCGGGTCCGAGCCCGCGCTCCTGATCACGCCCGTCGAGCTTGGATATCAGACTGGGACCGCCGACTCCAGCTTCTTGAGGAAATGGGTGAGGCCATCGGCGACTGTGTAGCGCGTCGCCGGCTCGAGATGCTCGAGGATGCCGACGTAGCTGACGACCTGGTAGGCCGCGCCCGCTCGGATGATCGAATCGAGCGTGGCCCGCGCCACGCCCGGGTCGGCGGCCGACGACCAGCTGTCGAACCAGACGTCGAGAACGCTCTCGCGCCGGGCCGGCTGGTCCTCGTCCTCCAGCCACGTGATCAGGTCGACGATTGGGCTAGAGACAGCGGCGTCGGACCAGTCGAAGACGACCGGGCGGCTGCCGACGAGGGCGACGTTGCCGGGATGGAAGTCGCCGTGGACGAGCGTGTCGGGGAACCCGAGGGCCTCGACGGCGGCGACCGCGTCCGCGACCCACGCGATGAGCCGCGACCGACGATCTGGGGACATCCCAGTCGTTTCGGCCGCGACCTCGCTGGCCAGGGCGAGCTCCAGGTCGGATGCCAACTGCCCGATCGGCCGCGCAGGGCAGCCTAGCGCCAGGAGCTCCGCGGTCGAGCCCGCCATCGCCCGCTGGATCGTTACGAGCGCGCGGATCCCGGCGGCGTGATCGGCATCGCCGCCATCCTCGCGGACCGTCGCGCCCCCCAGGTCGTCCATCAGTTGCCAGCCCTCGTCGGGCTTGATCGCGAGGACGTTCGGGACGAGCCCTGGAAAGCGGGCGGCGAGGAGCCTGCTGATCGCGGGTTCGGTGGCGAAGGGTGGAAAGACGGCCTTGAGATAGGCGCCGCCGGCCGGGGTCTCGGCCCGGAGGAGCGCGGAGATGCCCCGGAGGTAGGTCTGCTTCGGACGACCCTCCGGCGGCCGGCCGGCCTCCGTGAGTCGTTCGTGCATCCATCGGGTGGCCCGCTCGTACCAGCCTCGCCGCGCCCAGCGCGGCCGGAGCGCCGGTGGCTCGTAACCATCGCCCAGGCGCAGCTCGTCGATGAGCGTCGCCGTCCGCGGAATGAGGACGTCGGGGACGTCGGGCGTGAAGCCGTCGAGATCCCGCCACTCGAGGCCGGCGGGCGGCCCCCAGTCGGCGACGGGCGATTCGGTGAGGACGAGGGTCGGGATCGTCGCGCCCGCTGGCAGATCGTCGTCGTCGTCCCAGCGGACGTGGGCCTCGAGAACCGGCAGGTCGAGCGACAGATCGTCCGCCAGGAACGCGACGATGGCGACGATCGCCGGTCGCTTCGGGGGAACGATCGCAATACCACCCGGCAGCTCGGACGATCCGGGGCGGGCGAGCACGGCGGGTCGGGAGGGATGCGGGATCAGCAGGTGAATCCCGACTCGAACGTCTGCCATCGGGCCCTACACTCTGCGCCATGCGCCGGATCAGCCGCAAGGCGGACTCGTTCACCGAATCGGTCATCCGCGAGATGAACCGGCTGGCGGTCGAGGCAGGAGCCGTGAGCCTCGCCCAGGGCTTCCCGGACTTCCCTGCCCCAGCGGAGCTCAAGGACGCGGCGGCCGCCGCCCTCCACGCCGACGTCAACCAGTACGCGATCACCTGGGGAGCCCGGCCGCTGCGCGAGGCGATCGCGATCAAGACCGCCCGCTTCCACCCTGGCTGGGACCTCGATCCCGAGACGCAGATCACGGTAACCTGCGGCGCAACGGAGGGGATGATCGCGGCGATGCTCGGGCTCCTGGACCCGGGCGACGAGGTGATCGTCTTCGAGCCGTTCTACGAGAACTACGGGCCTGACGCGATCCTGTCGGGCGCGATCCCGCGATACGTGACCCTCCACGAGCCGGACTGGTCGATCGATCCCGACGAGCTGCGGGCCGCCGTGACGCCGCGGACCCGGGCGATCGTCGTCAACTCGCCCCACAACCCCACCGGCAAGGTCTTCCGCCGCGACGAGCTCGACCTGATCGCTGGACTGTGCCTCGATCACGATCTGCTCGCCTTCACGGACGACATCTACGAGCACATCGTCTACGAGGGTGAGCACGTCCCGCTCGCGACGTTGCCCGGGATGGCCGATCGGACAGTGTCGATCGACTCGATGTCGAAGACCTACTCCGTGACGGGCTGGCGCGTCGGCTGGGTCATCGCCTCGCCGCTGCTGAGCGTGGGCATCCGCCGGGCCCACGACTTCCTGACGGTCGGGGCGGCCGCGCCGCTCCAGCAGGCCGGGGTCGCGGCGCTCGGGTTCCCCGACAGCTACTACGCGGGCCTCGCGGCCGGCTATCGCGAGCGGCGCGACACGCTGCTTCCGGCGCTGGCCGAGGCGGGCTTCCGGATCCATTCACCGGCTGGTGCCTACTACGTCATGACCGACATCCGCGACCTGACAGACGAGGACGACGTCACCTTCGCCCGGCGGCTGATCCTCGATCCGGGCGTCGCCGGCGTTCCGGGATCGTCGTTCTTCTCGCGGCCGGAGCTCGGGCGAACCAAGGTCCGCTTCGCCTTCCCGAAGCGCCTCGAGACGCTCCGCGCCGCAACGGATCGCCTGGCCCGCCTCGCAATGCCGGCCTGAGCGTTCGGCCCCCTGCTGGGCGCGCTTGTTGGCGCACTTGGTTCCGCGGGAGAAACAACGGGCGGAGGAAGGGCATGAGTCGAGCCCGGATGGCCGCCCCAGGCGCCGCCTGTTACAGCGGGCGAACGAGCGACCCGAATCCGGCCGTGTGACCACGCTCAGCCGTCGCTTGTCTCGGCAGGAGAAACTTACGAGCGGGGGTCGTCGCCGCGGCTCCCCGGCCCTACCCAGCGCTACCCGGCGAGCGCCGCCCGGGCGGCCAGGGCCGTGACGATCGCCACCGACACGCTGGCCAGCGTGCCTAGCAGGTAGTACTCGGCGAAATCGCGGTCGTCGAGGAGCTTGAACCGGGCGATCGTCTTGGCGGCGATGACGAACCCGATCGCTACGTCGGCGCCGACGAGGAGCAGGGTGACGATCAGGAGCCGTTCGAGGACGCCGATCGTGGCACCGACCTTGCTGGGCGGCGATGCCTGGGGCCCGTCGCCACTGCCGGGCGACTCGGGGCGGGCTGGAGGATCGGCCACGACGCGCCCGGCCAGCGGTCCGATCCTGAACGACCAGCCGGGGAGCCGCTCGACATTCGCCAACGTCGTCACGACCGCGCTCTGGACGGGTGGCGGGGCGAACATCCCCGTGCCAGGTCGGTCGTCGGCGCCGGTGGCGGCCTCGATCGGCCGGACGAGGGTCGCGACGAGGAGCGCCCCACCGCGGATGTTGGCGATCAGCAGCGACACGACCACGACCGTGGCGAGCACGATATCGTGGAACACGGCGAGGTCGCGCCCCGCGAGGAGCTGGTCGACGGCCGACGTCCACTCGACGGTCGGCAGCTTGCCCGCGAGGAAGACGCCCCAGGCCAGGCCGATCACGACGAGATGGGCAATCTGGTCGAGGGCGAAGTACGCCGCCGGCAGGGGCGTCCAGGCTCGTCCGAGCGCCTGGGCGGGCGCAAGCCCCTCGTGCCGTCGCGAGGCATCGGCGAGCGCTCCCGCCTCGGCCCGATGCGTGGCGACGACCTTCAGGCGATCGATGACAACGTGGGCCGCGACGATCACGGCGAGCGTTTCGAGTCCCGGCACGCCGAAGGCGACGGCGACCGGGATCAGACAGACCGCGACACCGACTCCATGAGCGAGCGTGCCGCGCCAGGCCCGCGCCCCCGTGGACGTTTTCGCGGCGACGACGCCGTCGGTCTGGATGACGAAGTCGGCGACGAGATGCGCCAGCATCAGCCAGGCAAGGACGAGGATCGGGTCGGCGATCATCCAACAGCCTCGGCAACCGCGGCAGTCGGGCCAGCCCGGTGCATTGCGGCGCCCAGGCCGGTTGCGAACAGCGTCGTGAGGGCGTGGGCCAGTCGCCCGATCGAGCGCAGATGGGCGCGGTCGGCCGCAACTGAGATCGTGGCACGGCTGACCTTGAGAGCCGTCGCGGCCTCGGATCGCCGGAGGCCCACGACGAGCAGCAGTCGCCCGATCACCCGCTGGCGCTTGGTCAGGTCGGAGAGCACCTCGGCGAGCAAGGGTGCGAGGTCGTCGAGGAGCCGATCGGTGGCCGGGTCGCCGGTCTCGAGGACCAGGTCGTCGCGGCGGGTTGCCGCGTCCGCCAGGAGCTCGCGAGCGCGGAGGAACGCCGCACCGGTTCGCTGCGTCGCCGGGCCGCTCCCCGCGTCCACCTCGCCCGCCACGACGACCCAGCGCATCGGCCGCCGGTCCGGGTGGAGCGCGGCTCGAATGATCGCGAGGATCGGATCGGCGGAGCTCGTGAGCAAGCCCTGGATCTCGTCGCCCTGGGTGAACTCGAACTCGGCAAGCCGCTCGGCCGGCGGGTACGCGGCCTCGAGCTCCCCCACCAGCGTTCGGAGCCATGCCGTCGATCCGGTCGCGTCGCGACGCGAACGGACGACATCGCCGAAGAGGACGATCGCATTCACGAGAGTAGGCTAACTTGCCATGGATTAGTCGTCAACGGCTAATTAATGCCTACTTAGCCGCAGGAGGCTGACACACCCCGGCGGCCGTGTCGTCAACCCGCATCTGCGTCGACGCCGAACGACGAGACGATCTCAGCCAGCTGCTGCCGCACGGCCGGCGTGTCGTATCGAAGCAATAGGTCGGGCTCGAACGAGCGCTCGTCGATCCTTCCACCGCGGCGAGCGTAGGCGACCGGGTAGATCGCCCCGGAGCCATCTGCCTCGAGCGTCAGGGCGATCGCGTCCCGCTGCCCGTCGTCACCTGCCCCGTCGAGGAACGCTGCCAGCGGAACGAGGCCCTCCTCGCGCGGTCCCTCGGCGGGGTCGAGGGAGACCACCCGGGCGAGATATGCCCGCTGGTGCCAGAGCTCCGGCGATGAGGCGAGGTGGTCGACGAGCGTATCGATGAGGCGGCCCCGCTCGATGGCCGGCCGCTCCATCGCCGCCGGAATCTGGAACGACGTCGCGGCGATGTGCCGGGCAAGGAGCCGCGCGTTGTAGCGAGCGCCATGGACCGCCCCGGAGTTCGATGGCAAGCCGTGCTTCTTGAGCCCGGCCGCACCCTGCGAGATCGTCCCGGCGAAGTGGAGGCCACGGATCGATGCGCTCTCCCAGTACGGGGTCTGGGCGGGCAGCCGGCTCTGGCCGAACGTCGCGACTCCGAGGTCCGGCAGGTCCAGGAGTGGCGTGACGAAGCCGGTGGCCGCGATCACTTCGTCGACCTCGAACGCGAGCTCGTCACCGCCGGCGCTCGGTCGGGCGCGGACCTCGAGGGCACCGTTCGGGAGCCTGTCGATGCCCTGGATCGCCGCATCGAGGAGCGCGACGCCACCGCCGAGGACATGGTCCTCGACGGGTTGGACGTACCTCGCCCGGATCCCGACCAGCGAACGGGTATTCACCGACAGTTTCGCCGGCGACGGCGACGCGATGACGATCCGCCGGGCCCATGGCAGGAGCCCAGACGCCAACTCGAAGCCCGAGTTCTGCTTGCCGATGATGAAGATCCGCTTGTCGGCGTACGACTCCGCGGGCCTCGTTTCCGCGTAGTGGGCGGCATGCTCGATCCCCGCGGTGCCCGGGACATAGGGCTCGGCCACGCCGACGGCGATGACGAGAATCCCGGTCCGATACTCGCCGTCGGTGGTTTCGACAACAAACGCGTCCCCGTCCGCCGCTGC
Source organism: Candidatus Limnocylindrales bacterium (assembly GCA_038250445.1). Lineage (GTDB taxonomy): Bacteria > Chloroflexota > Limnocylindria > Limnocylindrales > CSP1-4 > CF-46. The sequence continues at coordinate 15,152 of JBBSCI010000025.1, read as the reverse complement.
CTCCGTCCTGGTCGCCGTCCATCGACAGCCGTAGCGGATGCGGATGTTCGTCCTGGTGGCGAACGTCGCGAGGTTCTCCTCCATCGCCGGTCGCGATGGGAAATAGGACGTGCCGTCCATGAGCCCGGCCATGATCGCCCGGTGCTCTGGCTCGTCGGCGAGGAGGCTGTTCCAGTCGTACCGCTCATACGCCGGGTCGGACCGCGCGACCGGTGAGTACGGCTTGGTCCACGAAAGGAGGCGCTGGAAGAACGGCCAGCGCCGGAACATCCCGCCCGGGGTCTCGTCGGCGGACAGGACCGCATGCTCGACACCAAGCCGCCCGAGGCTGTACGAGACCTGCAGCCCGCCCGGCCCACTCCCGACGACGATGACCGGGTAGGAGCCCGGCGGGAATGGGCGGTCGGTCAGCTCCGCCACCGGTTGGCGTCCCGCAGTCGGCGCGCCTGCGCCTGGAGCACCCGGTACATGACCGGTGGGTTCTCGAGCAGGAACGGCCGGAGCTGGCCACCCGCGAGCACGAGGCAGCGGAGCTGGCGGACAGCCACGACGTCGGCGATCGGCGGGTCGCCGAGGAGGACCGAGACCTCGCCGAAGAAGTCGCCGCGCGACAGTGTCTGGCGCTGTTCGCCGTCGATGACGATCGCCGCCTCGCCGTCGAGGATGATGTGGAAAGCGGACCCGGTGATGCCCTGGCGCAGCACCCGCTCGCCCTCTGCGTACCATTGCTCCTCGAACGTGTGCGCCACGCGCTCGAGCTGGGGGGTCGCGAGGTCGGCGAACAGGGCGAAGGCCGCGATCTGGCCGACAATCTCGTCGGGGCTGGCCATCGGAAATCGACTCCTCTCGGCTGCGGGCGTGAGCCCGTCGTCGCATTCTGACACCACGCGGCTGGCGCAGGTTGACGGCTGCCACGGCGAGCGGCAGGATCACGGGATGGGCATGGAGGATCGGGTGACGCTCACACAGGATCGAAGAGGCGAATTGCTCGGTGCCTGCCGGCTCTTCTCGGGGGTCCAGCCGGACGACCTTGCGGGTGTCGCCGGGCGAGCGATCGAAGTCGAGTTCCCGACGAATCACGTCATCGCCCGGCAGGGCGAGATCGGGACGGGCTTCTTCCTGGTCGTCGATGGCGCGGTCCGGGTGGTTCGCGACGGCGACGAGCTGGGGGTCCTCGGCCCCGGCGAGTTCTTCGGCGAGCTGTCGGTCCTCGACGGTCTGCCGCGCATCGCCCAGGTTGTCGCGATCCAGCCGACTCGCTGCATCGCCCTAGCCTCGTGGGACTTCGAGCAGGCGCTCCTCGACAGTCCGGCGCTCGCCCTCGCGATCCTCCGCGGACTTGCCGCGAGAGTCCGTTCCGTGACGGAGCAGCAACATCACTGACGAGGGCTCCGCCATGCTCACCCGCGCGAAACCGATCGGGACCGTGACGTTCCTGTTCACGGACATCGAGGGGTCGACGAAGCTCGCCCAGGAACTCCGCGGCGACCGCTGGTCGGCTCTGTTGGCCCGCCATCGCGAGCTGATCCGATCGGCGATCGCGTCGGTCGAGGGACACGAGGAGAAGACCGAGGGCGACGCCTTCCTGGCGGTCTTTGCCCGCCCGTCAGATGCAGTCAGCGCTGCGGTCGATGCCCAGCGGCTCCTCGCCGCCGAGCCGTGGCCGGACGACGTCGCTCTGCGCGTCAGGATGGGGCTCCACACCGGCGACGGCCTGCTCGATGCCGATGGCGAGTATGTCGGGGCTGACGTCCACCGAGCCGCGCGGGTGGCCGCGGCCGGGCACGGCGGCCTGGTGCTGCTGTCCGATCGGACAGCCGACCATGTCAAGGACAATCTGCCCGAGGGCGTCGGAATCCGCAGTCTCGGCGAGCACCGGTTGAAGGATCTCCTGCCAGAGCGGATCTGCCAGCTCGTCATCGACGGCCTGCAGGCCGACTTTCCACCGATCCGATCGCTCGACCGCCAGCCGAACAACTTGCCAAACCAGCTGACGATCTTCATCGGCCGTGAGAAGGAGCTTGGCGAGGCCGCCGACCTGCTCCAGACGACCCGCCTGCTGACGCTGACCGGGCCTGGCGGTACCGGCAAGACCCGCCTCTCGCTCCAGCTGGCCGCGGATGTTGCCCACGAGTACAGCGACGGCGTCTGGTTCATTCCGCTCGAGCCCGTTCGAGATCCCGGCCTCGTCGCGTCCCGGATTGCTAGCGCGATCGGCCTCGTGGAGACGGCCGGCCGGAGCGCCCAGGAGCTCGTGAGCCAGTGGCTGGCGGGTCGGCATGTTCTGCTGGTCCTTGACAACTTCGAGCAGGTGATCGACGCGGCGCCGGTCGTCGCGGACCTCCTGCGCGCCAGCGAGCACCTTTGCGTGATCGCAACGAGCCGCGCCCCGCTCCGTGTCTCGGGCGAACAGGAGTACCCCGTCCCTGGGCTTCCAGTCCCGCGCGACATCCTCTCCCTCTCCGAGCTCGAGAAGCTCAACCTGCCGAGCGGCGAACGGAGCCTCGAAGCGGCGGGAATCTCCCAGTACGAAGCGGTTCGGCTGTTCATCGCCCGGGCCGTGGCCGTCAAGCCGGCCTTCCAGGTGACCAACGCGAATGCGCCGGCGGTCGCCGGGATCGCCTCGAGACTCCACGGCATGCCCCTCGCAATCGAACTCGCGGCCGCGCGAATCAAGCTCCTCCCGCCTGATGCGATCCTCGCCCGGCTGGAGCATCAGCTGGGCGTCCTGGCGGCCGGGTCGCGCGAACTGCCGGCACGTCAGCAGACGCTTAGGGGCGCAATCGCCTGGAGCTACGACCTGCTCGGCGATGGCGAGCGGCGACTGCTCTGGCGGCTGGCCGCGTTCGTCGGCGGCTGCAGCCTCGAGGCCGCGGAGGTCGTCTGCGGGCCGACCTCGGAGGTCGGCGCCGAGGTCCTTGACGGGTTGATGTCGCTCGCCGACCAGAGCCTGATTCGCAGCGAGGAGGTCGACGGCGAGATCCGCTTCAGCCTCCTCGACACGATCCGCGAATTCGCCGCGGAGCAGCTCGCCGCCAGTGGCGAGCAGGACGAGATCGAACGGCGCCACACGGCCGCGTACCTCGAGCTGGTCGAGCAGGCCGCGCCGAACCTGTCCGGTCACGATCAGCGCCGCTGGCTCGGCCGGATCGAACGCGACCACGACAACATCCGGACCGTTCTCGATCGGGCAACTGCGATCCCGCTGCCGGACGTCGCGATCCGGGTCGGCTTCGCGATGTGGCGCTACTGGCAGAAGCGCGGGCACCTCGCGGAGGCACGGCGGCGGCTGGAGGCAATCGCGAACCAGCCGTGGTCGCGCGACGATCCCGTCGGGCGCGCCAGGCTGATGGAGGCCGTTGGTGGGGTCGGCTGGTGGACGGGCGATCTTGTCCTGATGGAACCGGCCTACTCCGAGTCGCTCGCGCTCTGGCGCTCGATCGGTGACGAGCGCGAGATCGCCAACGCGCTGTACAACCACTCGTTCATTTACGCCGTCTCCAGCAATCCTGCGGAATCTGACCCCGACGGCGTGGGACTCCGCGACATGGACGATGCGCTCGCGATGTTCGAGGGGCTCGGCAACCAACCGGGGATCGCCAACTCGATGTGGGGCCTCGGCAACTACGAATACTTCCATTCCCAGAACGAGCAGGGGGTTCCGCGCTTCCAGCGGGCGCTTGAGCTCTTCCGCGGGATCGGCGACCTCACGATGGAAGCGTGGTCGCTTCACATGCTGGGCAGCGGGTTTGCGAAGCTGGGCAAGGTGATGGAGGGCAAGGAAGTCCTTCGCGAAGGGCTGCGCAAGTTCCACGGGTCCGGCGACATCGCGGGGATCACCCTTGCGCTCGACGACCTCGCGTCGATCGCCGTGGCCCAGGGCGACCTTCCCCGTTCGGCCCGTCTGTGGGGCGCCGCGCGCGCCCTGTCGTCAGCCGGGGGAGTGCTGCTCGCGGACTTCGTGGATTCCCAGTTCGAGTTCTATGCCCGCCCGAACGCAAGACATGCAATGGAGCCCGAGGAACTCGAGCGATACGCGCGGGAGGGTCGCGCGCTGAGCCTCGACGAGACGGTGGCCTACGCCCTGGAGGTGCGGGTCGACGAGCTCGAGGGCCCCCACGTCCACGTCGGCGGGTCTCCGGGATGACGACCGAGCGAGACGCTGTCACCCCGCCGGGTCCGTTGCCCGTGCTGATGGTCGAGCCCGACGACGACGTCGATCCCGGTGTCGTCGTCATGACCTGCGCCAACTGCGGCGCCCGCATGGACGAGCGGAAGTGCAAGCTCGTCTGCGAGTGCGGCTACTTCCTCTCCTGCTCGGATTACTACTGATCCGGCGTCCCGACTAGACTTGTGACCATGACCGCCGAGCCGACGACCGCCACGGGCGAGGCGACTGCCGCCCGCGAGAAGTCGGCCATCCCGAAGAACCCCGGCCGACGCGAGCTCGGGATGAAGGCGACCCTGCTCTTTCCCGATCGCGAGATCGTCGAGAAGTTCTACGTCCCGCTCATCTACACCGCCTGTCGGACGTGCTACTCGGAGCTGGAGCCACAGGAAATCTTCCGTCGCGCGGTCGCGGGCGAAGTCGACCCGGCGAAGCAGCAGAAGCTCATCCAGGGCGTGATCGAGTCGGGCCACGGCTCGACGATCGAGCACATTGTCTTCACTTTCGGCATCAGCGGGGTGTCACGGACGCTGTCGCACCAGCTTGTCCGCCATCGGGCGGGCGTGGCCTTCGATCAGCAGAGCCAGCGTTACGTCACGTTCAAGGGCGCGTCGACGATGCTGCCGGCCTCGATCGAGGACGCCGATCCCGATGTCCGATCGAGCTATGAGGAGGCGATCGGCGGCTCGATGAACCTGTACGGCGATCTCGTTGCCGCCGGCATTCCGGCTGAGGACGCCCGGTTCGTCTTCCCGAACGCGACCCGGACGAACCTCGTCATGACGACGAATCTGCGGGCACTTATCCACATGTCCGGGTTGCGGTTATGCACAATGGCCCAGTGGGAGATCCGGCGGCTCTTCCAGCTCATCCGCCACGAGATCTTCCAGGTCTCGCCGTTCCTCGGCTCCTTCCTCGCTCCGAAGTGCGTCGCCCTCGGCTACTGCGACGAGATGGGCAACCGCGACGAGCACTGCCCGATCCGCCCCCACAAGGACAACGTCCTCGGCGCCTGGGCCGAGAAGGCCAAGGCGGCCAAGGAAGCGAAGCGCGACCTGAACGTCCGTTGATCGCGGGACGCGGGGCCCCGGCCGGCCGCCGCGGACCCCGGGGCCCTGGGCCCGTTCACTCGAAGGTTGTTACCGCAGCCGAAACAAGCGGCGCACGAGGGCCCGCCGCCGGCTCCGATCGGCCGCTCCTCCGCCCGTTGTTTCGCCAGCCGACACAAGTTTTGGCCACCTAACCACCCTGGGACTGCAAGGACCGGTCGGCCTGCCAGCGGGGCGGCTAATTGGCGCCTAGTTAGCCGTTCGCGGCTACCGCAACGCCTCGGGATGCGCCCCGAGCGGATTTGATTCGGCCTACGAGTCCGTGTGTGGATATCTGGCCCGGTCGATTACCTCAGTCAATCAGCGTCGAATGACACCGGCTGACCCAGATCAACCGAAGTAGTCAGGCCCGATACTTCCAAAGGCATCGCTCGAATTCGCTCCGCCGCGCGTGAGACCTTCAGCCCAGGTCGGCGACGAACCGCCGGATCACCATCGCGAGGCGCGGCCCAGCCTCGGCCCCTGATGCGAGCACTTCCTCGTGGGTGAGCGGCTGGCCACTGTAGCCGGCGCCGGCGTTCGTGACGAGCGACACGCCGCAGACATCGAGCCCGCACCAGCGCGCGGCGATGCATTCGAGGACCGTCGACATCCCGACCGCGTCAGCGCCGAGCGTCCGGAGCATCCGGACCTCCGACGGGGTCTCGTACTGCGGCCCGAGCAGCCCCGCGTACACGCCTTCGGCCAGCTCGACGCCCTCGGCCCGGCCCGCCGCGCGGAGGCCGTCTCGAAGCCCAGGATTCCAGGCGTCGGTCAGGTCCTGGAACCGTGGCCCGATGTCGTCGGCGTTCGGCCCGAGGAGCGGGGTCCGCCCGGTCAGGTTGAGGTGGTCGCGGATCACCATGAGCGTCCCGGGCCCGAACGCAGGATCGACGCCACCCGCCGCGTTCGTCAGCACGACGACCGTGGCACCAAGCTTGCGGAAGAGCAGCACGGGCTGGACGACTAGGCCCGGGTCGTTGCCCTCGTAGACGTGGAACCTGCCCTGCAGCATGACGATGGGACGGCCCGCCAGCCGTCCGAGCAGAAGCCTTCCGGCATGGCCCGGGGCCGTGGCCGCCGGCCAGCCCGGGAGGTCGGCGAATGGGATCGCGACGGCATCCTCGACGTCGTCGGCCAGGCCACCGAGACCCGACCCGAGGACGATCCCGACCTCCGGGACGATGTCAGTGCGGGCGCGGACGGCGGCTTCGAGCGCAGCCAGCCGGGCCGGCTGCTCGGCGGGAGGGATCGGGCGGGATGGGTCGATCGGATCGCTCACGGGCGTGCGGGCCTCCAGAAGCGCGTCCAGGGGGAAGACGGTCGAGGCCCGCGGCTTTGTCCACCCGACGGATGTACCGACACCGGGATGCCGGTCGCAATCCGCCGGGCGTTTGCCTGCGAGTCGACCAGAGCCGACAGTCGCGGGCAACAAAGCGCCCGAAGCGACCGGTCCAGATCGGAGGCCCTTGATGTGATCTCGGTTTCTCCGGTCTCTGACGGCCCCTTCGGGCAAGGACTACGGTAGGCCCGAGCGACCGACGGGTCAACGCGCTTATCCACCAAGTTGCTCCCTGGGTGCCTCAGAGTATCCACCAGTTATCGACCGATGTGGACGCTCCGTGGATAAGCGGCCGAAGCCCGTCAGCCGCCCATCGCGAACATCTCGACCCTGGGCAGGTCGGCGGTCGCAGCGGTCCGGAGGTCTGAGTAGCGGTCGTCGCGGACGCGCCAGACCCGGGCGATCGCCTCGCGCAGCTCGATGTCCGTGGCGGGGCCGCGGACGACGGCCCGCAGATCGTGGCCGTCCGCGGAGAAGAGGCAGGTGTAGAGCTTGCCCTCGGCCGAGATCCTGGCCCGCGTGCAGTCGCCGCAGAACGGCTGGCTGACCGACGCGATGACGCCGACCTCGCCCGATCTATCGCGGTAATTCCAGCGGTTGGCGACTTCGCCGCGATACTGCGCTGGCAACGCCTCTAGCGGCATCTTCGCGTCGATCGCGGCGACGATCTCTGACGCCGGCACGACGTCGTCGAGACGCCAGCCGTTCGTGTGGCCGACGTCCATGTACTCGATGAACCGCAGGATCACACCGGTCTCGCGCGCCCAGCGCGCCATCGGCACGATGCTCGTCTCGTTCATCCCGCGGCGGACGACCATGTTGATCTTGACCGGCCCGAGGCCGGCTTCCTGTGCTGCTGCGATGCCGTCGAGGACCTTCGCGACGGGGAAGTCGACGCCGTTCATCGCCGCGAACGTCGCGTCGTCGAGGGAGTCGAGGCTAACCGTGACGCGCTGAAGGCCGGCCTCACGGAGCGCAACCGCCAGGCGGCGCAGGGCGGACCCGTTCGTCGTCAGCGTCAGGTCGAGGGGCCCACCGTCGGGTCGGCGGATTGCGGCCAGCATCTCGATCAGCACCGGCAGGTCGCGCCGGACGAGGGGTTCGCCGCCGGTGATCCGCAGCTTCTCGGCGCCGAGCGAAACGAACGCACGCGCCAGCCGCTCGATCTCTTCGAACGTCAGGACCTGGTCGCGCGGCAGGAACGCGAAGTCCGGCCCGAAGATCTCCTTCGGCATGCAGTACGTGCAGCGAAAGTTGCAGCGGTCGGTGACCGAGATACGCAGATCGTGCAGCGGCCGGCCGAGCAGATCGCTGACAGCGTCCGGGGCGGCTGAACGAAGCTCCTCGATGACTGGCACGAACCTATCGTACCCGCGCCCGCGTTCTGTGCGGTCCGACCGCTCCCGGGATCCGTCCGGCCAGGCGTCGGCGCGACTGGACGACCGACCTTCCGGAGGCCCGGGGCCGTCGCGAACTGCAATACGCTCGCAAAGGCCGTCGCCAAGTCGCCGCGGTCCGCGGCGATGCTCGACAGCTCTTTCGCCGGTCCAGGCGGATCAAACCCTGCCTGGAGGCCATCACGGGCTGGGACCGGCACTCCCGCCAATCGGCTCGATCGTTCCGCTTGCCTGGAACGATCCGGCCTGGATTCTGGTGAGCCCGATGGTTTCACTGAAACGGAACGATCCCGGTGCGGATGCGTGCGCCGCGAACAGGATCCCGGCCGTCTCCAGACGCCATCACATCGACGACACCGGGAGGTTCCGACATCGACGGCGTCCGAAAGCGCATCGCCGATTCGGCGGCCTCGTGGGACGGGGTCCCAATTGCGACGCGCGGTCGCCGGAAAGACGTACGGCGCAGGCGGGAACTGGAACGAACGCCCGGTGCGTGCGCGCAGAGGCTCCGCACGACCCTGTGCCCTCTGGGGATGTCTTGTTCGCGGGCGGTACCACTGGGACGTGACGCTGGTACCTCTAGCGGACTCCACCGCACCCACCCTACCGACCATGATGCGACCACGCCCCGGGAATCCCCCAGCCGTCAGTGGAGAGGCAACGCACCCATGGCCCAGACCGACGCCCGCGCCGGCTTCCGGCTTCCCTGGAATACGGAGCGGCCGAACAGCGAACAGACCGAAACCGACATCGAGCATGCCGAGGCCGTCGCGGCCGAGACCGAGCAGGTCGATGCCCCGGCGACTGACGCCCAATGGGGGACGGCCGAGAACGGCGCGTCGACCGATCCGGAGACCCCGACCGGCGAAGCTGAATACGAGGCACCGACCGCCGTGATCGACGAGGCAACCGAGACCGCGACTCCCGAAGCTGCGGCTCCGAGCGCTCCGCGCAAGCTGCAGAGCAAATTCATGACGGATCTCACGAAGGCGATGCAAGTCGCCGCCGAAGAGGCCCGCACCCGGACCCTGACTCAGTTCCAGGGCGAGGCGAAGGCCCACGTCGAGCTGATCCACACCCGCTCGGCGACCGCAGCCGCGGACCTCCGCCGCAACGCCGACGACGATGTCGCCGCCGTCCGCGACTGGTCGAAGGCCGAGATCGCCCGCGTCCGCGAGGAGACCGAGGCTCGCATCACAGCTCGGAAGTCCCGTCTCGAGACCGAGATCGAAGGCCACGCCGAGACGATTGGCCGAGAGATCGAGCTCGTCCAGGGTCGCGTCGCCAGCTTCGAAGAGGAGATGGCCGCGTTCTTCACGCGACTCCTTGCCGAGGAAGACCCGACCCACTTCGCGACGATGGCCGAGCGCCTGCCCGAGCCCCCGCCGTTCGATGACATGACCGCCGCTTCCTACGCGGACTTTGCGCCGGCCGAAGCGGTCGAGGCCGAGGCCGTCGAAGGCGAGGCAGTCGCCGAGATCAGCGACGTCGTAGCCGACGTCGAGACTGAAGAGACACCCGGCGAAGCAGAAGCCAAGGTCGAAACCGTCGAGACCGACGGATCGGCAGAGGCCGTCGAAGGCGAGGCAGACGCCGAGCCCATGGCAGAAGCCGAGACCGAAGACGCGAGCGGCCAGGCCGAAGACGGCCAGGGCGAGCCATTCGAGATGGACCGCGAGTCCGCTTTCGCGGCGATCCAGGCAGCGGCCGAAGCGGCCGCCAGCGCCGAGGTCGCGACTGACGCGGCCGAGCGCGCCGAAGCAGTCGCCGACATCGCGATCGGCATCGCCGGCTCGCACCACGAGGAAGATGGCAACGCGGATCCCCATGACCTGCGCCTCGCCGCCCTCGGCGAGACGCCGGACTTCGCCGCGGCGGAGGCGGAGGCCGCCGAGGCCGAAGCCGCCCAGTCTGCCGACTCAGGCAGCGCCGACACGGAAGAGATCCCGGAGATCGGCGACGACGCACTTGCCGCCCGCCTCGCCGGCCTCGTCCCGGGTAAGGGTGGGGACAAGTCCCGCTCATCCGAGTCCAAGTCGACACAGGTCATCGTGGTCGGTCTCGTGAGCGTCGCGAGCATCGCCAGCTTCAAGCGTCATCTCGGACGGCTCCCCGGCGTTCAGTCGGTCGGCGTCTCATCCGGTCCCGACGGCGAGTTCCTGTTCGCGGTCAATCACTCGGCCGAGGTCGTCCTGCGCGACGCGATCCCGAGCATGCCCAGCTTCCAGGCCCGGGTCACAGGCTCCGGTGCCGGCCACCTGAACGTCAGCGCCCACGATCCCGAGTCCGACAACTAGTCAAAGCGTCGGCTTCATCCGGCACCCAGTCAGGAGCACCATCTGTGGCCCGTCCGGCCATCGTCATCGCCCTCCCGTCCGAGGAGCAGATCCCCGTCGTGGCGGAGCTCCGTGAGGCCGGATTCGACGCAATCCCGATCGCTGGGCCTGAGCAGCTCGAAGCCGTGCTCGCCAGCCGGCGGGATGTGGCCGTCGCGATCCTCGACGGCGAGAGCGATTTCGACACGTCCCTCGAGTACTACGCTCTTCTCCGCGATGGTGGCCGCCAGATCCCGGCCCTGATGGTTCTCTCGCCGCGGGCACTCGACCGTCTATCGGTCGGTCCCTCCCGGGCAATGGTCGAGGACGAGTTCTTCACCAGGCCCTATTCGGCCGAGTCGCTGCGCTGGCGAGTCGAGGCCATGTGCATCCGGTCGATCACCATCGACGACGGGTCCGGCCCGATCATCCAGTCCAACCCCGAGATGGGCGAGTGGCAGAAGCGGGCAACCGTCATCGCGGTCTTCAACCCGAAAGGCGGCGTCGGCAAGACGACCGTCGCGACCAATCTCGCCTCGGCCCTCCAGCTCAACCACGGCCAGCGCGTCCTGCTCGTCGACGCCGACACCGTGACGGGTCACGTGACCACCTCGCTCGGCCTCGAGCAGGTCCGGACCGTCGCCGACAGCTGGCGGGATCCGGTCGAGGGCAGCATGCCCGAGAGTCTCCTCGAGATCGCCTCGGCCCACTCGTCGGGGATGTCGGTCGTCGCGCTCACGGCCTCTCCGATGAACACCGAGATCCTCGAGGCGGACCGAATTGGCGATTCGATCATGGCGGCCCGTCGCGGCTTCGACTTCGTGATCGTCGACCTCCATCCCTCGTACAGCCAGCTCAACCTGGCGGTGTTCGAGCGAGCCGATCGGATCCTCGTCCCGGTCACTCCGGACGTCCCCGCCCTGCGGGCAGCCGTCCAGCTGCGCGACGTCGGCCTCGAACTCGGCTTCGCCGACAAACTGGCCCTCATCGTCAACCGGGCCAACAGCGGCGTGTCAGTGGCCGACATGGAGAAGACCGTCGGGATGCCGGCCCTGGCCCTGATCCGCTCGGGCGGGTTGCTCTTCGTCCGAGCCGCCAACGAGGGACGGACGGTCCTCGAAATGTATCCCCGCGAACGGATCAGCGAAGACTTCAACGCCCTGGCCGAGCTGCTGGTCGGGACGCCGCCGGTCGCTGTCGCCGCCCCCGCGCTGAAGTCCGGCTTCCGCCTCTTCAGCCGCGCGAAAGACGCGGCCCGAGTCTAGCCCTAGCTAGCGGTCCGGCCAGCCGGCCACGTCGGCGGCGGCCTTCGTCGACGCCTGACCGGGGGGCTCGTCGGCAGGGGCCGGCTTCGCGGCCCGCGGCGGCTCAGATTCCGTCGATTCCTCGTCGTCGTCCGATTGGCTCCCGCCGCGGCCGGCCTGCCTGTCGGTCTGCTCGACACCGCGAAGGTAGAGGCGGTTGACGAGGATCGTGTCGATGTTGGCCTCGCTGACCCGCTGGTCACCGAGCATCGCGGCGGCATTCACGACCGCCATGAACATCTCCGTGGCCCGATCGAGGAGCCGATCCGGATCCGAGCCCGCGTGCATGTAGACGGTGCCCACCACCCGGAACGGCGGTGCCTCAAGGGCGACCTCGTACGCCTGCTTGTGGACCCGATGGGCGACCCTCTCGTCGTCCGTGAAATCGGGCAGCGACCCCTCGCCCGCCAGGACGAGGATGAGGTCGTACGGGTCGACGCTCCGCAGGCCCGGGGCGTCTGACAATTCCTCCGAGCCGTCGATCGGTGCCCACTTGACGTCGGCGATCTCGATCGCCTCCCGCTTGTTGAGCGCGTCGAGCAGCCGGCCCTCGATCTGCATCCGGCCGGTGAGGCGCCATTCCTCGGTCCAGCCGAAGAAGTCGGTACCGCCGCGTGCCGCGCGGGCCGGGCTGGACGCCGCGGCCTGCGTCGGCGCGGGCTTCGGCGGATCGGGCTGTTGTTTCCGGCGCAGGAAGTTGAGGGGCACGCGGGGTCAGTCCTCTGCCTTGCCGGAGTGCTCGCGGATCGTCTCGACGACACCCGCGTCGGCGAGCGTCGTGGTATCGCCGAGCGTCCGCCCTTCACCGATGTCGCGAAGCAGTCGGCGCATGATCTTGCCCGATCGGGTCTTCGGCAGATCCGGCGTGAAAAGCAGGAACTTGGGCTTGGCGATCGGTCCGATCACCTTGGCAACGTGCTCCCGCAGTTCGCGGCCGAGCGGCTCGCTCCCCTCCTGGCCCGCCCGCAGGATGACGAACGCGAAGATCGCCTGGCCGGTGATCGGGTCGTTCTTGCCGACGACCGCAGCCTCCGCCACCGCGGGGTGCGAGACCAGCGCGGACTCGACCTCGATCGTCGAGATCCGGTGGCCCGAGACGTTCATCACGTCGTCGACGCGACCGAGCAGCCAGAGGTAGCCGTCCGAGTCGCGCTTCGCGCCGTCGCCGGCGAAGTACATCCCGGGGAAACGGCTCCAGTACGTCTGCTTGTAGCGCTCGGGGTCGCCGTAGATGCCGCGGAGCATCGCCGGCCACGGCCGCTTGAGGACGAGGTAGCCGCCACCGCCTGGCGGGACACTCTTGCCGCTGCCGTCGACAACGTCCGCCTCGACGCCGGGGAACGGGAAGGTCGCCGAACCCGGTTTGGTCGTCGTCACGCCCGGCAGCGGGGTGATGAGGATCATCCCGGTCTCCGTCTGCCACCAGGTGTCGACGATGGGGGCCTTGCCGCCGCCGATGTGTTCGTTGTACCAGAGCCAGGCCTCCGGGTTGATCGGTTCGCCGACCGAGCCAAGGACCCGCAGCGACGACAGGTCGTGCTTCTCGGGGAACGACTCGCCCTGCTTCATGAAGGCCCGAATCGCCGTCGGGGCGCAGTAGAGGATCGAGACCTTGTAGTCCTCGATGATCTGCCACCAACGGTCCCAGGCCGGGGTGTCGGGTGTGCCCTCGTACATGATCCCGGTCGTCGCATTCGCGAGCGGCCCGTAGACGATGTAGCTGTGCCCGGTGACCCAGCCGATGTCGGCGGCGCACCAGTACACGTCGTCCGGCTTGAGGTCGAAGACCATCGCGTGCGTGTACGAGGTGCCGACGAGATAGCCGGCGGTCGTGTGGAGAATGCCCTTCGGCTTGGCCGTCGTGCCCGACGTATAGAGCAGGTACAGCATGTGCTCCGACTCGACGGGGACCGGCGGGCAATCGGCCGGCTGGCGCCCGACGATGTCGTCCCACCAGAGGTCGCGGCCTTCGACCATGTTCGTCTCGGCCTCGTCGCCGAGGCGGCGGGCGACGAGGACGTGCTCCACGGTGGGGGTCTCCTGCAGCGCTTCGTCGACGGCCGGCTTGAGCTCGGCAGGCTTGCCGCGCCGCCAGCCGCCGTCGGCGGTGATGACGAGCTTCGCCTGGGAATCGTTGATCCGGCCTGAGAGCGCCTCGGCCGAGAACCCGCCGAAGACAACGGTGTGCGGCGCCCCGATCCGAGCGCAGGCGAGCATCGCGATCGGCAGCTCCGGGATCATCGGCATGTAGATCGCGACCCGATCGCCCTTCTCGATGCCGAGCTCCTTGAGGGCATTGGCCGTCTTCTGGACCTCGCGATGGAGGTCGGCGTAGGTGATCGTCCTGGTGTCGCCGGGCTCGCCGATCCAGTGGTACGCGACCTTGTCGCCGAGGCCGTTCTCGACGTGGCGGTCGATGCAGTTGTAGCTCACGTTCAGCTCGCCGCCACCGAACCACTTCGCGAACGGGAGATCCCATTCGAGCGTCGTGTCGAACGGCTTCGACCAGCTGATCCGCTCGCGGGCGATCCTGGCCCAGAAACCTTCGGGGTCCCGTTCGGCCTGCTCGTACAGGTCGGCTGTCGCGTTAGCCTGGGCGCTGAACGCCGGGTCCGGCGGAAAGGCTTGCCCTTCGCCGTACAGGGCCTCGATCTCCGGACGCTGGTCGACGCTCATGTGGGCTCACTCCTCGTCGTGCCTGGCCCGGCCATTCTACGCGGAGCGCGGCGCGGCGCTCCGGCGACGCTTGACACGGCGGCGCATTCCCGCATCGTCGCCGCTCAGTCCGCCGCTCAGTCCGCCGCTCAGTCCGCCGCTCAGTCCGCCGCTCAGTCCGCCGCTCAGTCCGCCGCTCAACTGGACAGATTCACACCCGGGGAACGTAAGTCCATCTTCGGCACCTCGCTGATGCGCAACTGCGCATCAATGCAGCGTGGTGCGAGCCGTATCGGGCCGAAATCCATGGCCAGACCTGGACCAACGTTCCTCCCGTGTGCATTTGACCAGGTGCGGCCGCTCTCGCGGTTCAGCGAGGCCGCCGTACTGGCCAGACATTCATGGGCGGACTCTTAGGCCCGATCAGCGCGTGCGCAAGGGCGTTACAGTCGCGATTCGGCTGCTTGGAGTCCAATTGTTAAACAAGAACGGCTAGCGGGCAGCGACCGGCGCGAAGCATTCGGGCCCAAGAGTCCGAGGATGACTGGATGGCCAATTGCGTCAGCGCTCGGCGCAGCGGGGCGAGCGCGGCGGGGGTGTCCGCTCCCCTACTCGGGCGGTGCCAGGTCGTCCTCGGTTGGACCCTGCGAGGCGAGTTCTGCGGTGCCGCCCTCGCCCGTGAACACGACCCGGTGCGGCCGAGGGATCTCGATGCCGTTCGCGGCGAAGGCGGCGAGCAGCCGCTTTCGGAATTCGCCCGCTGCGGCCCACTGGTCCGCCGCCCGGACCGTTCCGAGGACCTTGAGCGTGATCCCCATCTCGTCGATCGACTCGACCCGCTCGACCCGCGGCGGTTCGAGAATGCGCCGCTTCCAGACCGGAT
>JBBSCI010000024.1:0-26527 GCA_038250445.1 Candidatus Limnocylindrales bacterium | reverse complement strand
GGTCACCGTGTAGATCTCGGCGCCACCGGATCGGTAGACGTCCTGAACTTTCCCGAGCACGGTCCCGTCAACGCCGGTCACGGTCGTCCCGATGACCTCGTGCCAGAGGTACGCGCCGCGCGGCGGCTCGGCCTCCGGGCCGGCAATCGCTTCGAGGTACGCGCCGATGAGCGCCTCGGCGGCACTGCGGTTGGGGACCTCCCGAAAGCGAAGGCGCCAGCCCGGCCCGTCCGCGATCGCCGACGACCACTCGATCGTCAGCGGGTCGTCGGAGCCCTCGCGGTAGAGCACCTGCCCGGGTGCGTAGCGGAACTCCGGGCGGTCGGTCAGGATCTCCACCCGAACCGCGCCGCGCAGGCCATGAACGCCGCGAACGAGCGCGACGACGAGCCGCTCACCGACGACACGAGGTTCGGTACTCAGAACCGGCACCCTCCCCGAGGAGTCGTCACGCCCTCACCGAGGTCCAAGGGGGAGCTCCGTCGACCCCATTGGCCCGAGGTTTCAGAGAATCTCGAGCGAGATCGGCTCGCCGTCCCGGGCCGCCGTCACCTTGAGCAGCGTCCGAAGGGCCTTCGCGACGCTGCCATTCCGGCCGATCACCTTGCCCATGTCCTCTTCGGCCACGTGGAGCTCGATGACGGTCCCGCTCTGGTCGCGGACCACCTCGACCTTGACGGCGTCAGGGTCGTCGACAAGCGACTTCGCGACGTACTCGACAAGTTCCGCTGCTGCCATCGTGACTCCTACTTCTCGGCGGGCACGATGCCCGCGTTCCGGAACAGCCTGAGAACCGTGTCGGACGGCTGGGCGCCCTTGGCGAGCCAGGCCTTCGCCTTGTCGGCGTCGATGTTCACCTCGATCGGCTCGGTGCGGGGGTTGTAGTGGCCGATCGTCTCGATCGCCCTGCTGTCGCGAGCCTTGCGACTGTCGGCGACGACCACCCGATAGCTCGGTTGTTTCGTCGCGCCGACGCGCGTCAACCTGATACGGACTGCCATGTGTGCTTGTGCCTCCTCCTGGGGTGGGTTGGCTTGTTTCCGGCTAGTTGCCGGCCTCCTTGACAACGACGAGCTGGGTGAGTCGATCGAGGTCACCGTCGACGCGTGAGCCCGACACGATCGAGTCGAACGGGATCACGTACGGTCGGATCTCCTTCTCGTAGTACGCCCACTTGTCGGCCGGGGCGACATCCTTGACGAGGGGCTCGACGAGCTCCCGGATCGCCTTGACGTCGATGAACGACAGGCCGATGTTCTCCTCGCCGGCGCGCTTGAGCAGGTCCTTGAACCTGCCATCGTCGGCCAGCGAGGGGCCGGGGCCCGCGTCCAGGACGGACGCGACAAACGCCTCGCCGTAGCCGATGACGACGACGTCCTTGGTGACTGTGTAGGCGAGCTCCGCCTTGTAGCCGGCCGGAATCTGGTTCGGCGGCACGGCGCCGCTGAAGTCGATGACCGTGATCGTGGCGCCGCCGTGCTCGACATCCCGGAGCTCGATGCCGGAGTTACCGCCGGCGAGGACCACGAAGCTGCGAAGGGTGTCGAACGTCCGTTTGGCTGCGGCAGCGTCGGTCGGCTGGATGAGCAGACCGCCGTCGATCGTGCCGCTGGGGTCCTTGGAGATCACCACGGCCGCGTCGCCCCACCAACCGAACAGGCCATCGAAGCCGCCGGCCACGCCGACCGCCGAGTCGATCTGCTTGAACTGCTCGCGGAGGTCGGGCATCTTGCGGAACCGCTCGACGAGCGCGTTCAGAGCCGGCCCGACATCGTGAGCTTCGCCGTAGTAGAGCGTGCCGGGGGGCGCATGCCCGATGAGGCTGCTCTTCTTGTTCTTGGCGTCGAACCCGATGTCGACGCGTGGGTACGCGCCGTCGCCGACGAGGGCGTCGTCTTCGAAGCGGAGGCTGGCAGCCTGCCATGCTGGAAGCATCGAGAGGACCTCGTCGTCGACGGTCGTCTTGTCGAGCTCACTCCCCCCGGCGCCCATCGAGATCATCGACTGCAGGAGCCCGCGGACCTCCGTGTACGTGAAGCTGACGTAATCGCGTGACACCGTTGCGAAGGCGGCCTTGAAGCCTGCGTTCTCCGCGAGCTTGCCCGCACCGTTGGAGTCGAACGCGGCTTTGACCACGGCATCCGTCCCGAGCAGCATGACCTTGCCGGTGATGATCACCGCGAAGGCGGTTGCGTCGTCGCCGCCAAGCCTGTAGATCGTCGCGCCGTTGTACGGCACCTCGGTCGGCGTAGCGACCGTCGACTTAAGCCAGTCGGTCGCCTTGGTCTTGTCCTTCACGGTGATGACGAACAGCGGACCGCCACCAGCCGGCATGCCGAACATCTCGAGGGACGACTGACCCGTCGCTGAGACCGGGCCGGAGCCCATCGCGATCTGGCCGCCGAACCATGGCTCGATATTTGCCGAGTAGCTCTGCTTGTCCTTGGAGGCGGCCAGGACGATGCGATCGAAGACCTCGTAGAGCTTCGCCTGGGCATTCGACGGATCGTCGAACCCGGGAAACTTGCCGAGGAACGCCGCCATCTTTGCCCGCTGGTCGCCGGGCAGGTCGAGTCGGTACTCCGCGTACGAGACCGTGTCTGCGGGCATATAGCCGACCGCGACGGACGTGCTCGGGCGACCGCCGGCAAGGGCCACGATCACCGCGGTAGCGCCGACGATGACCGCCACGCCGATCAGCGCGATCGCCCAGCGAAGGCCCGATGTTCGGCGAGCAGGCGCTGCGCCTGTGCCCGGATCCCGGGCTACGGCCTGGGCCGGCGTGTAGGTGCCGGCCTCGACCGGCTCGAAGACCGGTGCGGTCGTGTCGGGGAGTGGCGTCGACCCCCCAGGGCTGGCTCGATCGGGGCTCGTGCCCGGGGTCGTCTCGTCGGTCATGTCGCGATCTCCATTCTTAGCGCCGCCCCATGAGGCCGGCCATCGCCGCGCGACGCCCGCCCCCGCTGAGTTGCTTCATCAGCTTCTGGATCTCTGTGTGTTGTTTGAGTAGTCGATTGATGTCGGTGATGGTGGTTCCCGAGCCTGCCGCGATCCGACGCCGGCGCGGGCCGTTGATGACCGCGGGCTCGCGCCGCTCGCGCGGCGTCATCGACCGGATGATTGCCTCGATCCGCTTCAGGTCGCCGCGGTCCACGGCGTCCTGGGCATCCTTCGCCATGTTGCCCATGCCCGGGATCATCGACATGAGCTGGCCCATCGGGCCCATCTTCTGGACCTGCTGGATCTGGTCGAGGAAGTCGTCGAGGCCAAACTGCGCCTTGCGCAGCTTCTCTTCCATCTTGGCGGCCTGCGCCTCGTCGACGTGCTCCTGGGCCCGCTCGACGAGCGTCATCACGTCGCCCATGCCGAGGATCCGGCCGGCGAGGCGATCGGGGTGGAAGACCTCGAGGGCATCCGTCTTCTCGCCGGTTCCCATGAACTTGACGGCGAGGCCGGTCACGGCGCTGATCGACAGCGCCGCGCCGCCGCGGGCGTCACCGTCGATCTTGGTGAGGATCAGGCCGGTCACAGGCACCGCGTCCTTGAACGCCTGGGCGACGGTGACAGCCTCCTGGCCGGTCATCGCGTCAACGACGAGCAAGGTCTCGGCGGGTTTGACGGCCACCGAGACGGCAGCGATCTCCGCCATCAGCTCCTCGTCGATCGTCAGGCGACCGGCGGTGTCGATGATGACTACGTCGCGGACTAGCCGACGGGCTGCAGTGATGCCGCCCCGGGCGATGTCGACGACGGCCGTGCCGACCGGGGCCCGGTGGACGGGGATGTCGAGTGCCTTGCCGAGCGTCTCCAGCTGGTCGGCGGCGGCCGGGCGATAGGGATCCGCGGCGACGAGGAGTGGCCGACGGCCCTGCTTGACGAGATGGCGGGCGAGCTTGGCGGCCGATGTCGTCTTGCCCGAGCCCTGGAGCCCGACGAGCGCGATGATGGCGGGGTTGCCCTGGAGATGGAAGACCCGATCGCCGCCGCCCAGCAGGGCGACGAGCTCGTCGTTGACGATCTTCACGACCTGCTGGCCAGCCGTCAGGCTGCCGATGACCTCCGCACCGACGGCCTTCTCGCGGACGCGGGCGACGAAGTCCTTGACGACCTTGAAGTTGACGTCGGCCTCGAGGAGGCTGAGCCGGATCTCGCGCATCGCTGCGTCGACGTCCGCCTCGCTGACGCGGCCACGGCCGGTCAGGTCGGCGAGGGTCTTGCGAAGGCGGTCGCTCAGGCTGTCGAACACAGTTGGGGTACGGCTCCGTAACGGAATGGAGGGCCGGTCGTCGGCGCGGACGGCCCGCCGGCGATCGGGTGGTGCGCGAGTTCTGACGCACCAAGCGTCGGCAGTGTACCGGAAGGCCCCTCCAAAGGCGATCAGGACCATTGGGTCCTGTTCGTCAGGCGAAGAGCGCCGCCACGAACGCGTCCGGATCAAACGGCAGCAGGTCGCCAGCCTTCTCCCCCACCCCGACGAAGCGGACAGGGACGCCGAGATCGTGCTCGATCGCGAAGACGATGCCGCCCTTGGCCGTCGAATCGAGCTTGGTGAGGATGATCCCGGTGAGCCCGACCGCCTGGTGGTAGGCTCTCGCCTGGGCGAGGCCGTTCTGGCCGGTCGTCGCGTCGAGCACGAAGATCGTCTCCGGCACGGCCCCAGGCAGCCGCTTGTCGATGATCCGGCGGATCTTCGATAGCTCATCCATCAGGTTCAACTTCGTATGCAGCCGTCCGGCCGTGTCGGCGATGACGAGGTCGGCGCCGCGGGCGACGGCGGCGTCGAGTGCGTCGTAGACGACGGCGCCGGGATCCGCGTTCGGGGCGTGGGCGATGACCGGGACGCCGGCCCGCTCGGCCCAGATCCGGAGCTGGTCGATAGCGGCCGCGCGGAACGTATCGGCGGCGGCGAGGAGCACCCGCCGGCCCTCGGTCGAGTAGCGCGCAGCGAGCTTGCCGATCGTCGTGGTCTTGCCGGTCCCGTTGACGCCGACCACAAGCAGGACTGCGGGCCCGCCGGCGGCCGACGGCTGCGGCGACCAGCCGGCGTCACGGGGCACGAGGAGCGCTGCGAGCTCGGCCCGGACAGCCGCCTCGGCACCGCCCGGATCGTGGCGGCGGCGAGCACGTTCGACGACCTCCATCGCGAGCGATGCGCCGACGTCACCGGCGATGAGCGTCTCCTCGACGTCGTCCCACGACACCTCCTCATCGCCTTCCCCGAGAATCCCCCGGAGCCGCGACACGAAGGCGCCGCGCGTCCGAGCCAGCCCGGCATCGAGGTCGCCTGAGACTTCGAGTGGGGCCGGACCGATGCCCGGACCCCATAGGGCATCCGCCATGGACGTGGGCTCGCCCGGGTCCGATTCGGACGCGCCAAGGTCGGTATCGGGCGGGCCTTCGTCGGGCAGTGCCTCTTCGTCGTCCCGGCGACGCCGCCAGAACATCAGGAGACCTCGGCGAGCGCGCCGTTGCCCTGCCGGTCGGCGATCGCCTGCGCCTCGTCGAGGCGGAGGCTGATGACCCGGCTGACCGAATCGTCCCCGACGGTTACGCCGTAGAGCGCGTCGGCCGCCTCGATCGTGCCGCGGTTGTGGGTGATGACGATGAACTGGGTCCGGGCGGCGAGTTCCTGCAGGGCCGACGTGAACCGCGCGACGTTCGCCTCGTCGAGGGCGGCGTCGACTTCGTCGAGGACACAGAACGGGACCGGCCGGACCTCAAGCATCGCAAACAGGAGTGCGACGGCGGTGAGGGCCCGCTCGCCGCCAGAGAGCATCGCGAGTGCCTGCTGCTTCTTGCCGGGCGGCCGGGCGACGATCTCAATGCCCGTCGCCGAAAGGTCGCCCGGATCGGTCAGCAGCAGGTGGGCGTAGCCGCCGCCGAACAGCTGCTGGAACCGGCGATCGAACGCGGTCTCGAGGGCTCGGAAGGTCGAGGCGAACTGTTCCGCGATCATCGTGTTCAGCTCGGCGATCATCTCACGGGTCCGGCCGATCGCCTGGCGCAGGTCGGCCCGCTGGGTCTCGAGGGTCTCGAGCCGGGCCTTCAACTCGGCGTACTCGTCGACGGCGAACGGGTTGGCGGCGCCTAGCTCGTGGTAACGGCGGCGGAGGCTGGCGAGACGGCCCGGGCTCGGAGCCTCGGCGGCCGGCGGGACGGCAGCCCAGCGATCGGCGACCGATCCAAGGGCTGCCTCGAGCGCGGCCGCCTCGTCGTCGCCTTCGTATGCGTCGCCGGCAGCCCCGTTCGCCTCCGCCTCATCCCGAAGACGCCGCAGGCCGAGCTCGCCAAGACCGGCCAGCTCGACGAGGAGCTGCTCACGGAGCGAGTCGCGACCGAGCCGAGCCTCGAGATCCGCCCTTTCGGCGGAGCGGAGGCGATCGTCGGCAGAGCGAAGGCGCTCGCGGGCGGCCGCTGCGTCCCGCTCGGCTGAGGTCAGGCGATGGCGTGCCGCCGTGTCCGCCGCTCGCAGGCCCGCGAGACCATCGGCCGCCGAAGCTTCCCGCTCCGTGGCCACGGCAAGGTCCGCGCCGAGCTGTTCCCGCTCCGAGATCAATGTTCGGCTCCGTTCGCCGAGGGCCGTCGCGTCGCGTTCCGCTCGCGCGATCCGCTCCTCGTCCATCGCCACGGTCGCTTCCGCGCGCGCCCGGCGAGCCTCGGCGTCGCGGTGGGCCGCGTCGAACGTTGCCTGCTCGGCTGCCAGCCTGTCGCGGCCGGCCCGGAGCTCCGCGACGCGCGCCTCCCACGTCGTGAGGGCCGCGCCCTGGTCCGTGGCCGCGCCGACGGTCGTTGCGGTTCGCCGCGCCTCGGCTGCGGCCTCGTGGCCTTCGACTGCCTCGCGCACCCGCGCGACCTCCGCCGCGAGCCTCTCGGCCTGCGCCTCCTGCCAGCCCGCCTCGCGGACGAGCGCCTCGAGCGCACGCGCCGCGGCTCGCTCCGCCTCCTCGGCAATTCGTCGCTCGCCGGCCGCTCGTGACTCGTCGGCACGCGCCGCGTCGAGGGCGGCTCGCGCGTCGTCGCCGTTCGCGGTTGAAGCGACCAACGCCTCACCGGTCGCGGCGGCTTCCGCCTCGAGCCGCTCGACCTCGGCGCCCAGTCGTTCGGCCTCCGCCCGTCGCTCCAGCGGCGCGTCGCCGCGCCCGAACGTCACGGACAGCTCGCCGACGACCGCGGAGCCGTCGCGGACGACCGCCACCCATCCGGCTGGTAGAAGTGACTGGAGCCCGAGGGCAGCCTCGAGATCCGGCGCGACGATCGCCCTGGTGAGCAGGCGGCTCACGGCGCCCGTCGGATCGCGACGCACGGCATCCCCGAGCCGCGAGCCGCCGAGCTCCGCGACGCGATCGAGGAACCGCCGCTCGGCGGCCCCGCCGCTCGCACCGCCGCCGCTTGCAGCCGCGCCGGAGGAACTCGTCGTCCGGTCGGCGACCACGAGCATCCCCCGTTCGGAGGCCAGCTCGCTGACCGCCTCCCGCGCGATGATGTAGGCCCGGGCCGCCTCGTCGAGAGCCGCCTCGACCGCGGCCCGCAGCGCCGGCTCGACGACAAGCTCCTCGTCGAGCCGCCGGCCCCCGCGTCGCTTCGCGGCCTTTGCGATTCCGCGCGACTCCTCTTCAGCCAGCCGTGCGGCCAGGGTGTCGAGCCGACCGCGCTGCGCAGCAAGCGTTGATCCGAGAGCGGCCGCGCGTTCCTGCGCCGCCCGGCGAGTCGCCTCTGAAACGTCCGCAGCGGTTCGTGCCGCCTCACGCGCCTCGCCGGCGACCCGCTCCGTCTCGGCCGCCGCCGCGAGCGCCGACCCGGCCGCGGCAACCCGGGCCTCCAGCTCGTCCCGCCGGCCGGCCGTCGTCGCGGTGGCCGCGGCTTCAGCGGTCGCCCGTCCCTTGGCGTCGGCGAGTCGGCGTCGCGCCGTCTCGGCCTCGGCGTGGCGGGCAGCCTCGGCGCGACGGAACGCGGCGGCTTCGTCGCCCTTGGCCTGGTGGGCGGTCCGAAGCGCCCCAAGCTCACCGAGCGCGTCGGCCAACGCCCGTTCCGCCTCGGCCACGGCGGCCTCGACGTCGAGCTGGCGGGCCGGCAACGGCTGGGCGAGTGCTCGCCGCTGCACCGCCAGGTCTGCATCTGCCAACGCCCGTTCGTCGGCCAGCCGCAGCCGGTCCCGATCGATCGCCTCCAGGTCACCGGCGAGCCTTGCCCCACGGAGCTGGAGGTTCGTGAGCAGCGTGCGGGCAGCGTCGTGGGCTTCGCGACTCAGCCGCTCGGCCTCCGCGCGTTCGGCGAGCTCGGCGGCGACGCCGGCTGCCGCCTCCTCGGCCACCTCTAGCGCGGCCATCGCCCGGTCGGCCTCCGCTCGCTCGCGGTCGCGCCGGATCCCGGTCTCCGACGCGCGGCCGGCCGCCTCGTACCAGCGGTCGTGGGCGGCGACGATGAGCGCTTCCGCCAGTTCCTCGCCGGCGGTCAGCCGGGTCGCCTGCTGCTCGGCCTGGGCCGCCAGGCGGCGTGCCTGCGGCCGAAGCTCTGCGAGAATGTCCTCGACTCGAGCGAGATTCGTCTCGGACTCGGCGAGCTGGTCCTCCGCCTTGCGCCGGCGCCGTTCGTGCCGCCGGACGCCGGCTACCTCCTCGAACAGTGGCCGCCGTTCGTCGGGACGAAGGGCGAGAGCCTGGTCGACCATCCCCTGGCCGATGAACAGGAACGCGTTGTCTGCGAGGTGGCCCGCGTCGAGCAGGTCGACGAGGTCGCGCAGGCGGACGCGCTGCTTGTTGAGCAGGTAGTCGTTCTCGCCGGAGCGATAGAGCCGTCGCCCCAGCTCCAGCACGCTGAAATCGATCGGCAGCAGGCCGTCGGCATTGTCGAAGACGAGCGTCACGTCGGCCATCCCGAGCGCCGCCCGCTTGTCGGATCCGGCGAAGATGACGTCTTCGGACTTGCGGCTGCGCAGGGCGCGCCCCTGCTCTCCCAGGGACCAACGCAGCGCGTCGGCGAGATTGCTCTTGCCTGAACCGTTGGGCCCGACGACGGCGCTGATCCCGCCGCCGAACTCGACGACGGTCCGCTCCGCGAACGATTTGAAGCCCTGCAGGCGAAGCGCCAGGAGGCGGGCCGGCGCGGTCATCCCGCCTCTTCCGACGCCTGGGATGCGGCTTGGGCGACCGCTTCGCCAACTGTCGTCTCGCGTTCCTTGCGTTCGCTCCGGATCACCTCGAGGGCCTGGCCGGCGGCGGCGGTCTCCGCCGTTCGTCGCGACGGACCCTCGCCGATACCGAGGCGCCGGTCGTTGACCCAGACCTCGATCAGGAACAACTTCTCGTGGTCCGGACCAGAGGCATCGACGATCCGATAGTCGGGCCGATCGCCGGTCCGTCGTTGTGTGTATTCCTGCAATCGACTCTTCGGGCTCTTGAGCAGGAGGCTCGGCGAATCGTTCGCGAGCTCGGGCGCCGCGAGCGTCGTCAACCAGCTCCGAGCGACCTCCCAGCCGAGGTCAAGATAGACAGCCCCGGCCACGGCCTCGAAGGCCGAGGCGAGCAGTGACGGCCGTCGCCGTCCGCCGCGCTGGGTCTCGCCCTCGCCGAGCATGAGAAGAGGTCCGAGGTCGATCCGATGGGCGAGGCGGGCCAGGCCGGTCGTGCTGACGATCGACGCGCGGCGCGTCGAGAGGAGGCCTTCGTCATCGGTCGGGTACGCGGCGTACAGGGCATCGGAGATCGCGAGGTTGATGACCACGTCGCCCAGGAATTCGAGCCGCTCGTTGTCACCGCGGGCCGCATCACGATGCTCGTGGAGCCAGCTGCTGTGGATGAGCGCCTGCTCGAGCAGGTCGAGATCGCGAACCGGGAGCCCGATGCGCTCCGCGAGTGCGGCTGCCGCGATGGCGGCTGCCGCGCGCACCGCTCCCGTCGCCGATCCTCGCCGGGACTGGGCTAGGTCGAGCGCTCTTCGATGTAGTCGACCGCGTCGCCGACGGTCCGGATCTTCTCGGCGTCCTCGTCGGAGATCTCGGTCCCGAACTCCTCTTCGAGGCTCATGATGAGCTCCACGAGATCGAGCGAGTCCGCATTCAGGTCGTCGACGAACGAGGCCTCGGGCTTGACCTCATCCTCCTCGACGCCGAGCTGCTCGACGACGATCTTCTTGAGGCGCTCGTACGTGGTGGCCAACTGACTCCCTCCTCGGAGTGGGCGTTGCCGACGGCTACGGGCCGTTCGATCCGGCTGCGATGTGCCCGAGAACGCCATTCATCAGGCGCCGCATCGGGTCTCCACTGTATGTCCGTGCCAGCTCGACCCATTCGGCGATCGCCACCCGGGCCGGCGTCGGCGAGTGTAGCACCTCGCCAATGGCGGTACGGAGCAGAGCGCGGTCCATCCGGGCCAGGGTCAGGACCGGATATTGCGGTGCGACGCGCTCGATCGTCGCATCGATCGTGTCGCGGTGGGCGATGACGGCGGCCACCAGAGAGCGAGCCAGGGAGGAGGCGGCCGGACTGCCCTCGGTCTCGGCGAGATGCCGCTCGAGGATCGCCTCGGGAGTCCGTTGGCCGAACTCCGCCTCGAAGATTGCCGCGAGGGCCAGGCGCCGACCCGTCCGGAACGCCCTGATCCGCTCGGAGCCGACTCCCCGATCAGTCAAAGCGCTACCATCCGGGGCCCAAGGCTGAGCTCCGCGAAGCCATTGGCCCGAGGATTCCGCCGACCTTAGCTTCCGACACCGTCGACCGTGACGGTCACCGATTCGAGGCGCAGGCCGAGGAGGCGCTCGACCGTCGCGGCCACTGCGGATCGAACCTGGCGAGTCAACGGCACGAGGGCGTGGCCGGGACGAGCCACGATCCAGACGCGGATCCGGACGCCGTCGTCCGACACTCGGGCGCTCACCCCTGGCCCGGCAAAGAACGCCCGCCACGGCGGTCCACCGCGGCCGACCCGGCTGACGCCCGGCACCTCGAACGCGGCGAGCCGGACCATCTCGGCGATGACACCACGCCCGACGGTCAGTTCGGGGCCGCTCACGACGCTGACTCCAGAGGTTCCGGCTGGGAATCGGGTTCGGCGTCGACCAGGTGGGGATCCGTCTCGGCGGCGGCAGCAGCCACGTCGGTATCCGTGTCGGCTCTCTTCGCCGCGCTCGCGTCAGCGGCGAAGGCCTCGGCGATGAGCTCCGGTACCCGCGTCCGGGCCATCGTTGCCGCGACCGCGATCCCGAAGCCGACCATCCGTCGACGCGCCCGGCCGTGGGTGATGATCACGGTCCCGCGGACCCCGAGGAGCGGCGAGCCGCCGGCTCGCTCGTAGTCGAACGCGCCGCGGATCCGGCCCACACCGGGTTTGAGCAGCAGGTACGCCATCCGGCCGCGAAGCGAGCCGCGGAACTCGGAGCGAAACAAGTCGAAGATGTAGCCCGACAGGCCCTCGAAGAACTTGATGACGACGTTGCCGAGGACTGCGTCGCAGACGACCACGTCGGCCATGTGCTTGACGAGATCCTTGCCCTCGACGTTGCCGACGAATCGCAGATTCGTTTCGTCGATCAGCTCCGTTGCGCGCTGGATGCGGGCGTCGCCCTTGCCCTTCTCCTCGCCGATCGAGAGGAGCGCGACGCGCGGGTCGTCGACCCCGAGGACGCGGTCCGCGAAGATCGCCCCCATCCGCGCGTACTGGGCGAGGTTCTCGGGGGTCGAGTCCGGGTTGGCACCGATGTCGAGGAGGACGGCGGGGCCGGAGTCGGTCGTCATCTGGACCGCGAGGGCGGGTCGATCGACGCCTGGCAAGCGGCCCAGGCGGAGCACGGCCGCTGCCATTCCGGCGCCCGTGTGGCCGGCCGACACGAGGGCGTCGGCACGGCCCGATTTCACAAGGTCGGTGGCGACGAGGATCGTGGAGTCCTTCTTCTCGCGGAGGGCCTTCGCCGGATGCTCATCCATCCCGACGACCTCGGACGCGTGGACGATCTCGACGTTCGGTGGCAGGTCGCCCGCGATCGATCGGATCGTCCCTTCGTCGCCGACGAGGAGGACGCGGTCCTCGGGGTGAGCTCGGGCGTGGTCGATGGCGCCCGGGACGATCTCGGACGGGCCATGATCGCCACCCATCGCATCGACGGCGATCGAAACGCCGCGGCGGTCGTCTGCGCCGTCACCTCGCGTGGTGTGGCCGATCTGGTCGACCACGGTCAGGAGGCGGACTCGTTCGTCGACTGCTTGGGCTCGACCGCCAGGCGACCCTGGTACCAGCCGCAGTTCGGGCAGACGTGGTGCGGCAGCTTGGGCTCGTGACAATGGTCGCACTCGACGAGCTTCGGCACGCTCAGTGCGAGGTGGGCGCGGCGCTCGCCCTTGCGGGCGTGCGAGACGCGTCTCTTGGGAACTCCCACGGTCTGCGGTCTCCTTCGAAGGGTCAGTCTGAGGTAAGCGGTCGCTCGGGGCCGATCGCGGAGTGTACCGCGCCGGGCTCGGCCATGCCAGCCGCGTCGTGGCCGGTGCCGGCTTATCCGTCGTCCGCCTTGAACGCCCTGAGTGCCTCCAGCCGCGGATCGATGTCGTCCGTCGGGTGATCGTGGACGCCCTCGTCGAGGCGCTCGCCACAGACGAGGCACAGGCCCGGGCAATCCGGTCGGCAGAGCGGCGCGATCGGCTCGGCAAGGAGGATCGCCTCGCGAACGGGGGCCTCGAGGTCGAGCTCGTGGTGGTCCGTCAGCCGAAGGAGGTCCTCCTCCCCTGTTTCGGGCTGGACGGGATGGCCGGTGTGGAGATCGAGCGTGGGAAGGGCCTCTTCCTCGATGAAGATCTCGATCGGGACCTCGATCTCGCGGAGGCAACGGCTGCATTCGGCCTGGAGGCTCGTCGTCAGGTCGGCGATGACGAGCAGCCCCCGGTTGGTCCTCGCGAGCCGGACGTGGCCCTCGATCGGGTCTGCCTGGCGGAGATCGTCGCCGAGGTCGATCGTCACGCCGGCGACCTCGTAGTCGCGGGTGGCACCGGCCTCATCGGCAAGCAGGCCGGCGACATTCCAGGTGAGAGGCTCGACGACCGGGCTCTTGGAGCTCACCGCCGCACCGGCAGCCGGGCGTCCTCCTCGGCATCGTTGTCCACGTCGTCGGCGTCGTCCGTGTAGCCCGCCAGGCCATTCTGGGGGTCGATTCCATCGATCGGATTGGTCGGGATCGGGGCATGTCGCTCGTCGAGGAGTGAGATGCCCTTCTTGATGCTCTGGAGCGTCTTCACGACCTCGCCCTCGAGCCCGACGAGGACGCTGACCGCGTACTCGTCGGCGCCGCGACGGACCTCCTCGGCCTCGTGCTGCGCATCGCCGATGATCCGGCGGCTCTCCGCCTCGGCCTGCTGGGTGAGCCCACGTTCGTCGATGAGGAACGCGGCCTGCTCCTGGGCACGGGCGACGATTCGCTCGGCCTCCTCCTGGGCCTTCTCGATGATCCGTTCACCCTCGGAATTGATCCGCTTCGCGGCGCGGACTTCCTCGGGGACGGCGACGCGGAGCTCGTCGATGAGCCCGAGGGCGGCGGCCTGATCAACCACGACGTTGTTCGTGAGAGGGAGGCGGCGGCCGTTCGCGATGATCGACTCGAGGCGCTCGACGAGAAAGATGATGTCGATCGGAATGCCCTCCGGTGGCGGTCGACCGGGACGGCGGGTCGTTGGCCGGGATTATCGCACGGTGTCGGGCGCGCCGACGAAGGAAGTCGCCAGGCCCGGATCGGGGGTCAGCCGGCACGAACGGCCGACTGAACGCTGGGCGTTCATATGGGCGGACGAGACGAGCAGATGCGGCCAAGAATCGGGTGTCGTTCGTCGCTTGGAACCCTGGGCGTTCCAGCCGGCGGAGGAGCGGCGGGAATCGTGGGTCGCGCCACCTCTCCCTTCGTTCGTTGGAACGCTGGGCGTTCAACGGACCGACGGGCGGCGCGGACCCTCGCGGTCAGCCTATGGCGGCTCGCTCCGCCAATGCGCGGGCGAGTGGCTCTATCGCCTCTCGCGGGATCATCGCGGATACGTCGCCGCCAAACGAGGCGATCTCCTTGACGAGGCTGGACGAGACGTAGCCGTGCTCGAGGGCGGTCATGAAGAAGACCGTGTCGACGTCGCCGGCGAGCTTGCGGTTGTTGTGGGCGAGCTGCATCTCGGTCTCGAAGTCGCTGATCGCCCGAAGGCCGCGGACGATGAACCCGGCACCGATGGCATGACAGAAGTCGATCGTCAGGCCGTCAAACGACTGGACCACGATCCTGTCCATCGGCGCGCCGCTGCCCGCAAGCGCGTCTCGGATGATCCGAACGCGCTCCTCCGAAGAGAGCAGCGGCTGCTTCCGGGGGTTGTCCAGCACGCCGACGACGATCTTGCCGAACCCGAATGCCGCTCGGCTGATGACGTCGAGGTGGCCGTTCGTGATCGGATCGAAGGAGCCCGGGTAGACCGCGACGCTCATCCGTCCTCCTCGCGCCGGTAGAAGGTCAGGGCCGTTTCCCCGAACCGCCGGTCGCGCTCGGATGCTAGCAGTCCGATCCGGTCAGGCGGGCGGTCGCGCCAGAAGTGCTTCGCGACGACGCGGGCATCGGGCGCCAGCGGGGCGCCGGCCTCCCCAAGCGCCGCCAGCGTCCGGGTCAGGAGGTCGCTCTCGGCGTACGGCGGGTCGGCGATCACGACATCGAAGGGCTCACCGGTGGACGAACCGCGTGCAAGCCAGGCCACGGCGTCGGCGCGGACGACCTGGGCCGCCGGCCCGGCGAGCGACGTCGCCCGGAGGTTCGCCTCGATGACCGCCGCCGCGCTCGGATCCCTCTCGACGAAGACCGCGGATGCCGCCCCCCTCGAAAGCGCCTCGATTCCGCCCGCTCCGCTACCCGCGAACAGGTCGAGGACGCGGGCTCCGTCCAGGTCCGGCTCGAGGATCGCGAACAAGGTTTGCTTCACCCGGTCGGCGAGCGGCCGCGTACCGCGACCCGGGACCTGCAGACGGACGCCACGCGCCGATCCGGCGATCACGCGGCCTGCATCGCTCACGTCCACATCGTAACGTCAGGACGCGGCAGGGCGCCTGAGGCCGGGATGCGTCTCACTCATCCGAACAGCCACGATGAGGCCAGAGGCAACGGTGATGACCGCAACGATCGTGATCGCCGTCGGCATCCCGGCTCGGTCGGCGATGACGCCGACGAGGATCGCCCCGATCGCGAAGCCGAGGTCACGCCACATCCGATAGACACCGAGCGCCGAGCCGCGCCAGGCCGGATCGGCGACGTCGGCGACCGCGGCGAGCAGTGTCGGGTAGACCATCGCGGTCCCCAGCCCGAGGGCCACGCTCGCCCCGAACCACGGCCAGAAGCCTGACGTGGCGGCAATGGCCGCGATCGCCGCTCCCTGGAGGAGGAGCCCACCGACGATCAGGCCCTTGCGGCCGATGCGGTCGGACAGGGCGCCGGTCGCGAGCTGACACGTTCCCCACGTCAGCGGGTAGGCGGCCGCGAGCGCCGCGATCTCGGTCAGTGGCAGGCCGGCCGCCGCATAGAAGAGCGGCAGCAGGCCCCACGCCATCCCGTCGTTGAGGTTGTTGACGAGCCCAGCCTGGCTGGCGGCCGACAGGGAGGGATGCCTGAAGCTCGTCCGGAGGACGACGGATCGCCACGGCGGCCTGATAGAGCGCTCGACGAGCGAGTGCTCGAGGCTCACGTGGTCCCGCGTCTCGCGGATCGCCAATGCGGAGATCACGAGGCCGCTGACGGCAACGACGATCCCGAGCAGGAACGGCGCGGGTCGAAGGCCGGCCCGGTCTGCGATCACGCCGGTGACGAACGCGGTGATCGCGACCGCGCTGTAGCCGGCGGCCTCATTCAACCCGAGCGCCAGCCCACGCCTCCGTGGCCCGACGAGATCGATCTTCATCATCACCGCGACGGACCAAGTCAGGCCCTGGTTGATCCCGAGCAGGACGTTCGCAAGGACGACCCATCCCCAGGTCGGTGCCCAGATGAGAAGGAGCGGTACCGGGACGCCGACCAGCCAGCCGGCGATGAGCACGGGTCGCCGCCCGTAGCGGTCCGCGAGCAACCCCGCTGCCAGGTTCGTCAGCGCCTTCGTGATCCCGAACGCGACGAGGAACGTCAGCGCCGAGGCGACGCCCGTGAGCCCGAAGATCCGGGTGGCCATCAGCGGCAGAACGGTCCGCTCCTGGCCGACCATCGCGCCGATCAGTGTCTGGACGCCGACAAGTAGCGCGAACTGGCCCGCATTTGCCCGCAGCCCGAGAGCGATCGCCAACCTCGGCTCCGGCTCAGGCGCCGCTGGCGGGGTCGCCGGCCCAGACCCGCTCGAGCCAGCCGCGCTCCAGCTCCCTGGCAAGGGCCGCCTCGTCGGCCGAGAGGGCGCCGGCGCCGTCGAGGAGCGACTCGGCGTGCTCCCGGGCGCGGTGTGCCAGCGCGACGTGGGCCTTGTCCTGGAGCGACGCCACGCGCAGCCTCGGCAACCCGCTCTGGGCAAGCCCGAGCACGTCGCCCTCGCGGCGAAGCTCGAAGTCCCGTTCCGCGAGCTCGAACCCGTCACGCAGCTCCGACACGGCCTTGAGGCGAGCCTTGGCGACCTCGTCGGTGGAGTCGGAGACCAGGACGCAGAACGACTCGGCTGTTCCCCGACCGACCCGGCCGCGAAGCTGGTGCAGCTGGGCGAGCCCGAATCGGTCGGCGCCCTCCACGATCATCATCGTCGCCTCAGCGACATCGACGCCGACCTCGACGACGGTCGTCCCCACGAGGACGTCGACCTCGCCGTCGCGGAAGCGGGTCATTTCCGAGTCGCGGTCGGCCGCCTTCATCCGCCCGTGGACCATCCCGACCCGAAGCGGGGCGAGCACCTGTCGAAGCCGGACCGCCTCCGCCTCGGCCGCGGGCGCGGAACTGTCGAAGACCGTCGGCTCGGCATCGTCGGCCGGCTCGGCCTCGTCGATGAGCGGCACGACGACGAACGTCCGGTGGCCGGCGGCCGCCTCGGCCCGCACCCGATCCCAGACCGCCGCAAGCTGGTCCGGGTGGCGGATGCCGGTCCGGATCGCGATCCGGCCCTCGGGCGGCGTCCGCAGGTCGGAGACGTCGAGGTCCGCATAGAGCACCTGGCCGAGGGTCCGCGGGATCGGCGTGGCTGTCATCAGCAGGACGTGCGGGGCGTGGCCGCCAGCCTTCGCCTCGAGCTGGCCGCGCTGCTCAACCCCGAACCGGTGCTGCTCGTCGATCACGACGAGTCCGAGCCCGGCAAACGAGACGCGCTCCTGGATCAGGGCGTGGGTCCCGACCACGACCTGCGCCATGCCGGACGCCAGCAGATCCAGGGTGTGGCGGGAGGCAGCGGCAGTCATCGAGCCGGTCAGGATCTCGACGGCGATCCCCGCGTCATCGAGGAGTGAGGCCAGGGTCGCGTGATGCTGGCGGGCGAGAAGGTCGGTCGGGGCGAGGAGAGCCCCCTGGAGCCCGGCTCGGGCGGCCGCGGCGAGGGCATAGGCCGCGACCGCCGTCTTGCCCGATCCGACATCGCCCTGGAGGAGGCGGAGCATCGGCGTCGGCCGGGCGAGGTCGGTGCGGAGATCGCCGATCGCGGTCGACTGGTCGGCTGTCAGCGCGACCGCGCGATCGAGCTTGCGCGAGAGCGACCCGGTCAGCGTGCCGCGCAACGCCCCGTCCGTGGCGTCGTCGACGGGGATCGGCCGCGCGGCATCGCGGCCACGCTGCCGCCGCCGGCCGACCATCCCGAGCTGCAGCGCGAGGAGCTCGTCGAACGCGAGGCGGCGGAGCGCGGCGTCGCGTCCCTCGAACGAGGCCGGGTAATGAGCCTCCTCGAGCGCCGTCCCGATCGGGACGAGGTCCTCGCCCTCGCGGATCGGCCGGGGCAGGTATTCCGGGTAGGCGTTGCCGGCGCGATCGAGAGCGTCGCGCATCCCGATCCGCAACCGCGTCGCCGTCAGCCCGGCCGTCAGCCGGTACACCGGGACGATCCGCCCGACGTGGAGCATCTCGTCGTCGTTGCCCTCGGGCTGGAAGTCGGGGTTGTCGAGGGTCAGCTTCCGGCCGAACCGCTTCAACTTGCCGGACACGACGACACGATTGTCGGCGTGGAGCCGTCGCTCGATGTAGCGCCGTCCGAACCACGTGGCCTCGATGGTCCCGGTGTCGTCCTCGAGGACCGCGATCGTCCGCTGGATCCGCCGCCGGAACGAGGGCTCGACGCGCACGTCGACGACCCGGACTCGGGAGCTGACGACGGTCCCCTCCTCCACCCAAGTGAGCTCGCCGAGCTGCCGCATCTCACGCAGGTCGTCGTAGCGCCGAGGCAGGTGGAAGAGCAGCTCGCGAACGGTGAAGAATCCGAGCCGCCGGCCCGCGCGCTTGAGGATGTTGACCGCCGCGAGGCCCGAGCCTGCGATGTCGGTATCGAGCAGCGCTGCCGGGTCGGTCGGCGGCGGCGGGGGCGCGGGCGGCTTCGTCGAGCGACGCGCTGTGGTTCCGGCCACCCGCCTACTCGGCGGAGATGAGGTAGCGATAATGCGGCTGGCCGCCGTGGACGACCTCGACCTCGACGCCGCTCGACGCCGCCCCGATCTTCCGGGCGAGCTCCTCGGCCTCCGCGAGCGTCGAGTCCGCGCCGTAGTAGAGCGTGACCAACTCGTACCCGGGCGCGAACGACCCGACGGCCTTGAGGACCGCCTTCGCCCGATTGCTGTCGACGGCGACGAGGCCGTCGTCCGGATCGAGGGCGATCGTCTGCCCCTGCTTCACCTTCTTGCCATCGATCCGTGCGTTGCGGACGGCCTCCGTCACCTGGATCGACTGGATGGCGCGGCTGGCCTCGGTCATCGGGCCGGCGTTGGCGGCGGCGTCGAGGGTCGGATCGAGGGCGAGCAGAGCGGCGATCCCCTCGGCGGCGTTGCGCGTCGGCACGACGACGAGGCGCTTGTCCTCGCAGACCTTGGCCGCCTGCTCGGCGGCCAGCCGGACATTGGGATTGTTCGGCAGCAGCAGGACCTCGCGGGCGCGGGCGAGGCGGGCGACACGAAGCAGCTCGCCGGTGCTCGGGTTGGCCATCTGGCCGCCGCTCACGATCTGGTCGACTCCGAACGACTCGAAGACCTTGGCGAGGCCATCGCCGGCGACGACCGCGACGATCGCCGGGCCGGGCCGGAGCGGCGTTTCGGGCGACGACCCGTTAGTCGAGGTGGCGCTACCCGCGGTCTCGCTCGCGGCTGGTCCCGTCATCTCCGGCGCGGCGGCGCCGGCATCGGTGCCCGTGAACTCCGTGGCCCGGGCCTCCCGCACGTCCCTCGCCTGGTTGTCGAGGTTCTCGACGCTGATCCGGCTCAGGCTGCCAACCTTCAGGCCGTAGCCGATGACCTCGTCCGGGCGCTCGTTGTGGACGTGGATCTTGAGCGCCCGCGAGTCGCCGGCGACGAGGACGGACTCGCCGATCGATTCGAGATGGTCGCGGATGGCGTCGACGTCGAGCGGTCGGCCGGGCCCGGCCTGCACCAGGTACATCGTCTCGTAGCCGAACCCATCGTCGGCGTAGGCGACAAGCGCCGAAGGCTTCGCCGCCGCCCGTGTCCGGCCAGACGCTGCCCCGGCCGGAGCCTGACCGAGGAGGTGGCGAAGCGCTCCCTGGAACAGCCGATAGATTCCCTGTCCGCCCGCATCCACGACGCCCGCCTCGCGCAGGATGGCGAGCAGCGTCGGCGTTCGCCCAACCGACTTCTCGGCCCCCTCGACGGCCGCCGTGAGGACGCTCTCGATGTCGTTCGCCTTTTCGGCCGCAACAACCGCCGCCTCGCCCGATTCGCGGATGACGGTCAGGATCGTCCCCTCGACCGGCTTGGCGACCGCGCCGTAGGCCGTCTTCGCTCCCTGCGAGAGGGCGTGGGCGAGATCGAGCCCGTTGAAGCGGGACTTGCCGGCGAGAGCCTCGGCCATGCCTCGGAAGATCTGGCTGGTGATCACCCCGGAATTGCCGCGGGCTCCCATGAGCGCCCCGAAGCTGATCGCCGCCGCGACCCGCTCGACGGTGACGTCGGTGACGGCCTCCGCTTCGTCGAGGGCGGCCTTCACGGTCGCGTACATGTTCGAGCCGGTGTCGCCGTCCGGCACGGGGTAGACATTGAGGCTGTTGATCTCGTCGACGAACGCTTCGAGGTTGGCGACGGCCGCCCGGTACGCGTCGAGGAGCCCGGCGCCGTCGCAGGCTCGTCGAACCATCAGGCGACGTCCGTTCCGCTGCCCGCGAGGTCGTCGGGCCGAATTCCGGCCGGCGCGACCGTGGTCGCCGGCAGGTCGCCCGGCTGGTACCGCAGCCCGTCGACATGGATGGTCAGGTGAGCGACCTCGCGGCCGAGGGCACGCCGCAGCGCGTAGCGAACCGCCGAATCGACCTGGCGGGCGACCTCGGCGATTGGGACGCCATAGGCGATGGTCAGGTCGAGATAGAGGTCGATGCCGCGCCCCTCC
Organism: Candidatus Limnocylindrales bacterium; assembly: GCA_038250445.1. Lineage (GTDB taxonomy): Bacteria > Chloroflexota > Limnocylindria > Limnocylindrales > CSP1-4 > CF-46. The sequence continues at coordinate 6,046 of JBBSCI010000024.1, read as the reverse complement.
CCGGCCGAGCCGTCGTCCGCCTCTTCGGCGAACGAGACGTGGATGCCGGGTTGGTTGCAGCCCAGCCGTCCAAGGATGCGTCCGACGATCCCGCCGGCGAAGCCAGTCACCCCATACGACCCCAGGGTCGCGGTCCGGACGATGTCGACGACGGCTCGGCGGCTGACGATCGACCGACCGGGCGTCGATGCGGTGGGCACGCGCTGGGCGACCTCCGATATCCGTGGCGGTAGACGTCTGGCGGTTCCCGCGGGGGCGGTGCTATCATACCGCCCCGTTCGCCCCTCTCCGAGGTCGGGCGCTCCTGCGATTTCACGCTTCATTCACGCTCCGAGGACCAGCATGGCCCGTTCCTGTGCGATCTGCGGCAAGGTGTCGATGGGTGGGTTCAATCCCCAGTCGTCCGGCATGAACCGCGTCCGTGCCCACCGCCGCTACCAGCCGAATCTCCAGCCGTTCACGATCGTCAAGAACGGTGCCGCGACGAAGCAGCTCGTCTGCACGCGCTGCCGCCGCACGTCGGTGAAGAGCGCGAAGTAACGCTCGTACAGGCCCGGAAGCGGGGCCCTTGCGCTGACTCCCGACCGGTCGCCTGAATGGCGGCCGGTTTTGATTTCACCCTCGTCGCCGCCCCAAGTCCGACCTGCATCGATCGTCAGCCGGCCACTCCGTGCGAGCGCTGTTCTGGCCAGGCATTCACCCGAGGACTTGTTGGCTCGCTCCGCGGGCCTTTGGCCTATCCAGGCTGAGATTCACGATCCCGGCACGCACGACTCACGCGTCACGCGGGCAGGTTCTCGCCACAGACCGCGCCCAGCAGTCCTCCGGCGGATGTTTGGCACCTCGACATCGGCGACCCTGGCTCAGCGATCGGCGGTGTCGAGCCAGATCGTGAAGGGGCCGTCGTTGGTCAGCTCAACGGCCATCACTGCCCCGAATCGGCCCGTCGCGACCTCGACGCCCAGCTCCCGAAGCGTGGCCGCGAACCGGAGGTAGAGGCGCTCCGCGAGCTCCGGGGCCGCGGCGCCGGTGAAGCCCGGTCGGCGCCCGCGGCGAGTGTCCGCGAACAGGGTGAACTGGCTGACGACGAGCACTGCGCCGCCGACGTCCATGAGCGACAGGTTCGTCCGCCCCCCAGCGTCGTCAAAGATCCGGAGCTCAGTCACGCGACGCGCCAGGGCGTCTGCAATCGCTTCGTCGTCCTCCGGCCCGACGCCCATTAGCACGACGAGCCCGCCGCCGATCTCGCCGACAACGTCGTCGCCGATGCGTACTCGGGCGGCCGTTGTCCGTTGAAGGAGGGCTCGCACGATCGGTCAGGGCTTCGGCGGGTCGGTCCAGCCGTGTTCCCGGACGTACTCCTCGCGCCACGCCTCGGCCTCGGCGGCGTACTTCTCCCGCGCCTCGGCATGACGCTGGGCGGTCAACTTCTCGACCGTCGCGGGGACCATGAGGTCGAAGTCACGGACACCGTCGGGGTTGAACCGCCCGGCGCCGCGCAGAAAAATGACCGGGATCCCGCCCTTCTCGATCTCGGCCATGAACTTCCAGGCGAGATGCTTGGGAAGCTGGGTGAAAGTGACCATCTTGTCGCGCGGAATCGGTGGTTTGCCGTCGTTGAGCCGGTACTGGTAGCCCTCGTCGGCGAGTGCCTTCACGAGCCGGATCTCACGGCCCATGTCGTGTCCCTTGATCCAGAGGACGGAGCCGACGACGAGCACGTCGACGCCAAGGCCACCGGCGAGTTCCGCCGTCTCGCGGTTGATGCCGCCGTCGACGTGGACCTCTGCGCCATGGGCCTTGTGCGACAGGTACTCGCGCGCGGCGAGCAGTTTCTCTTGGGCCACGTCTCGCATGAAGGACTGGCCGCCGAAGCCCGGCTCCACAGTCATGACGAGAACGATGTCGAGCAAGGCCCGATAGGGCTCGAGCGCTGTCAGCGGCGTCTTCGGCTTGACGGCGAGGCCCGCGGCCCGACCGGCGGCGTGGATCTTTCGGAGCGTCGGCTCGATCTGGGCGGCCTCGACTTCGACGTGGAACGACACGGAATCGCTGCCCGCGTCGAGGAACTCGTCGATGTAATGGAGCGGATCCGTGATCATGAGATGCACGTCGAGCGGGAGCTCTGTCCGCTTCCGGATGCCGGCGACCATCTTCGGACCGAACGTCAGGTTCGGGACGAAGTGGCCGTCCATCACGTCGACGTGGATCCGGTCCGCGCCCGCGCGTCGGGCTCGCGCGACCGCGTAGGCCATGTTCGAGTGGTCGGCGTCGAGGATGCTGACCGCGATCCGGGCACGACCGGTACCCACCCCTACTCCCCCAGCCCGGCCGGGCTCGGTTCGTGGCTCCGCTCGCCGCGCAGGGCCGCCGCGCTCTCGTCGACGAGCCGTTCGCGGCGCCTGGCAACTCCGGCCGCCGGTGGCTCGCCGGCCCGCTCGGCAGCGAGCTGGCCGCAGGCCGCCCCGATCTCCGCGCCACGGTTGCGGCGGATCGTCGTCGCGATGCCGGCGTCGACGAGGGTCGCGGCGAAGCCCTCGATGACGTCCATTGGGCTCGCGACCCACGGGGTGTGGGCGACGGGATTCATCGGGATGAGGTTGACGTGGGCGTGGTCGCCGCGGAGCAGGTCGGCCATCGCTCGCGCATCGACCTCGGTGTCGTTGACGCCGGAGATCATCGTCACCTCGTAGCTCACGCGGCGGCCGGTCGACGAGGCATGATCCCGGGCGGCCGCGACGACCTCTGCGATCGGCCAGCGCCGGTTGAGCGGGACCAGGACGTCCCGCAGCGGGTCGCGCGCGGCGTGCAGCGAGACCGCCAGCGTGAACTGCGGGCCGAGGCTCGTCAGCCGCCGGATGCCGGGCACGACACCCGATGTCGAGACCGTGATGTGCCGGGCGCCCAGCCCGAACCGGCGCCGATCGTTAAGCGCGTCGACCGACTCGAGGACCCGATCGAGATTGAGGAGTGGCTCGCCCATGCCCATGAAGACGACATTGGTCAGCCGCTTCCTGTCGGCGGTCAGGCGGCGCGTCGCGTGGCGGACCTGGTCGACGATCTCGGCGGTCTCGAGATCGCGCGTGAAGCCAAGCTCGCCCGTCGCGCAGAACGGACACCCGACCGCGCACCCGGCCTGGCTCGAGATACACAGCGTGTGGCGCTCGCGCTGGTCGCCCCGAGCCGGATAGTGCATGAGGACCGATTCGACGAGGGCACCGTCGGACAGCCGATGGAGCGCCTTCTCGGTCAGGCCGCCGTCGGCGAGCCGGATCTCGGTGTCGCCCACCGTATCGAAGCGGAAGGCCGCCTCGAGCTCGCCGCGGAGCGGAGCCGGGATCGTCCGGATGTCGCCAGCCGATCCAGCCTGCCCGTTCCAGATCGCATCGGCCACCTGGCGGGCACGGTAGGTGGGCTCACCGCGTTCGACGAACCACGCATCGAGAATCCCCGGTGCCAGCCCCGACAGCCCGGGTCGCGGATCGCGCAAGGCGCGCTGGTCCAGCGTCGGGGAGATGGCGAGCGGGAGGGTCCGGTCGATCGAGGTCACGCCGCAAGTCTAGGGCTCGGTTGGCCCGCCGAGCGCAGAGCGAGCCGCCGACGGACGGCCGAGCAGCCAGTCCGGGCCTGACATCCGGCGGCCACCGCCGGGCTGGACCTCGTCGAGGACGAGCCAGCCGCTGCTCGTCGCAATCCTCAGGTCCGGGCCGGGACCGATCGCGCCGGGAGCATCCGATGCTGGCGCGGCGTCGTCGACGGAAGCCCGCCATACGATCAGCCGACCGGCGGTCGTCTCGACGAAGGACCCGGGCCATGGCTGGAACGCCCGAACCTGGCGTTCGAGAAGACGTGCCGGCAGCGCCGGATCCAGGCGACCGTCGTCTCGCCGGAGCGGCCGTGTCAGCGTTGCGCCGTCGCCCTGTGGCGTTGCCACGATCTCACCGCGAAGCCAGGGCCTGATGATTCGCGCCACGAGCGTCGCGCCCTCCGCCGCAAGGCGCAACTCGAGCTCCGGAGCCGTCTCGTTGCCGCTCAGCGGCAGGCGGCTGACGGCCAGCACCGGCCCGGTGTCGAGCCCGGGGTCCATCCGGATCAGGGTCACACCGGTCTCTTGGTCGCCGGCGAGGATCGTAGCGGGAACCGGCGAGGCGCCGCGATGACGCGGCAGGAGCGATGGATGGACGTTGAGGATTCCATGGCTCGGCACGGCAAGCAGCTCCGGCGGGATGATCTGGCCGTAGTCGGCGAGGATGCCGGCGTTCGGATCCAGGGCAGCGATGTCGGCGATCGCCTCGGGACGCCGGATTCGGTCTGGTTGGAGCAGCGCCAACCCGAGCTCGCGCGCACTAGCCGCGATCGGCACGGCCCGCATCTCGCCGCGCCGGCCCGCCGGTCGGTCCGGGGCGCTGACGACGCCCACGAGTTCGACATCCGGCGACGTCGTGAGAGCCTCGAGGATCGGCAGTCCGAACGCACCTGACCCGATGAAGACGGCCCGCGCGGGCCCGCCATCGCCGTCCCGATCGCCGGACGGTCCGGTCACGCGAGGGACTTCGCGGCCTCCTCGGCGTCCTCGGCGTCCTCGTCGTCGCCCTGGCCAACCGGGATGAGCTCGTCCATCGACTCGAGATAGTCGATGAACAGCCTGCCGTCGAGATGGTCGAGCTCGTGCTGGAGCGCCCGACCCAGGAGCCCGGAGCCAGACACCTTGATCTTCTTGCCGAGCCGGTTCTGAGCGACGACCCAGACCTTGTCGCGGCGGGTCACGTAAGCGTAGTAGCCGGGCAGCGACAGGCAGCCCTCGAGGTCACGGTCATCGCCCGTGGCCCGGACGATGCTCGGGTTGATGAGCTCGTGGAGCTCGCCGCCGACCTCGATCACGCAGGCCTGAAGGGCCTCACCGACCTGCGGCGCGGCGAGCCCGACGCCCGGAGCCTTGCGCATCGTCTCGGTCATGTCGTCGAGCAGCTCGTGCAGGTGCTTGCCGAAGCTGTCGACCGGCAGGCCCTTGAGTCGCAGGCGCGGATCGCCGAGGAGAATGATCGGTCTAACGCTCATGGAGCGAGTATATCGAGACGGAAGTGGAGCTCAGCGGGGATCCGTGCCCGGGTCGTCGTTGCCACCTTCCTCGGCCTCGTCGAGCACCGTCGCAACCGCTGTCGAGGCATCCGAGTCGGCGGCCTCCTCGCGGAGATCGCCGGAGATGCCGTCGTCGGTCGAGCTGTCGTTGGAGCTCCCGCTCATCTCGCGGCGGAGGTCTGCGGCGATGACGCGGGATCGTTCGGCGATCTTGACGCTCGCGTCGGCCGTCGCATCGGCAGCCTTGTGGGCGATCGGGCCGGCGCGGTCCGCGGCCGCGGCGGCGAGCTCGGCGGCCTTGATCCCAACCTGGCGGACCACGGGTCCCGCCTGCGTCGCGATCGAATCGATCATCGATTGGAGCTGGGCGACCATTCGTTCCGCGGTCGTACCCGTGCCTGCCTGGCTGCTCGTCGTGTCCTCGGCCGTCCAGCCGAACGTCTCATCCGCGCCGGGCGCGCCTGTAGTCGGATTGGCCGAGTCGTCGGTCGGTGTGTCAGTCGGCTGGTTGTGCTGCTCGTCCATCGCTGCGTCTCCAATTCGGGTCATCCATTCTCGCCCGGATCGCAGCAAGGCGCCAGCAGCAATCGGCCGTCGGGCGTTACAGGAGCGATTCGGGATCGACGTCGACCGACCACGGGGCATCGACCCCACCGTCCAGGATCGCGACCGGATCGGCGCCGCGCAGGACGACGTTCCAGCGCCAGCGGTCGGCGCGTCGGGCGATGTAGGCCGGGGCGGGCCCGACCACGCTGACCGCGGCTCCCCGTTCGGTGGCGCGCTCTCGCAGTCTCGTCGCCATCGCCGTCGCCTCGCGTTCCGCGGCGGCAGGATCGGCAAGTCCCACGGTCAACTTGACGAGGCGACCGAACGGCGGCGAGCCAAACCGCTCGCGGAGTGCCAGCTCCTCGTCGTAGAAGACCGTCCGATCGCCACTGGCAGCGGCCCGGATCGCGGGGTGGTCGGG
>JBBSCI010000023.1:0-26652 GCA_038250445.1 Candidatus Limnocylindrales bacterium | reverse complement strand
GGGCGAATCCGTCGCGTCACCGCGGGTCTCGGACCTGGGCGCCGTGATCGCCTCAACGGTCGGCAAGATCGAGCTCGAATCGGTCGGCGACGAGGCGCCCGAGGAGCGGGTGGTGGAGCGGCTCATCACGAAGGCCCTCTACGCGACGTTCGGACGCCACGTCCCGATCGACGATCTCGACGACGTGGTCCTGGCGTTCGAGGACGGCCTCGTCATCGAGACCGGCGAGGGCGTTCCGTCCCGCGAGTACGTCGGCTGGATGCGCGAGGTCCCGGGGCTCCACGAAGCCATCGTCCGCCTCGGCGCGTTTGACGCGACGGACGGCGCGGAGGAGCCCGGAGTGGTCGCGTCCGCCGTCGAATTCATCCTCGAGGGGCTGCACCTCTCGCGCCGGATCAACAAGGATCGGGCTGGCGCGGCCACGGTCTACCGACGATGACGGGGAGACGTGGCGTCGTACGTCCCTGACCGGCGTGACCTCGACGGCGGAGCGGCCGCCGGATCCACGCGCGACCCGCTGCTCGCCAGGGCCGCGCGCTACGCCCGTTGGGATGGCAGCCAGTCGATTCCCGCGCTCGATGCGGACGAGATCATGGACGCCCTTGCCGACGACGTCATGGCCGAGGGCGATCTCGGGGAGGCTCTCCGCCGGCTGATGGAGCGCGGCTGGCGCGGCCGCGACGCCTCACGACCCGACCTGGCCGGCCTCGAGGATCTCCGGGAGCGCCTTCGCCGCCGGCGCGAGCAGCTCCAGGAGCGCTACCAGCTGCAGGACGTTCTCGCCGACGTTCGCCAGGAGCTCGACGACATCGTGGCCGAGGAACGGGCCGGGATCGAGCGGCGGCTCGACGACGCGGCGACGCCACCGGATGGGAGCCCCGTCGACGCGAAGCTCAACGCGATGCTCCGCGACGCGGCCGCCCGCAGGCTCGACCAGCTCGAGGCCCTGCCGCGGGACGTCGGCGGCCGGATCAGGGCGCTCGAGGAATACGACTTCATGGAGCCTGCAGCACGCGAGCGCTTCCAGGCGCTGACCGACCGGCTCCGGCGCCAGACGCTCGATCGGTTCGTCGAGGGGCTGTCGGAGGCGATCCAGGGGACGACACCCGAAGAGCTCCAGGCGAATCGCGAGATGGTCCGCGACCTGAACTCGCTCCTCGAGGAGCGGCTCGACGGCCGCGAGCCCAGCCAGGACCAGGTCGACGACTTCCTCGCGCGTCACGGCCGCTTCTTCCCGGGGGCCAGGACGCTCGACGACATCGTCAAGCAGCTGACCCAGCGGATGGCGGCGATGCAGTCGCTGCTCCGCTCGATGTCGCCGCAGCAGCGGGCTGAGCTCCAGTCGATGATGGATGCCCTGCTTCGCGACGACCGGCTGCGTTGGGACCTCGCCCGGCTCGCGTCGAACATGGACCAGCTGATGCCGGACGGCCTCGGCGAAGGCTACGACTTCTCAGGCGAGGAAGGGCTCGGCCTCGAGCCGGCGCTCGAGCAGATTGGGCGGCTGCAGGCGCTCGACGCGCTCGAGGATTCGCTGGCGGAAATCGGGAGCCCCGGCGATCTCGCGGACCTTGATCGCGACGATGTTCGCGAGTTGCTCGGCGACGACGCGGCACGCGACCTCGACGCCCTCGACGACCTGGCCCGCCAGCTCGAGCGGGCCGGCTACCTGAGCCGCCGCGGCGAGCGCCTCGAGCTGACGCCGCGCGGCAGCCGCCGCATCGGCCAGAAGGTCCTCGACGACCTGTTCTCGCGACTCTCACGCGACGCGTTCGGCGGCCATCGGATTGACCGGGCCGGGCGCGGAGGGGAGCGCGAGGAGACGACCAAGCCGTACGAGTTCGGTGACCCGTTTCACCTCGACATCCGGGGCACGATCGAGAACGCCCTCCGCCGCCCGGAGAACGCCCCCGCCGCACGCGCGGCGGCCGAGGAGGACGGCGTCGGCCTCCTGGCGAGCGACTTCGAGGTCTTCCGGACCGAGCAGCTCACCCGCACCTCGACCGTGCTCCTCGTCGACATGAGCCGATCGATGCTCCTGCGCGGCTGCTTCCTGGCGGCCAAGAAGGTCGCCGTCGCTCTCGACACGCTGATCCGGACGCAGTTCCCCCATGACGACCTGGCGGTGATCGGGTTCGCCTACTACGCCCGCGAGCTCCGGCCGGAAGCGCTGGCCGAACTGACCTGGCACGGCTACGAGTACGGCACGAACCTCCAGCACGCGCTGATGCTGGCCCGCCGGATCCTCGCCAGGCACCACGGCGGCGACCGTCAGATCGTCGTCATCACCGACGGCGAGCCGACCGCCCACTTCGAGGACGGCCAGGTCGAGTTCAGCTATCCGCCGACGCGCCGGACGATCCAGGAGACGCTTCGGGAGGTCCAGCGCTGCACGCGCGATGGGATCACGATCAACACGTTCATGCTCGAGCGATCCAGGGCCCTCGCGGAGTTCGTCGCACTCATCACCCGGATGAACCGCGGGCGCGCCTTCTACGCGACCCCGGAGCGGCTCGGCGAGTACGTCCTCGTCGACTTCGTCTCGCGTCGGACGAGGAGCGTCGGCTAGACCCACCCGTCGAATCGAGCCGACGACCGGGATCGGGCTGGCGTAGGCGTGCATCACGCGCCGCTCCGCCGACCACCACCGGCCGGACGATCCGTGGTGCTCGGTTGAGAGGCTCTCGATGCTTCTGCTGTTTCTGCTCCTCCACGTCATCGGCGCGATCGTCGTCTTCGGTCCGACGTTCGTCTTTCCGTTGATCGGGAGTCAGGCGCAGAAGAGCCCTCAGAACGGGCACTTTGCCGCGGCTCTGACCGAGCTCATCGAGCGAAGAATCGTGTTGCCGGGAGCGGTCGTCCAGGGCATCACCGGGGGTCGCCCTGATCTTTATCGCGGGCAGGGACCTGACGAGCCCGGCCAACCGATGGCTTGTAGGCGGGATCGCGCTGTATCTCGTCGCGATTCTCTTCCCGGCCTTCGTCCAGGCGCGCAATGCCGAGAAGATGGTCCACCTGACGGCCGGTGGACCGCCTCCCGGCGGGCCGCCCGCAGGCGCGCCAGCTGGGCCTCCGCCGGAGATCGTCGCGACGAGCAAGAAGCTCCAGCAGGGCGGGATGTTCCTGACCGTCTTGATCGTCCTGATCGTCATCCTGATGGTGACCAAGCCGGCGTTCTGAGAAGTCCCCCAGTCCGGCCGAACGATACGGCGGCTACCATGAGGGTCGACTGCCCAGGACAGGAGACCTCAACCCATGCCGCACGTCGCCGAGACCCCAACTGACCTTCTTGCCAGACTCGGCGGCTCCGCCCATGTGGACGGCGAACGCCTCCACGTCGACGATCCCGCGGCATTCCGCGGCGAGGTGATCCGCGACCTTGCCTGGACAGCGGCATTCGCCGAAGAGGGCCCGACGGTCGATCTCGCCCGCTGGCTGATCCACGAGGCCGCGCAGGCGCTCGGGGCACGCACGTCGAGCATCCACGAGCTCTACATGGCCCGTGCTCGTGGCGAGGTCCATGGTTTCACCGTGCCGGCGTTCAATCTTCGCACCCAGGTCTTCGACATGGCGCGGACGGTCTACGAGACGGCGGCTTCGGCCGATGTCGGGGCGGTGATCCTCGAGCTCGCACGAAGCGAGCAGACGTACACGTTCCAGCGCCCGATCGACTACTCGACTTCCGTCCTCGCCGGGGCGATCGCCGCCGGCTGGGAGGGGGCGGTCTTCATCCAGGGCGATCACTACCAGTTCAACGCCAAGAAATACGCCGAGGACCCAGAGGCCACGACGGAGGAGATCAGGCGTGCCTGCCGGCTCGCGATCGATGCCGCCTACCGCAACATCGACATCGACTCGTCAACGCTCGTCGATCTTTCCACGCCGACCGTGGACGAGCAGCAGCGCGAGAACTACCGCCGCGCCGCCGAGCTGACGGCGCTGATCCGATCGCTCCAGTCGGACGGCGTCACGATCAGCGTGGGCGGCGAGATCGGCGAGGTGGGGAAGAAGAACTCGACCGAGGAAGAGCTCCGGGCCTATCTCGATGGCTACCGGCGGGAGCTGGATTCCAGGGCGCCCGGAGCGCCGGGCCTCTCGAAGGTCAGCGTCCAGACCGGAACGTCGCACGGCGGCGTGCCCCTGCCCGACGGTGGCGTCGCAGAGGTCAAGCTCGACTTCGAGGTCCTCCGTCGGCTCGGCGAGGTCGCCCGCGAGAACGGGATGGCCGGGGCCGTCCAGCACGGGGCGTCGACGCTGCCAGACGAGCTGTTCCACCACTTCCCGGCTGTCGAGACCGCGGAGATTCACCTCGCGACCGGCTTCCAGAACACGCTCTACGAGCATCCGGCGTTCCCGGTCGAGCTCCACAAGGCGATCGAGGCCTGGTGCTTCGGCAATGCCGCGGACGAGCGCAAGGAAGGCCAGACCGAGCAGCAGTTCGTCTACACGACCCGGAAAAAGGCGCTCGGGCCGTTCAAGCGCCAGCTCTGGGACCTGCCGACAAAAGAGGAGATCCTCGCCGCGCAGCGACGCAAGATCGCCTTCCTGTTCACCGAGCTCGGCGTCAACGGCTCGATGGACATGGTCGAGGGGTATGTCCGACCGGTCGAGATCCATCGACCGCTGCCCGACGCGCTGCGGGGGGCGGGCGCGAGGCGCTGACGGCGGCGTTCGGTCAGGCCCTCAGGGACTGATCGACCGCGAGGGCGAGGCATTCGGCGGTTCAGTGGCACTAGGGCGCGGCGGAGCCGGACGCGGCGGCGGCCGTCGGCGTCCTGCTCGGCCCGGGACTCGACGGCGAGGTCGTTGGCCGCGCGGGCGATTCGGATGGGGCAGTGCTCGCCGCCCGGGCGCCAGGTGACGGCACCGCGAGCGGCCGCATTGACGTGCCGATGGCGATCGCTGCGACCAGTGACGGCACCAGGGCAACCGCAATGAGCAGGGTCGAACGGGTCTTGTTCATGGGCGTGTCGCCCTAGGATCGCACGACCGACCGGAGGCCCTGCCTGGGCCCGGTCGTCAGGGACGGAGCAGGTAGAGCCGGAACGCGACGCTCTCGACGGGCAGGATCTCAACCGAGCTGAAGCCGGCCTGCTCCGCGTAGGCGCGGACCGTGGCGGGACGGATCAGCGTTCCCGTTGCGGCGGAGTCGGGCTCGGTCATGCTGGCCGGCAGGCAGTGGAGGACGCTCCAGCCGTAGTGACGCTGCTCGACCTCGTCGGCGGCTCCGCTGAACTCGTCCGCGCAGAGCTCGTCGGCGACGAGGACCGCGCCGCCCGGTGCCAGCGCCTCCCGCGCGGCGCGCAGGACATCGACCGGGTGGGCCAGGTCGTGCAGCATCTCGAACATGGTCGCCACGTCGTAGCCCGCACCGGCCAGTGTCGAGGCATCTCGCAGCTCGAAGCTCACGCGGTCGGCGACGCCTTCTGCCTCGGCCGTGGCGCGGGCGGCGCCGATCGAATCGGGATCGAGGTCGACGCCGTCGACGCGGGCGGTCGGGAAGGCTCTTGCCATCAGCACGCTCGACCAACCGAGGCCGCAGCCGATGTCGAGGATCCGGCCTGAACCGCCCACCAGCCGGGCCGAGACGTCCGGGATCGCGGCGAACCAAGACCCGAGCTCGGTGGCGAAGACCGGACGGGTCGTCGTTGCCTGGCCTACGATCATGTCGCCGCCGTAATCGGCGAACGGGATTCCGATGCCGCTCCTGAACGACTCGCGGAGACGCGGAACGAGCGTCAGACAGGCGAGCTGGAGCTGCATCAGGCCTCCGATGCCATCGAGCGCGTCAGGATCGAGCAGGACGTCGGCGTGATCGGGCGGAAGCGAGAACCGCCATGTGTCGCCCGCGCGTGAAGCTTCGAGGACCTCGGTGGCGGCCTGCTGCTCGAGCCACTCACGAACCATGCGTTCGTTCGTGCCGGTGCGGACTGCCAGTTCGACCGCGGTCGCCGGGCCGTCGACCGAGAGCGAACGGTAGTAACCGAGCTCAAGCCCGAGGTAGGCGGTCGCGACGTCGAATGCCCCCCCGACAGCTCCGTACATCCGGTTCGTGAACGCTTCGCGCCGCGTCGGCGTCGCCGTCGAGATCATCAGGTCCTCCCTCAACGTGGTGTGCGCGGATCATTCCATGAATCGCCACCACGACGCCGTTCGGAACGCTCGTTGACTCGGCCGATTCCGAGCCCTATTCTCGGCCGAGTCGCGGCGCCCCGAGGGAGGATCGCCGCGAGTCCTGTGTCCTCGCGTTCACTCCCCAGAGGTCAGTCTCGCGCCCGTCCAGGCGTGGAGGTAGGAGGAGAACCGTGACGGAATCCGTCCAGGAACAGTCAGACCGCGACGACGCGCACCTGCGCTCCCTCGGTATAAAACCGGAGCTGAGGAGAAGCCTCGGGTTCCTCTCCAATTTCGCCGTCGCCTTCAGCTACATCAGCGTCTCCACGGGGACGTTCACCGTCTTCGCACTGGCCATCGGCTTCGCGGGACCGATCTTCTTCTGGGCATGGCCACTGGTGATCTTCGGCCAGACCCTGGTCGCCCTGAACTTCGCGGAACTGGCGAGCCACTTCCCCGTCGCAGGCTCGATCTATCAATGGTCGAAGCGGCTCTCCCACCGGACCCTCGGCTGGTTCACCGGCTGGATCTACTTCTGGGCAGGCGTCCTGACGACAACCGCGGTCGCGGTGACGGTTCCGCTCGTGATCGCCGGCATCAACGGCAACCCGGACTTCCTGGCCTCACCGGATCCGACAGGCATCACGAGCATGTACGCCTTCGTGGCGATTGTGACCCTCGTGATCACGACGGCGATCAACGCCTTTGGTGTCAGGCTCCTCTCGATTATCAACAACATCGGGGTCGGGACGGAGATCCTGGGGATGCTCGTTTTCGCCCTGATCCTCCTCTTCTTTTTCAACCATCAGAGTCCCGCGGTCCTGTTCGATTCGCGCGGGCTGGAGTCGGCCGCCAACGGGAGTGTCTTCGCGATCTTCCTGATCGGCGCGTTCATCGCCCTGTTCGTCGTGTACGGCTTCGACACCGCCGGCACCTTCGGCGAGGAGACCCTGGACGCAAGCCGGCATGCGCCGCGCGGCATCCTGTCGGCCATCTGGCTGTCGGGGATTATCGGGGCCGTCTTCCTCCTGGCGATCATCCTCTCGTTCAAGGACATGGATGCGGCCGTTAAAGAGGGCCAGGCATTCGGCTTCCCGATTGCGACGACGATCCAGGAGAACTTGAACCAAGAGCTGTTCGGCGGGATCACCTTCGGCGAGCTCTACCTCTTCGTGATCCTCGCCTCGGTCTTCGTGTGCACGATGGCGATCCAGGGCGCGACGTCTCGCCTGATGTTCTCAATGGGCCGCGACCGGCGCCTCCCGCTGGGTGGTGTCTGGGCCCATGTCAACCAGACGTTCCAGACCCCGACGAACGCGGCGGTGGCGGTCGGCATTCTTGCCGCCATCCCGATCGTCCTCACCGGTCCGCTCGGGGCGGCGACTCTTGCCATCGCGGCGACCGGGATGATCTATCTGAGCTACTTCCTCTGCAATCTCGGCGTTCTCGTCGCCCGAACGAGGGGCTGGCCGCGGCAGGGAGCCTGGTTCAAGCTGGGCAGCTGGGGCACGATCATCAATATCCTGGCGCTGATCTACGGCGGCTTCATGGTCATCAACATCGGACTGTGGGTCTCGCCGATCTTCGGCGAGTTCGGGACCGACCTGCGGGCATTGTCAAACCCGTTCATCAATACGTTCCTGAGCTGGGGCGGCAACCTGCTCGACGGATTGCCCGCCATCCCCGTCTTCGAGACACTCGTCGGGCTCGTGGTCATCGTCGGCGCGATCTACTACGTCCTGACGCAACGTGGGCGCGAGGACGCGGTCGAGGCCGACGTGGCAACCGGCGAGGCGACCATCGGCTGATCGTTCCTCGAGGAGGATGAGGCGGCGCGGCGAGCGGTCGGCGCGCCGCCTTCTCGTGTCGGGAGATGACGTGACGACACCATCGGTCGGCGAGGTGTTCCGGGGCGAGCTACGTGACGAGCTCGTCAGGGCGATGCAACGGGTTCCGGATCTCGCCGGCCGCGACCTGCTGCTCCGGGCGCTGTCGGGCGGCATCACGAACCGGAACTTCCTCGTCGAGGCATCCGGCACCACGGAGCGCTGGGTCATCCGGCTCGCCGGCAATGACACCCACCTGCTCGGGATCAGCCGCGAGGTCGAGCACGCGGCGACGGTCGCAGCGGCTGGCGTCGGGGTCGGACCGGAGGTGACTGCGTTCGTCCGTCCCGAGGGCTACCTCGTGACCCGCTTCATCGTCGGTTCGCCCGTTTCCGACGAGGCCGTCCACCAGTCCAGGACCCTCGTCCGCGTCGCCGAATCGCTCCGCCGGATCCACGATGGTCCGCCGATCCCCGGTCTGTTCGTCCCGTTCCGCATCGTCGAGGCGTACAAGGCGCTGGCCGCCGCCCGAGGCGTCGCGATCCCGCCCGAATACGACCTCGCCCAGTCGGCCGCCCGCCGGATCGAGCTCGCCTTCCTGTCGAATCCGGTCGAACTCCGGCCCTGCCACAATGACCTCCTCAACGCCAACTTCATCGACGACGGGACGCGGATCCGGATCGTCGACTGGGAGTACGCGGGCATGGGCGACCCGTTCTTCGACCTCGGCAACTTCTCGATCAATCACGAGCTCACGGCCGACGAGGATCGTGAGCTGCTTGCGGCGTACGAGGGGCAGGTCCGGCCGGAACGGCTGGCCCGACTCACGCTGATGCGGACGATTTCCGACTTCCGCGAGGCGATGTGGGGTGTCCTCCAGCAGGGGATCAGCAGCCTCGACGTCGACTTCGTCGCCTACGCCGGCGAGCATTTCGACCGTCTGCTGGCGGGAACGACGACCCCGACCTTCGAGCGTTCACTACGACTTGCGGCTGGCGATGACTAGAAGCCAGTGACCAGTTACCGGCCGGTCACGATCCGATGGGCATCGCGGACCAGCCCGTCGATCTCGTCCCAGTCGACCGGCACGTCGAGGTAGACGCCGAGCCAGCCACGGTGGCCGACGTATGGTGGCCGGAAGAACCGCAGCGGGGCGCTCTCGACGAGGGCCTCCTGGACGCCGTCCGACGCCGCGCACCAGAACGCGAGTCGGTTGTCGTGGTGGTGATCGGCGTACATGACGAACGTCTTCCCGCCGGCGAACCACGTCGGCTCGCCGTGGCTGAAGCGCTCCGTCGCCGACGGCTGGACGAGGCAAGTTCGTCGTAGTCGGGCCAGTGGATCGTCGGTCATCGGTCGATTGTCGGCGACCGAACGTGCCGTTCGCTAGGCTTGCCCTGAATGGACGATCGCCGCTCGCTCGCCCGCACTGCAGGCCTTGGTGCGGTCGCGTTCTTCGCCACGCTGATCCTGCTCGTCGGGCTCGCCCTCGGCATCGGCGGCCGGGCGCCTGCGTCATCGGCCAGTCCGTCCGCATCGCATCTGGTCGTCGCCACCGGATCGGGGACGGGGTCGCCGGCTACGCCAAGCGCGAGTCAAACCCCCGCAATCCAGTCACTCGGCTCGCCGTCGGCCAGCGGGTCAGTGACGACACCAACCGCGTCGCCATCGGGCGACGCGGTCCTCGTCGGCGCCGGCGACGTCTCGTCCTGCAAGCTCGATGGCGACTCGGCAACGGCCCGGCTCGTCGAGGGGATTCCCGGCACGGTGTTCACGGCGGGCGACAACGCCTACGAAAGCGGAACCGCCGAGGAATTCGCGAAGTGCTATGACCCGACCTGGGGCAGGTTCAAGGATCGGACGCGTCCCGCGGCGGGCAACCACGACTACGAGACCCGGGATGCCGCGGACTACAAGGCGTACTTCGGGGCCGCGGCCACCAACGACAAGGGCAAGACCTGGTACTCATACGAGCTCGGGACGTGGCACATCATCGTCCTCGATTCCAACTGCAGGGCGGTGGGCGGCTGCGACGCGGCATCCGAGCAGGGCAAATGGCTCGCGGACGACCTCGCCGCGTCCAACGCGAGCTGCACGCTCGCGATCTGGCACCACCCCCGCTTCAGCTCCGGCGAGCACGGCAACGATCCGACGGTTGGCCCCTTCTGGCAGGCGTTGTATGCGGCTGGGGCGGACGTCATCGTGAACGGCCACGACCACGATTACGAGCGGTTCGCCGGCCAGAACCCCGACGGCGTGAAGGATCCGGGCCGCGGCATCCGCGAGTTCGTCGTCGGCACCGGCGGCGCGGAGATCCGCGGGTTCGCCAAGGTGGCCGCCAACACCGAGCTCCGCGTGGCGTTTGCCCCCGGCGTGATCAAGCTGACACTCGAGCCAGGGTCGTACCGGTGGGCCTGGCTGCCGGCACAGGGGACCGTGAGCGATGCGGGCAGCGATCGCTGCGACTGACCCGCGGCACGACCCGACGAAGCGACCCCCCGAACCGATAGGCTGGGCGTCATGGTGGACCACGCCCGGGCGGTGATCATCGGTGGTGGCGTCGGCGGGACGTCGATCGCGTACCACCTCGCCGACCTGGGTTGGACAGACATCGTCCTCGTCGACCGCGCGGAGCTGACATCGGGCTCCACGTTCCATTCGGCCGGCCTCGTCGGCCAGCTCCGCAGTTCCGTGACCTTGACGAAGATGATGATGTACGGCGCCGACCTCTACCGGCGTCTCGCCGACGAGACGGGGGTCGACCCGTCCTGGCACGAGGTCGGATCGCTCCGGCTGGCATCCTCGAAGGCACGCTTCGAGGAGCTCCAGCGCCAGGTCGGTTGGGCGCAGACGTTCGGCCTGCCGCTCGAGCTGATCTCGGCTTCCGAGGCGCGTGATCGATTTCCGCTGATGTCGACGGACGGCGTGCTCGGAGCGGTCTGGCTGCCGACCGATGGCTGGCTCGACCCATCAGGTCTGGCCCAGGCTCTCGCCGCCGGGGCGCGCAACTGTGGCGTGAGCATCCGCACCCATACTCGGGTCGTGGCGATCGCGACCGAGCATGGGCGAGTGACCGCCGTCGAGGTCGAGGGTCGGGATGGCCGCGAGACGATCGCGGCCGACGTGGTCGTCAACGCCGGCGGGATGTTCGCGCCAGAGATCGGCCGGCTGGCGGGCGTCACGATCCCGATCATCCCGATGGCCCACCAGTACCTCTTCACCGAGGCGGTCGCAGCCGTCCAGCCGACGTTGCCGCAGCTGCGCGACCCGGACAACCTCGTCTACTTCCGCGAGGAAGTCGGCGGCCTGTGCATGGGCGGCTACGAGCGGAATCCGGCAGCCTGGTCGCTCGACGGCGTCGCGGCCGACTTCAACGGCAAGCTGCTGGCGCCGGATTGGCCGCGATTCGAGGAGATCATGGCCGGGGCGATCCGGCGCGTCCCCGCGATCGCCGACGCCGGGGTCAGCCGGATGATCAACGGGCCCGAGGGGTTCACGCCGGACAACGAGTTCATCCTCGGCGAATCGGAGGTCCGCGGGTTCTTCGTCGCGGCCGGCTTCTGCGCCCACGGGATCGCCGGCGCGGGCGGCATCGGCCGACAGATGGCGATCTGGATCGTTGCCGGTGAACCGGAGCTCGACCTCTGGAAGATGGACATTCGCCGCTTCGGGGCGCAGTACCGGAGCCAGGCATACACGCTCGCCCGCACGACCGAGGTGTACGCGACCTACTACGACATCCACTACCCGAACGAGGAGCGCCAGGCCGGCCGGCCGCTCCGGCTGTCGCCCGCCTACGGGCGACTCGCGGACCTGGGAGCGGTCTTCGGCGAGAAATCCGGCTGGGAGCGTCCGAACTGGTTCGCCCCGAATGAGCGGCCGCAACTCGACGCCGTCCGGCCGCGCGGCTGGGCCGGCGAGCACTGGTCGACCGCGATCGGCGCCGAGGCTCTCGCCACCCGGCGTGCCGCTGGGCTGTTCGATGAGAGCTCGTTCGCGAAGATCGAGATCAGCGGGCCGGGCGCCTGTGAGTTCCTCCAGCGGCTCTGCGCCAACGATCTCGACGTCGCCGTCGGACGGATCGTCTACACCCAGATGCTCAACAGCCGGGGCGGCATCGAGACCGACTTCACGGTGACCCGCCTGGCCGCGGACCGGTTCATGATCGTCACGGGCACGGCGTTCGGGAACCACGATCTCGGCTGGATCGGGAAGCATCTGCCCGACGACGGATCCGTCGAGGTCCGCGATGTCACGTCGGCCAGGGCATGCATCGGCCTGTGGGGCCCTCGCGCCCGGGACATCCTAGCGGGCATCAGCAAGGACGATCTCTCGAATGATGCGTTCCCGTATCTCACGGCTCGCGAGATCAGCGTCGGGCACGTCCCGCTCCTCGCGCTTCGGGTGACGTATGTCGGCGAGCTCGGCTGGGAGCTCTATCCGCCGACCGAATATGGGGCCGAGTTGTGGGACACCCTCTGGGCCGCTGGCAGGGACGTGGGCCTGGTCGCGGCCGGCTACCGGGCGATCGAAGCACTCCGACTCGAGAAGGGCTACCGCGCCTGGTCGAGCGACATCACTCCGGACGAGACGCCGTACGAGGCCGGCCTCGGATTCGCGGTGGCGCTCGACAAGGGCGACTTCATCGGCCGGGACGCGCTCGTCGCCGCGACGGCGGCGGGTCCGCGACGTCGGCTGCGCTGCCTCGTCCTCGACGATCCGCGGTCCGTCTGTCTCGGCAACGAGCCCGTGCGGGTCGACGGTGAGGTCGTCGGACGGGTCACGTCCGGCGGCTACGGCTTTGCCGTCGAGCGCTCGATCGCGTACGCCTACCTGCCGCCCGCAGCGGGGATCGGGACGCGCGGCGAGGTCGACGTCTTCGGCGAGTGGACCGGCTTCGAGGTGGCGCGGGAGCCGCTCTGGGATCCGGCCGGGGAGCGGCTCAGGTCATGAGCGCAGATGCGGCCTTCGGGCTCGACTGGTCGGCGGGGCTCCGGCGCGGGACGGAGGCCGAGCTCGACGGCTGGCTGGCGCTGGCCCACGCTGCCTGCGACGAGGCCGACGAGATCGCCCGGGGCTCGTTCCGGCGCGACCTCGAGATCACGACGAAGCCCGACCGGACGTTTGTGACCCAGGCGGACACGGCACTCGAGAGGGCGATCCGGGGTCGGATCGCAGCCGCCAACCCGGACCATGGCATCGTCGGCGAGGAATACGGGACCGAAGGCGCGGCCGCCGCTGTCCGCTGGTACATCGACCCGATCGACGGCACCCACAACTTCATCCGCGGCGTGCCCTTGTTCGGGACGCTCCTCGCCGTCGAGCGAGATGGCGAGCTCCAGGCGGCCGTCCTGTCCGCGCCTGCCCTCCACGAGCGCTGGTGGGCCCGGCGGGGCGGGGGAGCGTGGGCGAGGGGCATGGACGACGACGCGGCGCGGCAGCTCCGGGTCTCGCGGGTCGCCACGCTCGCCGACGCCCAGCTGCTCTACGGCTCGGCCCACGAGATCGAGAACTCGGGTCTTGCGCCGGGCTTCCGGGCGCTCCTCGGCGAGGTCTGGCGCGAACGCGGGTTCGGCGACTTCTGGGGCTACGCGCTCCTGGCGGGCGGCGCCGCAGAGGCCATGGTCGAGGTCGGGCTCTCAACGTGGGACGCGGCCGCGCCGATGGTTCTCGTCGAGGAGGCGGGTGGGCGGGCGACCGACTTCGACGGTCGTCGGGCGATCGACAGCGGCTCGTTCGTCGTGTCGAACGGGATCCTTCATGACGCGGTCCTGGCGCGGTTGCACGAGGGAGGGAGGAGCTGATGGACGAGCCAAGGATCCGGCAGGCCGCGACCGAGCGGCCGATCGGCGTCACGGAAGGATCGCCGGCAACCCCCGGGCCGGCCCACCTCGGCGACCCGCGCGCCCTCACGATCCTGACGACGGAGCACTGGAGCCTGCTGACGGCTCGGTCGCTCGTCTACAACGAGGCGTTCGCCCGGGCCGGCATGTTCCTGACCTTCCTCACCGGCTCGCTCGTCGCCCTTGGGTTCGTGTCGCAGGGCAGCGGCTACACACCGGAATTCCTGCTGCTCGCGACTGCGCTGCTCGGGTTCGACCTGTTCATCGGGCTCGCCACGCTTGGCCGGATCTCGGCCGCGAGCGCCGAGGAGATTCGGGCACTCCAGGGGATGAACCGCCTCCGTCACGCGTATTTGGAGATGGTGCCCTCACTCGAACCGTACTTCAGCACCAGCGGCCACGACGATCTCATGGCCGTGGTGTCCATCTATGGCGCGACGCAGGGGTCAGCCGACATTTCTCGGTAACTTCGCGCACGGCTTGACGACGACACCCGGCATGATCGGGATGATCACCGCCGTAGTCGGTGGCGCGTTCGCGGCCGGGCTCGCGCTGCTGCTGGGATCGGTTCCGATGGTCGCCATCGCCATCGGTCTGGCGGCGTTCGTCGTCCTGGCCGCCGCGATCTGGACGGCCGCCCTGCGGCAGTTCCGGGCGATTGAACGGGAAATTGTCGTCCGGTTCCCGTCACCGCCGAGCGAGGGCTCGAGTAGGTAAGTCAGCCAGGCGCGACCATCGCCGCCCCGAGGCAGGCTGGACAGCACGCATCGGCCCACGCGGCGACCGTGGCCACGCCGGTGGACCGTTGACCCGTGCGCCGACGCGCGAGGACAAGCCACCCGATGACGCCCAGGACCGCCAGCCCGACGCCGGCAATGGCGATCGGTCCGAAAGCGCCCCCGACGAGGGCGAGGATCGGTTCGCCGACCAGGTAGCCGAGCGCGAAATGGGCAGCGATGAACAGGGCGTTGCCGATTGCCAGCCCGGCGACGAACGCGGCGGCCGGGATCCCTGCAAGCGCGCTGGCAGCGATCGCCACGATCCGGATGCCGGGTGTCATCCGCGCCACCGCCACCGATCGGGCGCCGCTCCGGCGAAGCCGATCCGTCTGGCGCTCGATCCGCCCCTCCGAGCCGAGGCGGGTAAGCAGGCGCAGAAGGGCCGGCCGCGCCACCGAGCGGAGCAGCCCGTACTGGATCACGCCGCCGGCCAGGCTCGCGAGAATGAGGAGGATCAGCGCGACAGGCGGGTCGAGGTCGCCGCGGCCGGCCGCGACGCCGGCACTGATCACGACCAGATCGCCCGGGACCGGAACCCGGCACACCCGATTCCTTGACGAGGATCAGGCCGGCGAGGGCGAGGAGTGGCAGCGGATCGGCGTTCACGTCGACCGCGTATTCGTCACCCGCGCCGAGTCGGATCAGGGAACTCGAGGCGCATGAGGATTCGTGGCCGTCGGTCGCTATGCGCCGCCGTCTCCACCACGCGGTGGAACCCCGCCTTCTCGAACATCGGGGTGACGCCGACATAGCCAAAGCCGGTGTCGACCCGGCCGCCCTCTGGATCGATCGGGTAAGCCTCCAGCCCCGGGGCGCCGGATCCGCGCGCGTAGTCGATCACGCCGTCGAGCAGCGCCGCGGCCACGCCCCGCCGGCGAAATCCCACCCGGACGTTGAAACAGAGAATCGACCAGACCGGCAGGTCGTCGATCTTGGGGATCGTCCGCGACCGCTCCAGGCGCGGCAGCTTCGGCCGTGGCCCGAACCCGCACCAACCGGCGACCTCGCCGCCGATGTAGGCGAGCATGCCGGCCGGCGGATCCTCGTCGAGCTGCGATCGGAGCGCCACGCGCCGGCCTCCCTGTTCGGCTTTCCCGTAGCCGACGGCGCGGCCCCGTGGTGCCTGGCACCAGCAGCCACGGTCGCCGTTGCCACCAAGGATCGTGACGACGTCGTGCCACCGATCAGCCGTTGCCGGAACGACCTCGATTGCCGCTGTGGGATCAGATTCGCCGATCGGGTCGGCCACCTCAGGCTCCGGCGCCGGCCAGGCTCTCGACGATCGTTCGTAGAGCCAGATCGACTTCGTCCGCCGTCGTGATGAGCGGCGGGATGATCCGGACGACGTTGACGTAGGTGCCGGCGGTGAGGACGATCAACTTCCGGGCGAGCGCCTCCGCCTGGATCCGTTTGGTCAGCTCAGGATTCGGGACGCGGCCGTCGCCCTCGCCGGGCTTGACGAGCTCCAGCGCGAGCATGAGCCCGAGGCCGCGGACATCCCCAATCGAGGGGTATTTCGGGGCGATCGCGCGGAGCCCGGCGAGGAACTGGGCGCCTCGCTCGCGGGCGTTGGCGACGAGGCCCTCATCCTCGATCACGTCGAGCGTCGCGTTCGCGGCCGCGCAGGCGACGACGTTGCCGCCGTAGGTCCCGCCGTGGGAGCCGGGCGGCAGCATATCGATGAGCGCACGCTGGGCGATGATCCCCGACAGCGGCAGGCCCGAGGCGATCCCCTTGGCAACGACGGTGATGTCGGCCTCGACGTCCCAGTGCTGCATCGCGAACAGTTCACCCGTCCGCCCAAATCCGGTCTGGACCTCGTCGGCGATCAGTAGGATCCCGTGCTGGCTCGTGATCTCGCGGAGTCGCGGCAGGAAGCCCGGCGGGGGCACGATGTAGCCGCCCTCGCCAAGGACCGGCTCGACGATCACCGCGGCGACGTGCTCAGGGTAGATGAGCTGGTGAAATGTCAGGTCGAGCTCGGCCTCCCAGTCGCACGTGCAGGCGTCGATCGGGTGGGCACCGCCCGGCGCCCGGTAGCAGTACGGGTAAGCCGTGTGGTAGACGGAGCCCGGCAGCGGCTCGAAGTGGCCGCGATAGACGTCCTTGGCAGTAGTCAGTGCCATCGTCTGCGCGGTCCGGCCGTGGTAGCCGTAGCGGAAGGCAAGGATCACGGGCCGGCCTGTCGCGTGCCGGGCGAGTTTGATCGATGCCTCGATGGCCTCGGCGCCAGAGTTCGAGAGGAACGCGCCCCAGCCCTTGCCGGGCAGGAGCCGCGACAGGCGGTCGTAGAGCCGCAGACCGGGCTCGTGATACATGATGTTCTGCTGGCCATGGAGGAGCTTCGCCGCCTGCTCCTGGATCGCGGCAACGACCCGTGGGCGGGCGTGCCCCGTGTTCGTCACCCCGATCCCCGACGAGTAGTCGAGGTATCGCTCGCCATCGGTCGTGACGAGCCAGGACCTTTCGCCCCGTTCGACGATGAGATCGGTGATCCGGCCCCACACCGGCGGGACGACCGATAAATCCGGCAGGGCGGCGGCGCCGGCTGTATCAGCCGCGCCCGGGGTCACGGTGCCGACCATCGTCAGGCCTCCGATCCGGCGGCCAGGGCCGGCTCGGGCACCGGCTGTTTGATGGCCGCAGGCTCTGATGGCCGTGGCGGCCGGTTGGCTCGACTCTGCAGGTAGGTCGTGATCACGACGAACCCGACGGCGATCAAGAAGAATGCTGTCCCGATGACGTTGACCTGGACCGGCACGCCGACGCGAGCCGAGCCCCAGATGAAGATCGGGAACGTCGACGTTCGTCCGGCCGTGAAGCTCGTGATGACGTAGTCGTCGATCGACAGGCTGAAGGCCAGCAGGGCAGCCGCCATGACCCCGGGCAGGATGATCGGGAACGTGACCTTCCAGAACGTGATCCACTCGTTCGCCCCAAGGTCCATCGCGGCCTCCTCGAGGTGGCGGTCGAAGCCATACAATCGGGCCCGGACCGTGACGACCACGTAGCTGATGTTGAACATGATGTGGGCGATCAGGATCGTGATGAAGTTCGTCGGGAAGAACGGCGGCTCGCCGATCGCGACGAACAGCGTCAGTAGCGACGCGCCGAGCACGATCTCCGGCGTCGCCATCGGCAGGAAGATCAGCATGTTCGTCGTGGCCGAGCCGCGGAAGTTGTAACGGACGAGGGCCAGCGCGATCAGCGTCCCGAGCGCCGTCGCGACGATTGTCGAGATGAAGGCGACCCCGAGGCTGGTCTGGACGACATCGAAGAGGCCCGGCACGCCGAATGGGTGGAGCCACGCGTCGAGGGTGAACCCGTGCCAGGCGACATTGCTCTTGCCGGGCGGGTCGTTGAAGGAGAAGAGGGCCATGACCGCGACCGGCAGCATCAGGTAGAGGATGGCGAAGGCCGTGTAGACGTAGAGGACGTTGTGGTGGAGGTACCGACCGGCCCGGAGGACGACCGACGGGCGGATCGGCGAGTCGACCCTGGCGTTGTCGCTCATCCCGCGCTCGTCAGCTCTTCGGTCCCGAGGATCTTGGCATACACGGCGACCATCGCCAGGATCCCGGCCATGAGGATAAAGCTCAGGGCGGCGGCCGTCGGGTAGTCGTTGTTCTCGAGGAAGCGGCTCTGGATGACGTTGCCGATCATCCGGGTCTGGGTGTTGCCGAGGATCTCGGCGTTGACGAAGTCGCCCACCGCCGGGATGAACGTCAGCAGCGATCCGGCAAACACGCCCGGCAGCGAGAGCGGGAGGACGATCCGGAGGAACGACTCCGAGACGAACAGGGAACCGACGACGAGGCCCGCGCCGAGCCCGACGATCGCCATCACGAGGATGTCATACGACAGCGCCGCGCCGAGCCCGGCACCGACGATCGTCCCGATGATCGCTCCCGCGATCGTCCCGCCGGGCCGCCAGGGTCCCGCATAGAGATCCTTTGCCGCCTCGACCAGCCGGCCGTCGATCTTCTCCAGCGAGACGTAGATCGGCAGCGTCATGAACGGCAGGAAGTTGTAGGCGATGCCCGCGACGACCGCCGCCGGAGTCGCGAGGACCCGGAACTCCGGCGGCAGGAAGCCCGCGTCCTTGAGCGGGCCGAAGAGAATGCCGTCGTCACCGAGGATGATTTTCCAGCTCTGCGTTCGGAGCAGGAAGCTCGTGAAGAACGGGGCGATGACGAGGAAGAGCATGACGTTCTTGTAGCGACCGCCGCGGAAGGCGATCGTGTAGGCGAGCGGGTAGCTGATCAGGAAGCAGATGGTCGTGGCGGCGGCGCCGTAGACGAGCGAGCGGGCGAACTGCGGCTCGTACCGGGTCAGCGCATCGGTGTAGGTCGTCCAGTTGTCGAGACTGACCGTGAAGCCCGTTTCGAGGGTCCCCGACCAGAACGAGCTGATGAACATCTGGATGCCCGGGTAGACGTAGAAGATGATCAGCCAGAGCATCCCTGGCGCCAGCAACAGGTACGGCGTGAGCCGCATCAATCGCCCGCGTGCACCCATCCTCGATCGACCCTCGCTCGTCGGTCCTGGGCTTGCCTCGTCAGTTCCCGAGCAGCGTCGAGAACTTGTCGTTGTAGGACGTTTCCTCGGCCTCGGTCAGGCTCTTGAAAATCTTGAGCTTGGCGAGGAACGTATCCGGCGGAAAGATGAGCGGGCTGTTGGCCAGCTCGGGATCGTCCTTGGCGAGAACTTCCTTGGCGCCCTTGACCGGGGTCACGTAGTTGACCCACGCCGCAATCTGGGCGGCGATCACGGGATCGTAGACGAAGTCGATCATCAACTCGGCCGTGTACTTATGTTGGGCGCCCTTCGGGATCATCATGTTGTCCGTCCAGAGCATGCCTCCCTCGTCCGGGAGTTGCCAGACGAGCGTCTCTTTTTCGGCCTGCTTGGCGAGGACATCGCCGGACCAGGCCATCGCCAGGACAACGTTTCCGGAGACCAGATCCTCCGCGTAGGAGTTGCCGACAAACGCTCGAACGATGCCGTCGCTGACGGCCTTCTGGCACTCGGTGATCACCTCGTCGACATCGGCATCAGTGACCTTGCTCGGGTCCTTGCCCTTGCGCATCATCGTCAGGCCGATCGTGTCGCGCATCTCGTTGAGGAATGTGACCTTGCCGACCCACTTCGGGTCGGCCGTCCAGAGCGACTCGAGGCTCGTCAACGCACCCGTCACGGCATTGTCGAAACCGATGCCGGTCATCCCGGATTGCCATGGCGCGTGGTGATCATCAGTGGGGTCGAAGTCGATCCCCTTGTAGATCTCGAGCATGTTGGCGACCTTGTTCGGCATGTTGGCCAGGTCGAATTGCTCGACCCAGCCTAGCCGGACGAGCCGGCCGGCCATCCAGTCGGTCAAGACGATGAGGTCCCAGCCACTGTCCTGGCCGGCCTGGAGGGCGGGCCGAATCGTGCCGAAGAACTCGTCGTTCGCGTTGATGATCTCCGAGTACTTGACCTCGGTCCCGTACTTCGCCTTGAAGTCCTCGAGGGTCTTGTGCTTCGTCTTGTCGTCGTCGTCCGTGTCGATGTAGAGCGGCCAGTTGGCGAAGTTGAGCTCCGCCGATGGGGATTGAGGCGCCGAAGACGTCGCCGCGGTGGTCGGGCTCGGCGACGAACCAGTCGAGGCGGGGGGTTCCGACGCAGCCGATGGGGCCGCGCTGCCGGCACCTTTCGTTCCGCACGCGGCCAGGAACGCTCCGAAGCCGGCCAGCGCCGAGCCCTGGATGAAGCGGCGCCTGCTGATGTCGGACGTTGTGGGGCGCGGGTCGATGTCGTTCATTGGTCTCCTCAGACGGGGGCGGGTTGAGCAACGGCTTCGGCGCTCGTTTCGGCGCCGACGACGAAGGTGTGATCGGGTGACCAGGAGAGCCGGACCGTGTCGCCCGGGCGGTGGAGCGACCCGTGATCGGTCCGCTCGACATTCTGCTCGTAGACCGTCAGGCGCGCGCCAGACCGGCCTTCGATGACGTACGACGTCGAGACGCCGAGGTAGGACGCGTCGACGACCGTCCCGCTGAGCTCATTCGAGCCTGCGGGCAGATCCGCTCCCTCCTTGTGTAGGCGGATCTTCTCCGGCCGAACGCCGACCTCGATCGAGCTGCGGCCGTCGACCGCACCCTTCGGAACGCGGACCCGCGCGTCGTCGGCGAGGCGGGCAACGGCGTACGTCGTGTCGCCGCCGTCCAGCGTCGCCGGCAGGAGGTTGCTGATGCCAAGGAAGCCAGCGACGAAGCGCGTCGTCGGGCGCTCGTAGAGCGATTCGGGGTCGCCGAGCTGCTCGTATCTGCCCTTGTTCATGACGGCGATCCGATCGGACATCGTCATCGCCTCTTCCTGGTCGTGGGTCACGTAGATGAACGTGATCCCGACCTCCTGCTGGATCCGCTTGAGCTCGACCTGCATCTGCTTGCGGAGCTTCAGGTCGAGGGCGCCGAGCGGTTCGTCGAGCAGCAGCACGGCCGGCCGGTTGATCAGCGCCCGGGCCAGCGCGACACGCTGGGCCTGGCCGCCCGAGATCTGGGTCGGCTTGCGCCGCTCGAACCCCGGCAGCTCGACCAGCGCGAGCATCTCGGTCACGCGGCTCTTGATCTCGCTGTCCTTGACGTTCTTGCGGCGGAGCCCGAACGCCACGTTCTCGTAGATCGTGAGGTGCGGGAAAAGCGCGTAGCTCTGGAAGACCGTGTTGACGTTCCGCTGATAGGGCGGCAGCCAGGTCACGTCCTTGCCCTGGAGCTCGATCAGCCCGGAAGTCGGCTGTTCGAAGCCGCCGATCATCCGGAGCGTCGTCGTCTTGCCGCAGCCGGACGGGCCAAGCAGGCTGAAGAACTCCCCGTCCCGGACCTCGAGGCTGATGTGGTCGACCGCTACGGCGTCGCCGAATGCCTTGACCACATCGACCAGGCGGACGTCGACTTCAGACACTCACGGCTCTCCCGAATCCTGCGGCAGGCAACGACGACATGACGCGGCTGGCATGCGACTCGGACGCACGGTCGGACGGGGACCCATTGTTTACCACCGGTCAGCGGAGGATAGGTGGCGCCGTACAAGGGTGTCAAGAATCCGAGGTGCGCGGCGACACCGGGATTTCAGCGCGAGATTCGCACGGTCCGGCGCCTTTCGGGTCGTAGTTCGTACGTTCGACTCACCCATCTTCGTCGGGCTGGAGCGGGACCACTCCCCGATCGGGTCGAGGCCGGCGGCCCTCGGCGGCGGCTGGGAGTACGATGGCGATATCGACGCGGGTGCCGTCGATATCCCGCCGTAGATCCCTCGCGGTCGCTTTACCGAGGTTTTCACGACCGATGCCCACCCTCACCGAAGACGCCATCTTCGACGCCCTGCGCAACGTCCAGGAGCCGGAGCTCGGTCGCGACATTGTGACGCTGAACATGGTCAAGGAGATCGCGATCAGCGGCGCCGACGTCGCGTTCACGATCGAGCTGACGACGCCGGCCTGCCCACTCAAGGACGAGATCGAGCGAAGCGTGAACGTTGCCCTGCGCGAGATCGGCGCCGAGAAGATCGACGTCACGTGGGGCGCGATGGTCCGCCGTGCGGCTCCCCAGCAGCCGCAGCAGCTGCTGCCGGGAGTGAAGAACGTCATCGCGGTCGCGTCCGGCAAGGGCGGCGTCGGCAAGAGCACGATCAGCGTGAACCTTGCCGTGTCGCTGGCCCAGTCGGGCGCCTCTGTCGGCCTGCTCGATGCAGACATCACCGGCCCGAACATTCCGATGATGCTCGGGGTCGAGGGCCAGCCGGTCGCGAGCGCGAACAACAAGATCACCCCGCTCGAGCGCCACGGCGTCAAGTGCATCTCGATCCAGTTTTTCGTGCCGGAGGGCCAGCCGATCGTATGGCGCGGCCCGCTTGTCGGAGGCGCGATCCAGCAGTTCCTCCGCGACGTCGAATGGGGCGATCTGGACTACCTCGTCATCGACCTGCCGCCGGGAACCTCTGATGCCCAGCTGACGCTGGCCCAGGCGGTCCCGCTCGGTGGCGCCGTCCTCGTCACGACGCCGCAGGAGGTTTCGCTCTCGGACGTGACCAAAGCGCTGGCGATGTTCAAGCGCCTCTCCGTGCCGATCCTGGGCATCGTCGAGAACATGACCGCCTTCATCTGCCCGCATTGTGGCGAGGCGACCGAGATCTTCGGCCGTGGCGGTGGCGAGCGGTTCGCCGCGCAGCACGGCATCGAGTTCCTCGGCGGCGTCCCGCTCGACATCACGGTCCGCCAGGGGGGCGACGTCGGCGTCCCCGCGGTCGCCCAGCGCGAGCCCGGACCGGCGGCCCAAGCCCTGTCGGCAGTCGCCGGCGCCGTGGCCGCAAGGATGAGCGTCCGGGCCGCCGCCGCCGATCAGGCCCAGCCGGTGCTTTCCATCAGCTAATCAATTAGGAATAGACTCTCGGCGGGGGAGCGGACGGGGGATGTAGAGGAGACCCGCCGGGTGCGCTGCCGGGTGTGTGGCGCCGCGACTCGCCGTGCGGCCAGGTTCTGTGACCAATGCGGAGCGCCGCTGGCTGATGCCGCGGCCGGTCCGCGGCCGGAACCAGCGGCGAGGAACGCCGAGCGCGGCGACAGGCGTATCGTCACCGCGCTCTTTGCTGACCTCGTCGACTACGTCCGTCTCGTCGCCGAGCACGACCCGGAGGACGTCCGCCGGCAGGTCGATTCGGCACTCCAGGCGATGTTCGAGGCGATCAAGGCCTACGACGGAACCCGCGAGAAGTTCATCGGCGACGCCGTATTTGCCGTCTTCGGCTGGCCGATCGGCCACGACGATGACGCTCTCAGGGCCGCCCATTGCGCCCTGGCCATCCGAGAGGCCCTGACCCAGGTCGTTGGCTCGACCGGCGGCGAACCGCTCACGGTCAGGATCGGGATCGCAACAGGCGAGGTCGTCGCTGCGCCGCGCGGCGAGGACGAGCTCGAATGGTCGCTGACCGGCCCGGCGGTCACCACGGCGGCCCGGATCCAGGCGATCGCCCAGCCCGGCGAGATCCTGCTCGACGAGGCAACTCTCCGTTCTGCCCGCAAGGGACTGGCCGTCGAGGATCGTGGCCCCCAGCTTCTGCGCGGCCAGCTGCGGCCGATCCGGGTTGCGCGACTCCTCGGTGAGGCTGGCTTCCAGCCGTGGCGACCGCCAACAGGGCAACTCGTCGGGCGGGAACGAGAGCGGGCCCGCCTCGGGGCGCTGCTCGAGCGGTCGATGGACGATCAGGGCGCGGCGATCGTCATCGAGGGCGAAGCCGGCATGGGCAAGTCGCGGCTGATGGCAGACCTCGCCGTCCTCGCCCCCGCTGCGGGCTTTGCCTGCACCTGGGTCGACAACGTCTCGTACGGTGCCCGCGAGCCTTATCGGTTCGGTCGCGCCCTCGCCCAGGCGATCGCCGACGAGCACGGCACCGACTCCGGGGCGATGGCTCGCCGGCTGCTGTTCACGGAAGACGTTCCGACCGAACAGGCGCGGATATGGGCCGGGGCGGTCGCCGCCATCGCCCGGGATGCCGCGTTCTCCGGCTGGGAAGAAGAGGCAACGCTCGCGCCTGCCGAGCCGGCCGAGGTCGCTCGGGCCATCCGCGAGCTTGCTAATCGGTACGTCGATCGACTTCTGGAGGTCAGCGGACCGCGGATCATTTTCATCGATGACCTCCACTGGATCGATCCGTCGAGCGCCCCGATGGTCGAGGAGATGGTGGCTGCGACCGCCAGGGGCCCGCTTGTCCTCGTGATGGGGACCAGACCCGGCCGATCGCCCGCATCCGCCGCGCTCGAATCACTGGAGCGGATCGTTCTGAGCGGCCTCGACGAGGGCGAGACCAGCCAGCTCGCCGCAACGGTCGCGGGCACCGAGATCGACCCAACCGACGCGCGGCGCCTCCATGAGCGGACCGCAGGCAATCCGCTGTTCATCACCGAGACAGTGCGGGCGATCCTCGATGATCCGTCACCGCGCGCCGCCGCAGAACGGCTCGTGCTCGGTGACGGGACGGCCTCGACAGGCATGCCGATGACGCTTCGGGCGCTGCTCGGGGCCCGGATCGACACCCTCTCGGAGGAGGCCCGGACGGTGCTCCGCGTCGCGTCGGTCATTGGTGTCTCGTTCGGGGCGCCGGTTGTCGCGGAGGTGTTGGGCGAGCCGGTCAACCCCGACGTCTACGAGCGGCTGGCGGAGGCGTCGCTCATCGTCGCGGTCGACGGCGCAGAAGGCTGGCGGTTCTCACATCCGCTCCTCCACGATGCGGCCTACGCCGGCTTGCTCGGCAGCACGCGTCGACGGCTCCATGCCCGGGTAGCCGACCTGCTCGCATCGAGGGCGGGACGCGGAGCGATCGGGGCGGTCGCGCGACATCGAGCGGCGGCGGGCGACGAGGCGCGAGCCGTGCCAATGCTCGCCGAGGCGGCCGAAGAGGCGCTCGCGGTCGGTGCGCCGGCCGAGGCGGCATCGTTCTGGACCGCGGCGGCCGATCTGCTCGGGACCGGCGATGTCGCCGAGGCGTTTCGTCAGCGAGCGCGGGTGGCGCTCGACGCGATCGCGGAACCCAGCCTGCCGTCTGCGACGGCGCCTGGTTGAGGGTCGCTCCGGGGCGTGGCCAACCCGCCGAGATCGAAGACGAGCCCTGGCCGGCCCGTGATCGCGCGAGGCCGGGTCAGGCAGGCAGTGGCGATCGCCTCGCGATTCTGGGGCGGGTGATGGACAAGGACGGTGCATCCGGCGTCGGCCCGCGCGCCCATGTCGAGGGCCTCGTCGACGGTCAGGTGGCCGCGGATCTTGTCGTCCTCCGCGGCGCTCAGCAACGTCGACTCGACGATGAACAACTCCGCGCCGCGAGCCGCCTCGACGAGCGCCTCATTCGGGCCGGTATCACCCGAGATCACGACGCGGCGGCCGGCCCGGTCCCGAATCGAGAAGCCCCAGGAAGGAACGTAGTGGCGGCCCGGCAGGAACTCGATCGTCAGGTCACCAATCGTCATGAGCTTGGCCGGGTCGTACTCCATGACCCCGAGGGCGTGATCGAAAAAGCCAACCCGCTCGCTGATCGCGGACGCCAGCTCCCACATCCGCTGCCGGCCGCCGGGCGGCAGGAGCACCGGAATTCGTCGCCCGGTGAAGTCCGACCACGGCAACAGGTACCGGAGGGCGACGAGATCGATGTAGTGGTCAGCGTGGAGGTGGCCGACGAGGATCGCGTCGAGTCCGCGCGGATCCCGGATCGGCATGAGCTCGCGGATCACGCCCTGGCCGCAATCGATGAGGATCCCGATCGACGCGGTCTCGACCAGGATGCCGGAGGCAGGTGTATCCGACTGCGGTGCTGACGTCCCGGATCCCACGATCGTCACGCGGGTCATCGCGACGTCCTCTGCGTTGGCACATGCCGATCGTCGCACGGACACGGTCGCGAACCGCGTCAGCGTGGGGACGCGGCAGTTGTCGGTTGTTTGACAGAATCCGTGCTCGGCGGAGTGCAGCCGCGATACGATTGCTCGCATGATCGAGGCTCGCCCGCTCGCCGAAACGCTGGCCGGGGTGCCGTTCTTCTCCGGTCTCGATGCCGATAGCCTCGAGAGCGTCGGGCGAGGGATGCGCGCCAGGCGTTTTCGGCGCGGCGAGGTGATCTTCCATCTCGGCGATCCCGGCGACGCGCTATTCATCGTCATGACCGGTGCCATCAAGATCATGATTCCCTCCGACGCCGGGGAAGAGGCGATCCTCGCGACGCTCAGGTCGGGCGATGTCTTCGGCGAGCTTGCCGTCCTCGACGGCGCGCCGCGCTCGGCGACCGCGACCGCGCTCGAGCCGACCGAGACGCTCGTCCTGCCGCGGGCTCAGTTCCGCGAGCTGCTCGACAGGGAGCCGGCGATCCGCGACGCGCTTCTCGCCTCGCTTGCCGGGGAGCTCCGGCGGCTGACGAACCACGTCGAGGAGCTGCACTTCCTCGATATCACCGGCCGGCTTGCTTCGCGCCTCGCCCGCCTCGCGGCAGAGTCCGGCAAGAAGCAGCCGGACGGGACAGTTCGGCTCGGCTCGCCACTCACCCAGGGCGACCTCGCGGCGATGATCG
>JBBSCI010000022.1:0-26974 GCA_038250445.1 Candidatus Limnocylindrales bacterium | reverse complement strand
GCCGTACCTCCTGCCGAAGGCACGGTTCGGCTACCGTCTGGGTACCGGCACGATCGAGGACGTCGTCCTGCGCGATGGCGTGTGGTGCACCCTCGAGGACTGCCACATGGGGACGCACGCCGAGCGCGTCGCCATCAGCGAACACATCAGCCGTGAGGACCAGGACGCGTTCGCGCTTGCTTCCCAGGAGAAGGCGATTGCCGCGATGGACGGCGGCCGGTTCGAGGCAGAGCTCGTCTCCGTCACGGTCCGCGATGCCAAGGGTCGCGAGACCGTCGTGAACATCGATGAGAACCCACGGCGTGATTCGACGATTGAGTCTCTGGCCCGCCTCAAGCCCGCCTTTGCCCTGCCTCAGGGTGAGGACCGTGGCGACGCGACGAGCGGGACCGTGACTGCCGGCAATGCACCCGGCATCACCGACGGGGCCGCGGCAACGGTCGTCGTCAGTGAGCGGACGGTCGAGCGCTACGGCTTGAAGCCGCTGGCACGGATCGTCGGCTACGCCCAGGCCGAGGTCGAGCCCAAATGGCTCTTTCTCGCGCCGATCCAGGGCGTTCGCCGCCTCCTCGACCGGATCGAGATGCCGATCGAAGCCTTCGATCTCATCGAGATCAACGAGGCGTTCGCGGCCCAGACCCTGGCCGACGGTCGGGCGCTCGGGTTCGACTGGGACAAGGTCAACGTGAACGGCGGGGCGATCGCCCTGGGTCACCCGATCGGCGCGTCGGGAACCCGGATCGTCGCGACGCTGCTCCACGAGCTTGCCCGCCGCGAGGGTCGCTACGGACTGGCCACGCTGTGTCTCGGCGGCGGCGGCTCCGTGGCAATGGCCTTCGAGCGGGTCTGACCGCCGTCTAGGCCCAGCCTCCGCTAACCACCCGCCCGTCTCCTAGCTCGACGACGCGGTCTGCGACGTCGAGCATCATCGGATCGTGGGTCGCCACGATCGTGGTGATGCCCTCCGCCCGGACGATCGTCCGGAGCATGGTCATGATCACGTGGCCGGTGTCGGAATCGAGCTGGCCGGTCGGCTCGTCGGCCAGCAGCAGGCTCGGGGCGTTGGCAAGGGCCCGAGCGATCGCCACCCGTTGCTGCTCGCCACCCGACAGCTCGTGCGGGCGGTGACGAGCGCGATCCGCCAGGCCGACGAGATCGAGCAGGTCGAACACCCGGTTGTCACGCTCCTTGGCGTCGGCATGGACGAGCCGCAGGGGTACCTCCACGTTCTCTGCCGCGCTGAGGAACGGGATCAGGCCAAAGGCCTGGAAGACGAAGGCCACCGTCCGTCGGCGGACGCCGACCAGCTCGGCCTCGTCCATCGCCGAGATCTCCAGGCCGTCGACGACGACGCGGCCCGTCGTGGGCCGGTCCAGGCCACCGAGCAGGTTGAGGAGCGTGGTCTTCCCGCTGCCGGATCGGCCGCGGACGGCGAGCAGCTCGCCGCGGCCCACTCGGAGCTCGACATCAGATAGGGCGTGGACCACGCTGCCCGCGCTCGCGAACTCCCGACCGAGCCCGATGGCCTCGACCATCGGACCCCCGTCGGGCAGAGCGCCGCCGTCGGATCGTGCCGTTATCGTCATGAGCCCTGCCTCCCGTCGCGGTCGGGCCAGACGCCGACGTGGTCGTCCTCGAGACGCAGCCGGACCCGGTTCTCCAGGTCCAGGGCCGCGATGTGTTGCTTCGGGAGCTGGAGGCGGCCCGCCCGATCGAGAAGGGCGAACTCCTCGCTGACGGCACGGTGGTCGCCGTCGTCGCCGAGCTCCGTCCGCCGGAGGGTCTCGGTGCTGGTCCGGCCGTCGCGGATCGCGACCGTTCGCTGGACCTGCTCGGATACGACCGGATCGTGGGTGACGATGACGATCGTCGTCCCCAGCTCCTCGTTGACCCGCCGGAGGAGGGCGAAGATCTCGTGGGATGTCGCGCTGTCGAGTTCGCCCGTCGGCTCGTCGGCGAGGACGACGCTCGGCTCGTTGGCGAGTGCGACGGCGATCGCCACTCGCTGCTGCTCGCCGCCCGACAAGCGCTCCGGCCTATGGCCGAAACGGTCCGTGAGGCCGACGAGATCGAGGAGTTCCGTTGCCCTGGCCCGGCGGTTGCGCCGGCCGTCGAGGACCATCGGCAGCTCGACGTTTTCGATCGCGCTCAGGTATGGCAGGAGGTTGCGGGCCGTCTGCTGCCAGACGAAGCCGACCACCGTGCGCCGATACCGCGTCCGCTCGCGCCGGCCCATCTGGCCAAGGTGGTAGCCCGCGACGACCGTCCGGCCCGCCGACGGGACTTCGAGCCCACCGAGGATGTTCATCAACGTCGACTTGCCGCTGCCGGAGGCGCCGACGATCGCGATCATCTCGCCGGCTCGGACGAGCAGGTCGAGGCCCTGGAGGGCGACGACCTCGAGATCGGCGACCTTGAAGATCTTGACGAGGTTGTCGCAGCTGATGAGCGCGCCCTCCCCGTAGCGCGGCCGCGCCGGCGTTCCGGCCGCGGCACGCGCGGCGGCGATCCCGTCCGGCGTGGTGCGGCGTGCTCTCGAGGGCGGTGGCAGCTCCTCGATCTGCGGTTCCCAGCTGGCTGGATCGTTCGCGCCGTCGGTCATTCGAAACCTCGCCGTACCGCCGCGACCGGAGTCGCGGCTCGCTGGAGTGTCGCCCCGAGGCCGATCCCCACGGCGACGATGATCACGATCGAGAGGAATACCACTGACAGCTGACCGACCCCGATGCCGACGTTCACGTCGACCGACGTGCCGATCAGCTTCGTTAGGCCCAGGGCGTCGCGGAGCAGCGCGAACAGACCGAGGCCGAGGGCGGTCCCGATGACAGCGGCGACGAGGATCGTGGGGCCGTGCTCGACGATGTTCAGGGCGAAGACCTCGCGGCGGGTCAGGCCAAGCGCCCGGAGGTGGGCCACCTCCACTGACCGCGCAGCCGCGACGAGGGCCAAT
Organism: Candidatus Limnocylindrales bacterium; assembly: GCA_038250445.1. Taxonomy (GTDB): domain Bacteria; phylum Chloroflexota; class Limnocylindria; order Limnocylindrales; family CSP1-4; genus CF-46. Next base: position 24,024 of record JBBSCI010000022.1, on the reverse strand, counting down.
CCGGCCGCCACTGCGAGCGCCGCGTAGGCGAACGCCACTACCGATGAGGCGGCGACTCCGGCCACGAGTGACCGGACGATGGGCGAGGAGCGGATGCTTGCCGCCCGCTCCGCCCGGGACTGGAGGGTGGCGACGGGGGCTGCGACACGGAGCGCGGCCCTGAGGTCTGGCCACGCCGCGTCCGAGGCACGGAGGAGATATGACGTCGTATCCCGGAACTGGCCCACGTTGGCGAGCGAATTGAGCTGCTGCCGCGAGATGACGACGAAGGGCTGGCCCGGCGCGATCGAAGGGAATGATTCCACCACCCGGGCGACCGTGAAATCGATCTTGAGACGGCCACCGATGATCAGCGAGAGGGTCCCGCCGACGGCGACTCCCCGATCGCTGGTCGTGAGCTCGGGCGAGACGATCACGGGGATCGACCCGTCGAACGACGAGGCGAGCATTTCCGCAGGCAGGTGAGGATCGGCGGGCGTCCCGGCAACCAGCCGCTCGTAGTCGGCCGCGTCGATCGCGATGACCTGGAGAGGCAGGTAGCGGGTCGTCACGAACGAGGCTATGGCGTCGAGCCCCGCCGCCGCCTCGACGCCGGGCAGCTTCAGTGGGTCGAGCGTCTTCGGCAGCGGGTCGGGCTGACTCAACCGGTACGGCGCGCCGACCTCCTGCCATGCCACCGCCTCGGCCGCACCATCGAGGTAGACGAGGATCGAGGCGGCGAAGGCGCCGACGGTGGAGGTTACGAGGAGGACGACCAGGACGGCCCGACCGGCTCCACCGCGCGTGACGCGCCGGAGCGCAAGGACCGGGACCAGGTCGCGGCGGATCGCCGCCAAGCGGGACAGCACGGCGATCGGCGCGGGCAGCAGGCGGACGGCCACGATCGACGCCGCGATACCCGCAAGCGCCGGGACAGCCGCGACGAACGGATCGACGCCGCCGAGCACGGCGGTGCTGCTGGCCGCCGCGGCCCCGCGCTCCCGGAGCAGGATGACGCCGGCGACCCCGAGGAAGACGATCAGCCCCTCGATCAGGATCCGTCGGGCCGACGGCCGACCCGCGATCCTCGTCTGCTGACCCGGGCCATGAGGCAGGGCCATCGCCGTCGGCGCGGCGGCAGCCAGCAGCACGATCGTCGTCACGGTCGCCGCGGCCACTGATGCGAGGATCGATAGTTGCGACGGGCCGGCCGGCAACACGGCGCTCACGAGCGCTATGGCCAGCAGCGCGGCAGGGAGGCTGAGAACAAGCCCTTCCAGAGCCACCTCGGCGATCAGCTGACCGGTCGAGGCACCGCGTGCCCGGCTGAGCGCGAGGGCCGGCAACCGCCGCCGCATGACCAGCGATCCGACCATCGCCAGGGCGGCAATGCCGACGGCCGCGGGCCCGAGGCCGACGACCGTCAGCACCGCGAGGGAGGAACGCCAGTGGGCATCGGCCGTCGTCAGCAGCGGCAGCAGGCCGCTCCGCAGGCTCGTACCCTCGTTGATCGTGGTCCCCGCGCTCGACGGAAAGACCCCATCAAGACGGCGGAGCTCAGGCACCAACCGCGGCAGGTCACCCGATTCGAACCTGTCGACGGCGACGTAGTAGCGCCAGGTGTAGCGGTTGGGATAGGCGATCGTCGCCGTCAACATCGCCGCATAGGCATCCGACGAGATCAGCGGCGTGACGTCGATCAGTCTCGAGTCGCCGCCGAGCGTCCGGATTCCCGGGCGGCTCAGCGACGTGTCGTCCAGCCACCAGCGGTCGGCCTCGTTCGTGACCTCGAATGCCCCGACGATGTCGATCGCCGCATCGAGGGTCGACCCGCTCCGGCCGACCAGGATGTCGGACGTGTCCGGCCGGAGGACGATCCGATCGCCGACCTGCGATCCAATTGCCCGCAGTGACTCGACCGACAACGCCGCCTCGATGACCGGGATCTCCTCAGTCGGCGGCGTCGTCGTCGGGTCCACCGGGATCGTCGCTGGCTTGCCCGTCGGAAGCCTGCCCGCGACGAGGCGGATGCGGTCGAGGGCCCCCGGCTGCACGCGCAGCCGCGCAAAGCTCGGGTCGGGGGTGGGGTTGCGAATCCGCCAGCGGATGCTGTCGACGAGGTAGCTCTGGTCGTCGATGAGCCGACGGACGGTCGGTGGGATTTCCGATTCGAGCGTATCGCCCTCGGCGGCCACCGGCTGAAGGGGGTCCCCGTTGCGGTTCGCCTCGTATCGACGCTCCTGGATGAGCTGGAGGTTCGACTGGAAGTCGGTGGCCGCACTCACCTCCCCGCGAAGGGCGTCAGTCCCCACGCGATCGACGAGACGGGGGGCCGCCCCGGCGAAGAACGCCGTGACGAGGACCAGCAGCACGAGCCCCACGACCTCCGGGCGGCCGTCCCGGAAGCGGCGGATCGCGAGGACGACGGCCGCCATCGCTACTCCGCGCCCGAGCGGAGGACGGTGCTGATCGCCGCACGCCGGACCTGGCGGGTCACGAGGAGGACCGTGAAGGCGAGGAGGCCAACCGCGGCGAGGGCGACGGGCACGAACGCCTGCCACGGGACGATGATGTCCGGCGGCGGGACGGCGGCCGCGCCGGTCTCGGTCAGCGTGGCGAACGGCAGAACGAGCCAGGCCAGGCCGACCCCGAACGCAGCGCCGACAAGAAGCCCGAAGCCGAGCAGGAAGGCGCTCTCGAGCGCCAGCCACGCGACCAGCTCCCGGGCCGACATGCCGAGACCCCGGAGAATCGCGAACTCCGTCAGCCGCTCACCGGTCGTGACCGAGGCACTGACGACGAAGCCGATCGTCGCGAACGCAAGCGCGGCGATCGCCCCCAGCCCGAGAGCCCCGACGATTCCGAGCGAGATGGGGTCCGTCGAAAGGGCCCGGGTCAGGGCGGTCCGCTCGATCACCTCGGCGTCCGAGAGCGGCCCGCTCGATACCGCCTTCGCCACCACCGGCGCCGAGCCCGGCTCGACGCCCAGCCACCATTCGGCGGTCGGGAGCAGCTGGCCGACCGTCGCGAGGCGAGCACGCTCCAGGGTTGTCGCATCCACGACGGCGAAGCCCTTCGCCGGATCGAGAGTCGGGAACGAAGGGGCACTGCCGATGATCCGGAGGCTGATCGGCTGACCCGCCGTCGAGGCGGCGACCACGTCGCCGACGCCCGACCCGCTCAATTGCAGGAACGCGTCGCTGACGAGGGCCGGGATCTCCTCGGGCTCCATCGTCGGCGCCCACGTCCTGAGCGTCGTGGAGCTCGAGGCGAACAACGCCTCCGGCGGAACGCCGGTCTGGCCGATCTCGATCCGCCCCGGTGTCACAGTCTGGAGCGTCCGGTTGTCGCGCTCGTCTGCGAGCGCCCATTCCCAGCCCGGCTGGACGGTCGCGTAGCCGGTCGCCGTCCAGTCGTCGCCCTGATCTTCGCTGCTCGCGTCGACGGCAACGAGATCAATGGTCCCGACCACGGTCGCATCGGGCGGGGCCCGCAGGGTCAGCTCGATGCCTCGGAGGCGGAGCGGCGCGGCGATGGCGAGCGACTCGCCGCCGACCTCCTGGGTCAGCGGGATGACGAGGCGCTCGCCACTCGCCTGGAACGACCCGTTGCCGCCGGCCAGCCGATGGATCCGGCCCGAGGCGTCCTCGACGAGTGCCGCGGCCTCGATCCCGGCCCAATCGGGTGGCACGACGCCATCCGGCGAGACCTCCGGGTCCGCGTGGATATCGGAATTGATCGTCACCGAAAGGCGCCGAGGAGCGCCTGCGAGCTCGATCGTCGGCTCGCCCGACGGTCGGTCCGCCGAGAGCCCTTTGAGGGTGCCGGGCAGCCCGCGAGCGGAGTCTTCTGGCGGGAAGCTGATGGCGGCCGGAACGCTGTCGGGGTCGAACGCCAGCAGCTGGCCATCCCGCACCGCTCGGCCGACGTCGAGTGGGCCGCGGGCGACCGGGGCAGCCAGGCGGACGCCACGGATCGAGCGCAGCGCCGCGCCTGCCGCCCACGGCGCGACCGTGGAGTAATCCGAGGGCACGACGCGGACGTCGGCGCCGACGCGGTAGGCCGCCTGATCGGCCTGGGACCGCGACCAGGTCGCGGCGTCCGCTGCCGCGAAGGTGCCGAGCGCTGCCGCGAGCATGAGCAGCAGCGCGGACCGCGTGTAGCGAAGCGGTCGACGCGCCAGCTGGCGGGCTCCGATCGCGGCGACGAGGCCGCTCCGTCGCGGCAGGATCCGCTCCGCGATCTCCGCGAGCCGCGGGATCAACCGACTCGCGACGATCCCGCCGGCGATCAGACCGACGGCCGGGGCGGCTATCAGCAACGGGTCGATGCCGAGGACGCCGCGCGCGGTACGGGTCAGCGGCGAGCCGTACAGCCGGAGCTGCCAGAGCGCCAGCCCGGCAAGGACGACGAACACGAGGTCGATCCCAAGTCGCTGGCCGAGCGTCCGGCCGACCTGGCGACTCAATCGTGCCCGGACGCCGGCCGGCGTGCCGCTGGGCGCGATCGAAGGCAGCGTGAGGGCGACGACGCAGGCGATCGCCGCAGCAGCGGCGACGAGGAGTACACCGCCGTCGATCGTCGCCGTCCCCGCGATCCCCGCGGCGGCGAGCGGACCGATGGCGGCGAGGAGTTGGACGACCCCGACGGCGAGAAATGGGGCGACGATGGCGGCCGGGATCGCGAGAATCAGCGCCTCGCCGAAGGCCATCGCCGCGAGCTGCAAGCTCGAAGCGCCGCGGGAGCGGAGGAGCGACGACTCGACGCGCCGGCGCTCGATCAGCATTCTCGCCACGAGGACGATCGCGTAGCCCGCCAGGACGGCGAACTGGATCGTCAGCAGGGTGATGCCGCTGCGGCTGACGAGCGACGCCCGCTCGACCCTGGCGAGGATGTCCGGCAGGCCGGAGGCTACGTGGACGGATCGGGCGCCAAGGCCCGACTCGCGAAGCCGCTGGTCGAGCGATTTGAGATCGGCCCCCTCTGCCGCGAGACCTTCGACCGTGAGTGCGTCAGCGGCCGGAATCGCGCGCCATTCGAGGTCGAGCTCGCCCACGCTCGTGAGGCCGACGAGGTCCGCCGCATCGACGACGATGGGCCCGCTCGTCGTGAAGGATCCGAGCGTCTCCAGCCCGTCGAGCTCGAAGGCGTTGCCCGCCCAGAACGTGTCGTTCCGGTTGGGCTTCCACAGCCCCACGATCTCGACTGCGACAGTCGCCCCGGCACCCTCCCGACCGGCGAGCGACAGTCGGTCGCCGATCGCGATCTGCAGCGCCGCGCCCGCCCCTTCCGAGACGGTCGCCTCTAGCGGGTCGTGGCCAGGCGTCGGCCAGCGGCCATCGACCAGGCTGCCATGACGCTCGATGCCGCGGTATGCGGCCAGGATCGTCAGCGCGGCCGGGTCGTCCGCGGCGAAGCCGGGCCGGGTAAAGCTGCCCGATCTGGCAATGAAGGCGACCTCGCCGCCGCTCGGCCCGAGCACCTCATTGGCGCGCGCCGACACCGCGTCGTCGATCGCGCGGACGTCGCCGGGCGCGGACGCGGATCGGACGATCACCGCCCGGTCGGCCGGTGGCGCGGCCAGGAGTGTCTGGCGCAGCCCGCCGATCGCAACGACGTCGCCGTAGACCGCGCTCGCGGCGATCAGGGCGGTCGCGCAGACAAGGAGCATTGCCGCGGCGAGGACGACCGGCCAGTCGGATCGACTCCTGTGCAGCAGGGCACGCCAGAGGTCGGCCGAACGCATCACGCCGCCTCAGTCCTCCTGAATCCGAGGTTGTTGCCTGCTCACGGGTCTATACACCGGCCGATGCGCCGAGGTTCAGGACATTCACGGCGATCCCACGGGTTCTGCCATCGGATCATGGGTTCCGATGGACGTCATCGCCGTTGCCGCAGGCGTGTTCGTGCTCGCGCTCGTGTTCTGGGACCTGCTCGAGACCGTGATCGTGCCACGTCCGACGCCGGGCTGGTTCCGCATCGGCCGGTACATCATCAGGTTCTCATGGCGGGTGTTGCGGAGCCTACGCGATGGCAGACGCGGCCCTGCATTCGACCGAGTGATGGGCCTGTTCGCCCCGGCGGCCACCGTCATGCTCCTCGGCGCCTGGCTCCTCGCCCTGATCGTTGGCTACGGGTTAATCCTCTATGGCATCCGCGACCAACTCCGGCCGGTGCCGCCGGACCTCGGCAGCGCGATGTATTTCGCCGCCACATCCATCCTGACTCTGGGCTTCGGCGACATCGTCGCGGTCGACACGCTGGCGCGGATCGTGGTTATCACGGCCGCCGTGGCCGGCCTCGGTCTTGTCGCGCTCGTCGTGACCTTCCTGTTCTCGCTCTACGGGTCATACCAGCGTCGCGAGATGCAGGTCGTCGCGCTGCAGGCGGCAGCCGGAGCACCGCCGTCGGCGGTCGCTCTCCTCGAGACTTACGCATGGCTGGGTCTTGTCGAGCGCCTGCCGCAACTCTTCCTCGACTGGCAGCTGTGGGCCGTCGAGGTGCTTGATTCACACGTCGCCTACCCTCTCCTCGGCTACTTCCGATCCAGTCATGACAACCTCTCATGGATAAGCGCGCTCGGGACAGTCCTTGACGCAGCGAGCCTGGTCCTGACGACAATCGAGGGCATCCCGCGGGGCGAGGCGAAACTCGCGAAGCGGGTCGGCGCCCATCTCGTGGAGGACATCTACAACCTGGGCTTCCGGATCGAAAGGCCGAGCGGCCTGGATCGCTCCAGCTATGACGCCGCGTGCGTGCCCCACGCCTAGAGGCACTGGCCCATTACTGGGCGACGCCGGCCGCGTAGTGGCTTGGCGATCCAATCGCGCTCCGCTCGCCCATCCATCCCCTCGACGATTGACCAAGCCGCAGGTTTGGCTTCAACCACCTGCATACCGGATCGTGTTGCCCGGCTCGCGGGTCAGGCGGACAGCTGCAGTCCAGAAGGCGGGGCCGTATGGTGGCCTCGTTCGCGGCACGTGGACTCCTCGGCGGGGCTTGACGCCCACAATGTCAGGGTGGTGTCCACGGAACCGGGTCAACTCCACCCGGGATGGGCGTCGCCACGCGGGCAGGATGCCCGGCGCTGCCGGGTCGGTCGAGGTTTCGGAGACTCGCGAGCCTGGTTCGGGAGTGGCGGCCTCCCACGCTGCTAACGATCAGCGATCCGTGGCAGGGGTGTCAGATCGGCGTTCCCAGCCCGGCTCGAAGAGCCGCAGCAAGTTTGCACGTTGGTAGGGATGGGCGGCCAGGCGGTCCCAGTCCAGATCGATGCCAAGACCCGGGCCGGTGGGGATGTCGACATAGCCGCCCTTCGGCACGATCGGCCGGTCGACGAGCTCCTGCGTCCAGCTCGCGTTGGACTCGTCGAACGACTCCTGGATGTAGAAGTTCGGCGTGCATGCTCCGAGGCTGACCGCAATTGCGCTACACACGGGGCCCTGCGCGTTGTGCGGGGCGACGACGGCATAGTGGGCGTCAGCCATGGCGGCCATCTGGCGTGTCCGCCACAGCCCACCGAGATGGAGCGGTTCGGGCTGCAGGATGTGGACGGCGTCACGGTCGAGCAGGTCCGCGAACTGCCCGAGCGATGTGAAACTCTCGCCCGTCGCGATCGGGACCGGAGACCTTCGGGCCACCTCGACCATCGCGCCGATCTGCTGGTGGTGCACCGGCTCCTCGAACCAGGTCGGCCGGAACTCGACAAGACGATCTGCGATGCGCAGCGCGGTCGACACGCTGAATCGCTCGTGCCCCTCGATCATGAGGTCGATATCGGGTCCGACCGCGTCGCGCACGGCCTCGACGATGGCGATCGAGAGATCCTCCTCGTGACGATCCTGGATCCGCCATGCCGCCCCGAAGGGGTCGAATTTCATCGCCGTGTAGCCGCGCTCGGCCACGCCGCGGGCCGCCGATGCAAAGGCCTCCGGCGCCCGGTCCGTCCGGTACCAGCCGTTTGCGTAGACGCGGACTCGGTCGCGGACCTTGCCGCCGAGAAGCTCGTGGACAGGCTTGCCAAGAGACTTCCCGACGATGTCCCAACAGGCTACCTCGATCGCCGAGACCGCCGCCATGTGGATCTGCCCGCCATCCGTGTAGACGTCGCGGACCATCCGCTGGAGCAGCAACTCGACCTGAGTCGGATCGAGCCCGATGTAGGCATCCCGCAACTCGTGGACCGCCGTCTCGACAGTCGCCGAGAACCCGTTGAGCGAGCCTTCGCCGACCCCATGGATTCCTTCGTCGGTATCGACCCGAACGAACAGCCAGTTCTTCCACTTGTTGCCGACCAGGTAGGTCGTGACATCGGTGATCTTCATGACGCTCGCACCTCGCTACCCCAGTCGGCAGCCGTGGCGTGGCCAGCTCCTTCTCGGGCGTCGGCCCGAGCTCCCGTCCAGCTCGCGAAGCCTGCCACGCCCTCACCTTCAAGGCGGGCGATCATGGCATCGAACGAGGCCGTTTCATGCTGGTCGAGGGCGCGTCCCGGTGCGCGGAGCGCCCCCGAATCGAAGATCCCCCGATGGACGAGGACCCGCTTTGCCCCGAGCAGGAGCAAGTCGAGCGACTGAGCCTCGTACGAGAGGAGCGGAAGGATCGTCCGATAGAGACCATCCGCGGCGGCGACGTGGCTGCCGCAGGCGAGCCGGTCGATTGCAAGGAGGGCTGGACCCAGGTCGCAGCCCGGCATGCAGCCTGACGCTCCTCGGCGGATGCTTTCGAGATAGTGCAGGCCGCCCCACCCAGCGACGATTTCCATACCAGCGGCGGCGACGGCCGATGTCTTCGAGCCGGCCCCGGGGGTTTCCACCTTGAGCGCGGCGATCAGCGGGTGCGACTGGTGGATCGCGAGGAGCGCCTCGACCGAAAGGGTAATGCCGGTCACCTGCGGCGAGTCCTGGACGAGGATCGGCACTCCGGCAGCCTCGGCGATGGCGGCAAAGTGGGTAACCAGGGCTTCCGTCGATCGCGCCGAGGCCGATGGAAGGACCATCAGACCCGCCGCGTTGCCGATATCGACGGCGCGCCTGGCCCGGTCGACCGCCAGAGCGGTGGTGCCGTCGATCCCCACGACGAGCGGGACGCGCCCGTCGATCGCGACGGCGACGGTCGCGAGGACATCGTCCCGCTCGCGGTCCTGCAGGGTCCACGCCTCGGATGCCAGGCCGAGCACGACCAGGCCGTCCACCCCAAGGGAGAGCTGGTCCGCGACGAGGGCACCCAGCTGGTCATGGTTGATCGGCTGATCCGGCTCAGGACCAAACGGGAGATGAAGGACCGGCCTGATCCCTTCGAACGCCATGTCGACACCCTCGTGCGTACGCCAATCCACCTGTCCGTCGCGGCCGACGAATGGGCGCGCAGCCGCCACGCGCGCGCGACAGCCGAGTGGCAGCACCGCAAGGATAGGTCCGTTCAATCGACGTCGCGGTCTCCTCATTCGGCGTCGGATGTTCGTTGGCGTGTTCTTGGTCGTATTCTCCCGCATGGGATGATCCTTCTCAGCAGCGTCGCACTCGACCAGCGGGCCGTGCTGGGTCTCCTCCGCATCGGCGCATAGCGTGCGCATCGAGGCGGTCCGGACGCTCATCGTCAACGCCGGTCGCCGGAACTGGGTGTTCGTCCGGATCGAGACCGACGTGGACGGCCTCCGCGGGTGGGGCGAGGCGTCCCTCGAGTGCAAGACCCGATCCGTCGTCGGCGCGGTCGAAGACTTCGCGCCGCTCATCATTGGCGAGGATCCTCGCCGCGTCGAGCACCTCTGGCAGGTGCTCTACCGCCAGCAGTACTTCAAGGGAGGCACGACCGAGCTATCGGCGATCTCCGGCATTGACCAGGCACTGTGGGATATCGCGGCGAAGGATGTCGGGATTCCACTGTGGCGGATGCTCGGCGGGCACGTCCGCGACGAGGTCCGCTTCTACGACCACCTGGGTGGCGGGGCGAGCGACGCCGTGTACGACGAGCCGACCGAGGCCGCCTTCGCAGAACGAGCCCGGTCGAGCGTCGCCGATGGATTCGACGCCCTCAAGATCCTGGCCGTCCAAAGGTCGGCGCCACTGGACGGCGAAGTGTCTGTCCGCCGTGCAGCCGGTCTCATGCGCGCGGTCCGTGAAGCCGTGGGCGACGACATCGATGTCATGGTCGACCTGCACGGCCGTACCACCCCGGCGATGGCCATCCGCTACGGTCAGGCGCTCGCTCCGTATCAGCCGTGGTTCCTCGAGGAGCCGTGCCAACCCGAGTTGGGCGATGGTCTTGCCCAGGTGGCTCGTGCCCTGCCCGGGATCCCGATCGCGAGCGGCGAACGGCTCGGCACGCGGCACTCGTTCCGGCCGCTGTTCGAGGCAGGGGCGATCGCCGTCGCGCAGCCGGACGTCTGCCATGTCGGTGGGGTCACGGAGCTGCGCAAGATCGCGTCGATGGCGGACGCGCATGGGATCTCCGTTGCGCCGCACAACCCCCTCGGGCCGATCGCGACGATGGTCAATCTCCAGCTGGCATTCGCGACGCCGAATCACCTCATCCAGGAGGTCATGCGGTCCGATGTACCGTGGCGCGCCGAGGTCGTGCGCGGCCTGCCGGCGATCATTGCCGGGCGGGCCGTCCGACCGGAAGGTCCGGGGTTCGGCATCGACGTCGACGAGGCAGCCGCGGCACGCCATCCGTACCAACCAGAGCCGCAGTACCGCTGGTTCCATCCTGACGGTTCCGTCGCCGATTGGTGAGCGGGCAAAGCGGATCCTCCGATTGGGGCGGGTGGCCGTCGGTGGCGCTGGAGAGCCCGGACCTCCGCCTGGTGGTCGTACCGGCGCTCGGCGCACGTGTCGTCTCACTGGTGGACCTTCGGACGGGACGCGAGTGGCTCGTCCAGGGTCATCCGCCCACGCGGGCTGAGGCGAGATCCTGGTCCCGGCATGGAGTCGCGTTCCTGGGCCGCCAGGCATTCGGGTGGGATGAATGCGTTCCGACGGTCGCCCCGTGCCCCGATCCGCTCGACCCGTGCGGCCCTCGGCTCCGCGACCACGGCGACCTGTGGGGACGAGCGACGACGGCTGCCGCGGACCACGAGGGCCTTGCGACGACATGGACCGGGCAGCGCTGGCCGTACCGGTTTCGGCGGAGGCTCTCACTCACGGCGGACGCGGTCCACTGCACGTACGAGCTGACGAACGAGGGTGATCGAGACCTGCCGATCCTGTGGTCGATGCACGCTCTCCTCGAGCTCGAGCCAGGTGCCTTGATCCAACTGCCCCCGACCGAATTGTCGATCACGTTCGCGACCGGACTTGGTGTCGCCGCAACCGATTCCATGCGCTGGCCGGACATACCCGGGGGCGATGGCGGCAGCGTGGATCTCTCGGTGGTGCGTGCCGCCGACGCGCGGTTCGCCGCCAAGCTGTACGCCGACCCGGCACCTTCCGGCCCGGCCCGTGCCGTGGCTCCGGACGGGGCCTCGATCGCCTTCATGTGGCCGCGTGACGTCGCGCCGGCCCTTGGCCTGTGGCTCGACTATGGCGGGTGGCCGGACCCGAGCAGCGGTGTTCGGCAGGTCGCCATCGAGCCGACGACCTCCGGCCACGACGACCTCCAGGACGCCATCTCGGCCGGCCAGGCGCGATTGGTGCGACCGGGGGACAAGGTTGCGTGGGAGGTTCGGGTCGAGGTGTCGCCTGGACGAACCCGAACCACGGCCGGACCGAGACGCTGACGGATCGAGCCCGGACGGACCCCTCGGTCGCCATCGCAACGGGTTCGCGCTACCCGACGTAAGCTCGTCATGGCAGAACCGTGCCATGGGAGCGGTCGTCATCCGGGACCGGCGCTCTGACGCGCGAACGCAAAGCTTGCCACCCCGTTGCCCAGGCGGCTCTCTCGGGCCCATGGCCCGCTGCAAAGCATCCGCCGATAGGAGACTCGATGACCGGGCACACCGATGGCGAGGTTCGCCTCGAGAGACATGGCTTCGTTGCCCACGTCGTGATCGACCGTCCTGCCAAGCTCAATGCGATGACGGTGGCGATGGACCACCAGATGAACGCGCTCGTGTTCGAGCTCAACAATGACAAGAGCGTCAGGTCGATCCTCCTCTCAGGGGCAGGCGAACGCGCATTCTGTGCGGGCAGCGACATCACCGATCTCGATGAGTACGGTGACAACTGGAGTTACCGCAACCGTTTCGACGCCCGCGGGGACTACGCCCGCGCGGTGTGGCAGCTGCGGAAGCCAGTCATCGCGGCAATCCATGGCTATTGCATCGGCGGCGGCCTGGAGATGGCCACAGCATCCGACGTGCGCATAGCCAGCCCGGATGCCTCGTTCGGTGCGGGGGAGATCCGCTGGGGCTGGCATGGCGGCTCGGGACAGACGCAGCTGCTGACGCATCTCGTCGGCCCAGGCCATGCCTCCCGGATGCTGCTGACCGGCGACCGCATCGACGCTGCGGAGGCCCTGCGCATCGGCCTCGTCCAGCAGGTCGTTGACCGAGCCGATCTCATCGACACGGCGATGGCGCTCGCCCAGACGATCGCCGAACGCTCGCCGATCGCGATCGAACGAACGAAGTACATGGTGCGCGTTGCCCAGAACGTGCCACTCGAGGCCGGGTTGCTGATCGAGAACGACTCGTTCTCCTACCTGATGATGACCGAGGACGCCGCCGAAGGCCGAGCCGCCTTTAGCGAGAAGCGCGAGCCCACTTTCAAAGGGCGGTGAACGATGGTTGCCGGCAGCACCAACCCGTCCGCCACCCCGACGGTCATCGCCGATGGCCTCTACCGCATCGACACGCCGCTCGGCGAACGCTATGCGAGTCTGTATCTCGTCGTGGGCAGCCGCGAGGTCCTGCTCTTTGACACCGGGGTCGACGGCACGATCCCCGCGTACGTCACGCCAGCGATCAACGGGCTCGGCATCGACGCCCGGGACGTGCGCACCGTGGTCATCTCGCATTGCGACGTCGACCATTTCGGTGGAGTCTCCGATGCCCGCGAGGCGTTTCCCCGGGCCCGCCTGCTCGCCCACAGGCTCGATCGTCCGGCGATCGAGAACTTCGACATCTACGTGCGTGAGCGTGGCCGTGGGTTTCTACCCGGCTATGGTTGGGACGAGGACCCGGCGGTTCTCGATTGGTGTCGTTCTGTCGTGCGGGAAAGGGCGCTCGACGGTGACGCGAGTGACCTTCAGATCGTCAACCTTGGGGGCTTCGAGGTCGTGATCTGGCATATCCCCGGCCACACGCTGGGCCACACGGCGATTTCGCTGCCGCACGCCGGCGCTGTGCTCGTTTCGGACGCCGTCCTTGGCGCGTCGGTCGATCTCGCCGACGGGACGCCGGCCTTTCCCCCAACGTACCGATATGTCGACGCCTACCTGGCAACAATCGCCCGCCTCGAGGCTGCGGCGCACCGATACCTGCTCACAGCCCACTATCCGAGCCTGGAAGGGTCCAGCGCCGCAGAGTTCCTGGCCCGCAGTCGGCTGTTTGCCGAGCGACTCGACGCCCTGGTCCTGTCGGCGCTGGCCGATGCGCCGGGAGGGCGCACGCTTCACGAGCTTCTCGCCGAGCTCAATCCCGTGGCGGGGGACTGGCCGGTCGCGGGCACCCAAGGGGCCCTCGCATTCCCAGTCGTCGGGCACATCGAACGATTTCGCGACTCGGGCCGCGTACGCCAGGCCGGCACGCGCGACGGCATCCCGATCTGGGCCGCCGCGTGAGCGCGTCAAGTGGCGGCGATGGTTCCGCCGACGTGCCCGCTTCCCGCGTCGCGTGGGACACGGAACGCTACGTTGCCTCCGACGATGCCGCCACGGCCCTTGCGCAGACCAGGCGCGCTGGGGGCGAGGCGCGCCACGATGACACGCCGGCCCTCGCAGAATTCGTCGCCGATCGCCTGATCGACTTGTCGTTCGCGACCTGGAGCTTCGGCGATTCGGTCGCGTTCGATGCGCTCGTTGCGGCATCCGATGCCCTCGGCAGCGACCGCTGGGCTCGCTTCGCCCACGGCTGGGGTCGGGCCTGGGCCACCCGATCCAAGCCCTTTGTCCGACTTGACTGCACCGCGCCGGGCTTGGCGCTGGTTGAGCTGGCCGTTCGCTATCGCGACGGGCAGCTGATGTCCGCGTGCAGAGAGCTGGCCGACTACCTCATGACCAGGCGGACCCTCGATGGCGTCTACGAGACCTGGGATCGGTCGCCGTTGCTCATGCCATACAGCCGGGTCGAGCTCAGCCCACACGAAACGGAGCTGGTGAAGAATCCGCCCGCCGGCGTCTTTGTCGATTGCCTGCACTTCGACCCACCGTTCCTGGTGGCGCTCGGTCGAGCGACGGGCGATGACGGGTACGTCCTGGCGGGCGTCGAGCAGGCACTCGGCTACATTCGCCTTCTGCAGGTCGAAAGTGGCCTGTTCGACCATTTCGTGCTTCGTGGCGAGACCGACAGCTTCGGGCCTGGCTGGGGCAGGGGTCAGGGCTGGGCCATCCTGGGGATGCTCGACGTCGTCGAGGCCCTTGCCGGCTATTCCGGGCACCTGCCGGAGGACGCAGTGGGCCAGCTCCGGGATTCTGCGAGTCGCCTGGTGGAGGCGATGCTGCTGCTCCAGCGCGACGATGGCCACTGGTTTGCCGTAGTGACCGAGCCCGGCTCGGGCGACGAATTCTCGACCGCCGGATTCATGGCATCCGCGCTGTCGAGGGCGCTCGCCGCAGGTATCGTGGGGGGTGACGCCGTCATCGCGTCGAGGCGCGCCGCGCGCGGAGCGATTCTCTCGTCCCTGGATGCGCAGGGACAGCTCCGCGAGGTGTCAGCCGCCGTCTACGCCTGCACCGCTCCGTCGCACTACGGTCATGTTCCCAGGGGGTTCGTCGTTCCCTGGGGCCAGGGTCCCGCACTCCTGGCGCTTCTTGCCACGGAACGGGCGGCGTGACAGCGCATCCGCGCACGGTGCTCGTAACCGGCGCCGGCAACGGCATCGGCGCCGCTGCCGCTCGGGCGTTCGCGCTGGCAGGCGACGACGTTGTGGTCACCGACATTGACGGCGTCGCCGCCGAGGGGGTGGCGGCGCAGATCCGCGAGAAGGGTGGACGGGCCTCGTCGCACGCGCTCGATGTCGCTGATCCGAGCGCCTGGGACGCCATCTCCGACGACCTGCGTCGCGCGGACCGAGCCCCGGCGGTGGTGGTCAACAACGCGTTCCTTCTCATTGCTCGAGCAGCTCACGAGCTGGACGAGGACGATTGGAACCGTCAGATCGGGGTCACCCTGTCGGCGGTGTATCGGTCGATGCACACGTTCCACGACACGTTGACTGCTGCGCGCGGGAGCATGGTCAACGTTGCCAGCGTTCACTCCCTCGTCGCGTGGCCGCGACACCCGGCCTACGCGGCCGCCAAGGGAGGCGTGATCGCCCTGAGCCGGCAACTCTCCGTCGAATACGCGCCACACGTGCGTGTCAACTGCGTGCTTCCCGGATCCATCGAAACGCGGATCTGGGACGCCGTCGATGAGGCAGGCAGGGAAGAGGCCGCGCGGCAGGCGACCCTCGGACGGTTCGGGCGCCCCGAGGAAGTGGCGGCGGCAATCGTGTTCCTCGCCAGCGAGGGAGCGTCGTACATCACCGGCGCGTCGCTCGTGGTCGACGGTGGTCAAACCACCAGGATCGCGACGTGATCGCTGGCCGACGGGCGAAAGGCGGATCCGTGCATTCATCCTCTGAACCGGTGCCGGAAGGGTCCCTGAGCGGGATCCGCGTGCTCGACGCGACCCAGATGCTCGCCGGCCCCCTCGCGGCGATGCGGCTCGGCGACCTCGGCGCGGACGTCATCAAGATCGAGTCGCCGGTCAGCGGCGAGTTCAACCGCACTCACGGTTTCGAGGACCTCCGGGTGGGCGGCGAGATGACCACGTTCCTCGCCGTCAACCGCAACAAGCGCAGCTTCACGATCGACCTCAAGAAGGCGGACGCGCATCCGGTCGTCGCCGACCTCGTTCGAAGCTCCGACGTGTTCATCCAGAACTTCCGCCATGGCACGGCGGAGCGCCTGGGCATCGGCTACGAGCAACTCCGCGAGATCAACCCGAGGCTCGTCTATTGCTCGATTTCCGGGTACGGGCCGTCAGGTCCATATCGCGATCGACCTGGCCAGGATCTCATCGTCCAGGGCTACTCCGGGTCGATGTTCTCCGTCGGCAGCGACAACGACGCGCCCGAGCCGGGAGCGTTGTGGGCAGCGGACGTGATGACCGGGTACCAGGCCGTCATCGGCATCCTCGCCTCCCTCCATGCCCGCGATCGACTCGGCCACGGTCAGCACGTCGAAGTCGACATGCTGTCGGTGGTCTTCGACGCGCAGTTGCAGGAGGTCGTCACCTACCTAAACACCGGCAGGCAGCCGACGCGCAGTGTCGAGAAAACCGCCCATGCCTCGATCCCGGCACCATATGGGGTGTACCGCACGAAGGACGCCTGGCTCACGCTCGCCATGTCGCCGCTCCCGGCGCTCGGCGACGTCCTCGACGACGACTACCTGCGCGGGATGACCGCCTACAACGACGGCCAGACGCACCGGGACGAGATCTACGCCCACATCCGCGAGCGCTTCACGGGTCGCACGACAGCCGAGTGGATCGAGCTCTGCGAACGCTTCGGCGTCTGGGCCGGCCCGGTCTACGACTACGAGGCCGTGGCGAACGACCCGCACGTCATCGCGACAGAAGCCTTCGTCCAACAGCCGCAGGCAGGCGGCACGTCGATTCGCACGGCACGCCCGCCGCTGGAGCTATCTGCGACTCCGCCCGCCATCCGCCGAGGAGCTCCGCAGCTGGGCGCCGACACACGTGCCCTGCTCGTCGAGCTCGGCCGCACCGAAGCGGAGATCAACGAGCTGGTCGCCACAGGCGTCGTCGGGGTTGCCGCCACTTAGGCAGGCGGATCAACGGCCCTCGAAGGAGTGGCCGCTAGCGAACGATCCGCGAGCCTGACCCGCCGAGCTGCGCCTCGACCTCCGCGAGGGTCGCGTAGTTGAAGTCCTCCCACGACGCCTGCTTGAGCGCGCTGAAGGCATTGCCGTGGCGGACGCCCTTCTCGACGTCGCCGGTGAGGAGTCCGTAGAGGAAACCCGCCGCGTAGGCGTCGCCACCTCCGACGCGGTCCACGAGCTCCAGGTCGTAGGTTCGGTCGTCGGTGAACACTCCGTCGCTGTAAGCGATCGCGGTCCACGTGTTCCGCCGCACGGACGTGTCGCCTCGAAGCGTGATCGTCACGACCTTGAACCCGAATCGGTCGGCAAGGCTGCGGGCCACGTCGCGATAGTCGTCGCCGGTGACGCCGAAGACAACCTCGGCGTCCTCCTCCGTCGTGATCAGGACATCGATCAATCCCATCAGGGGCTCCTGGACCTCGCGGGCACGCTTCGGGCTCCAGAGCTTCCCGCGGAAGTTCAGGTCGTAGCTCGTGAGCAGCCCGCCGGCCCGGGCCGCCGTCAGGCTCGTCCTGGTCTCCTCGGCCGTCTTCTCGCCGAGCGCCGGCGTGATCCCGGTCGTGTGGAACGCTCGCGCCCCGGCAAGGATCGCCGGCCAGTCGAAGGTCACGCCGCGAAGCTCGCTGATCGCCGATCCGGCGCGGTCGTAGAGAACGCTACTCGGGCGCGGCGAGGAGCCGTACTCGACGAAGAACAGCCCCACGCGGCCATGAGGCTCCCAGGCGACGTGGGAGACGTCGACGCCGAACTCACGGGCGCGATTCAGGACCATCCGGCCGAGTGGATTGTCGGGCAGGCAGGAGACCCACGACGTCGAGAGGCCGAGTCGGCTCACCCCAGTGGCGACGTTGAGCTCGGCGCCGCCGACGGTCACGTCGAGGCTCGTTGTCTGCTCGAGCCGGCGGTGCCCCGGAGGGGCCAATCGGACCATCGCCTCGCCGAACGTCACGAGCGCGCTCAACGTTGCGCTCCTCGCCAGTGCGGCCGCGCAGCCCACGTACTCATGTCAGCCGGTCCGACGGAGCCAGCGCCGCAATGATCGCGATTGCCCGCTCGCGGATGACGCCTGGGTCGCCCCCACCGGTGAGCCAGCTCCCCATGCCGACCGCCAGCGCGCCGGCCGCGATGTACGCGGGAGCGTTCTCGAGGGTCACGCCCCCGGTGGGGATCAGCGGGATCTCGGGCAGCGGCCCGCGCACCTCGCGCACGAATACCGGGCCGACGGCCGAGGCGGGAAACAGCTTCACCGCGGTCGCCCCCGATCGCCAGGCGGCGAGGATCTCGGTCGGGGTGAAGGCACCGGGAAATGCCGCCAGGCCGAGCCCCGCCGCCCATTCGACGATCGCCAGATCGGTGTGCGGCATCACCAGGAACCTCGCCCCGGCGTCGACCGCCGCGCGGGCATGGTCGAGGTCGAGAACCGTGCCGGCCCCGATGAGCAGGTCGTCTGGCACGAATCTCGCCGCCAGCGCGCCGATGACGTCAAGGGCCGAGGCGCTGTTCAGGGTCACCTCGAAGGCGTGGACGCCGCCGGCAAGCAGTGCTTCCCCGATCGCTGGAACAACTGCTGGATCGAGGTTGCGCCCGATGGCGATCACTCGCCCGGCCACGATCGCCTGCGGGACTTGGGGTCGTGCGGACTCGGGCGTCGTGCGCAAGGGACTCACCGCGGTCTCCCTGTGGGAGCTAGGTCCGGATCGAGGTGATTGCGAGGTCGCCGAGATCCACGTTGGGCCGTGGTGACGACGCTCTCGATCTCCGCGGCCTGCCTCAAGGATCATGGCGACACCAGCGCGTGTCAAACGCCGGCCGTCGTCCACTGGCTATGCCCCGGACGATCCGAACATCGCGGCGGTCGCGTTGCCGGAACGGACCGCACCCTCGATACAGGGCTGCACGAGCCAGTCCCCGGCAAAGACGATCGGCGGCCGTTGCCGGATCTGATCGATCCGCGCGAAGTAACCCACCCCGACCTTCGGCACGGCGTGACGCCAACGGACCACGTGGACGATTTCGGCCGATTCGAGCGCGAACAATCGCCCGTCGATCTTCGAGCCTGCCTCCCAGAGGCGGGCCGCCAGGTCACTGTCAGACAGCTCCAGCAAGCCGCTGCTCGATGCCGCGGGGGCACACACCAGGGCCCACTGCCAACCCGGCGGGACGCGACCCCAGGACCCAGATCCGCCCCCCATCTCGACCGTCGCGACTGTCTCGTTCGGGAACGCGTGAATGCCTGTGCGGGGCGGCGCGTCGCCTCGCCGAGCCGCATAAGCGCGGACATGCGGCGCGTATTCGATCTCCGCGACGCCGGCAGGAAGGGCTTCGGCGGCGACGATTCGTGCGGCGATCGGTGCAGGCACGGCCACGACGACACCGTCGTACTCGTCCGCGACGCCGGCGACGACGACCGACACCCGACCATTCGCGATCGGCGAAATGCGCTCCACCGTCACGTTCGTGCGGACCCCGAGCCGTTCGCCGAGGTACCGCCAGGGGCTGTCCATGCCCCCGTCCACTTGCAGGAATGTGCCGACCGACAGGGCCCGCAACCACGAGCGAACCAAGGCCCCGGAGAGCTCCTCGAGACGGGAGAAGAACGGTCCTTCGAACGATGGCCGGACGACCATCTCGGCCGCGCTCCGCCCGGCTGAGCGGAGCGCCGACTCGGCGGTCGTCCCGTCGTATCTCCGGTCGATCCGGAGCTTGCCCGGCTGGGTCAGGAAGAGCCGTGCCATCCAGGCGAAGAAGCGCACCTTCTCCGCGGGCGCCAAAAGGTCCGTCGTCAGGAGCCGGGGAAACGAGTTCGGATTGGCGTGGAGCCGGTCGCCGATGAGCAGGTCGCCCCCGCCACGCAGCCGAATGACGCGGAGCCGATCGCGGAGACCGAGATCCTCGAGCAGGGCGAGCGTGTCCGGGTAGAAGGTACCCAACCAGCCGGCCCCGTCGTCGCTCCAATGCCCGTCCCCGAAGTGCTCCGTGTGGGTACGCCCGCCCGGAACGGCTGCTGCTTCGAGAACGATCGGTTCGTGGCCCGCGGCGCGGAGTCGATGGGCGGCCGTCAGGCCCGCCGGGCCCGCTCCGACAACGGCGATCCGCATGGCAGTCTCCACAATCGCCGATTCGTCGCACAGCGCAACGATGGGGAGCATAACGTCCCCGGCCGCAGCTGAGGTTCAGGGCGTGTGACGCAAGCGGCAGCCGCGGCGGCCGAGCGACCTGCCAAGGTGATTCCATCCTCACCAGTGGCGTCGATGGCTCTCATCCTCGGCAGTCCGACCACCGGGCTGCCACGCTGTGGGCTGAACCACCGTCATGCCTGACCGGACACTCCCGGATCGGAAGCTCGAGGCCTGGGCCTCACCTGCGTCGCCTGCGCCATTGAGCGGAAACCGCTAACGTGTCGATCGGGGACCGATTGAGGAGGACAGCTGATCCTATGAGAATCCACCGCATTTCAGCGATCGTCGCCGTCGTGGCGATCCTCGCTTCGGCGTGTTCGTCGACGGCGAGCACCGCCGCACCATCGACGGGAGGCGGGGGTGCCTCCATCGCTCCGAGCGGAGCGGCCAGCGCCAGTGCGTCGTCGGCAGGCGGCAAGCAACTCTTCGTTGTTATCAACAAGGCCGCGGACCAGCAGTACTTCATTGATCTGCAGACGTCGTTCATCGACACTATCACGAAGCTCGGTGGCGATTCCGCGAAGTTCGACGCCAAGGCCGAGGCGCCGCTCGGCGTCCAGCTTGTCAACGACGCGATCTCGAAGGGCGCCAAGGGGATCGCGATCACGGTTCCGGATCAGTCGATCGGGCCAGCCGTCGCCGACGCGGCAAAGACCGCAGGGGTCGCCCTGGTCGCAACCGACGATCCGATCAAGGACTCGTCGGGCGCGGCAGTCCCGTTCGTCGGCTTTGACGGCACGGACATGGGCACAAAGGTCGGCGTTGAGGCGGCCAAGCTCCTGACGGACGGGGGTTGGGTCAAGGACACGACAAAGACGGTTGGCGTGCTGTCAATCGAGAAGCAGGACCTCTCGGTCTGCAACCAGCGGACCGACGCGGAGAAGGCGGAGATCGCCAAGGCTGGCGTGACTGCTGACCAGATTTTCCCAGTGGCATCAGACGCCACGGTCGCCGGTTCCCAGAGCGCGACGGCTCCGGTGATCACAGCCCATCCCAAAGTGACCAACTGGATCGTCTTCGGTTGCAATGACGAGAGCGTCCTCGGAGGTCTCAATGCCGTGGCCGCCGCAGGCGTCAAGCCCGATGACGTCATCGGCGTTGGCCTCGGAGCCTACGAGGCCTGCCGCCCGTGGGCAGCCAATCAGCCGACCGGGTTCAAGGGCGCTCTGTACATCTCCGGCACCGATGTCGGCGCAGCGGCGGCCCAGACCCTGTGGGACAACGTGGTGAGTGGAAAGCCACTCCCGGCGGCCACCGTCGCCAAGACGACGATCGTCGATCCGACCACGTACACCACGGTGTTCGGCGCAGCGTCGCTGGCAGCCTGCAAGTAGCGCCAGCTACTCACGAGCCGGGATCGAGTCGCTCCGCGCGGCCCGATCTCGGCATGCCAACCCCCGGGTAGAGGCCGCATCGCGATGGCCCTCGACACGCATCCCGCGGCTCCCGCTCCCGGTCCGGACGAGCCACGACGGCCGGGAACCCTCGAGATTCGCGGCCTCTCCAAGGCATTTCCAAACGTCCAGGCGCTGCTCGACGTCTCGCTTGACGTGCGGAGTGGCGAGGTTCTCGCCGTCATGGGCGAGAACGGATCCGGCAAGTCGACGCTGATCAAGATCCTGAACGGTGACTACCAGCCGGACCAGGGAACGATGACCGTCGACGGCGAGCCTCTCAAGTTTGCGAACCCAAGCGAGGCCCAACGGTTCGGGATCCGAGTCATCTACCAGGAACCTGAGATCATCCCCGGCGTGAACGTTGCCGAGAACATCTACGCGGGCGAGCTGCCAAAGCGCGGTCCGTTCACCGATCGGCGCCGGCTCAACGAGCTCGTGACCGCCGATCTGCGTCGGTACGGTTTCGAGAACGTCCTGCCGACGTCGCTCATGGGTGACCAGCTGTCGGCGCCCCAGCGCCAGCTTGTCGAGATCGCCAGGGCGCTGAAGTCCGGGGCCCGCATCCTGGCCCTGGATGAGCCGACGTCGTCGCTGACCGACGAAGAAGTCGACCACCTCTTTGCTCTCGTCCGTCGCTTGCGCAGCGAGGGCGTCGCGATCATCTACGTCTCGCACCGAATCAAGGAGATCCTGCGGTTATCGGATCGGGTGGCCGTCCTGCGCGATGGGCGCCTGATCGCCGTGCGGCCGGCAGCCGAGCTGACAGAGCGCGAGATCGTCCGCCTGATGGTCGGTCGTGAGCTCACGGACGTCTTCGAACGAACCAGCGTCCGGACCGACAACGTCGTCCTGCGCGTCACGGGCCTGACGAGCATCTGGCACCGGTCGGTCGACTTCGAGATCCACTCCGGGGAGGTCGTCGGGTTCGCCGGCCTCGTCGGGGCCGGCCGAACTGAGCTCGCGAAGGTCATCTTCGGCGAGCTGCCTCGAACCGGCGGCACGATCGAGATCGACGGCCAGCGGGTGGACATCAGGAAGCCCGCCGATGCGATCGCACGGGGCGTGGGCTTCACACCGGAGGACCGGAAACGCGAAGGCCTGATCCTGATACGCAGCGTCCTCGAGAACACCTCAATAGTCATCCTTCGGCGCCTCACCCGATTCCGGTTCGTCCAGCGACGCCTCGAACGGCAGATCATCGGCGACTTCGTGAAACGCCTCCGTGTGCGGACGCCATCCCTGGACCAGGAGGTCGGAAAGCTCTCCGGTGGCAATCAGCAGAAGGTCGTCCTCGCGCGCTGGCTGGCGGCCAGACCAAAGATCCTCATCCTCGACGAGCCGACTCGCGGCATCGATGTCGGCGCGAAGGCGGAGATCTACCGCTTGATCGACGAGCTCGCGAACGAGGGCCTTGGCATCATGCTGATCTCATCCGAGCTGCCCGAGATCCTCGGGATGTGCGACCGGATCTACGTGATGCAGCGCGGCAAGATCAGCGGCGAACTCAGCGGCAAGGAAGCCACCGAAGAGTCCGTCCTCGCGCTCGCTATGGCCGAGCACCTTTCCGACATCCCGGCTGCCACGGCAGCCAACGACGAGGTTGAGTCATGAGCAAGGTCGAGGCGCCACCGCTGGTGGTGGGCGACCCGGTCCGACCGGGGTTCGTTCGTCGCGTCGTGACCCTACTCGGCGTTGACAACCTGTCGCTGATCGTCGCCCTCGCGGCGCTTGGGGGCATGATCGCGTTCGTGAGCCCTCTCCTCGGGATCAAGGGCGGCGAGAACTTCCTGTCGTGGCAGAACCTGATGAACAGCCTCGCCCAGAGCGTCGTGATCGTGGGCCTCCTGGCGGTGGGCGAAACGGTCGTGATCGTCGGGGGCGGCCTCGATATCTCCGTCGGCTCGATCGCCAGCGTTTCGTCCGTCGTCGCCGCCATCGTCGTGACGCAGGGCGTCATGGGCATGTTCGCCGGGTCGGTCCTGGTGGGGTTCCTGGCAGGGCTGGTCGCAGGCATGCTCGCCGGCGTCGTCAACGGCATCATCGTCACGGTCTTCAACGTGAACCCGATCATCGCCACCCTGGGCACCCTGGCCGCCTTCGACGGTGCCGCCTTCCTCATCGCGCCGGGCGGCAAGCCGGTCGGGATCGTGACTCAACCGGATTTCACATGGCTCGGCACCGGCAGATTCCTGCAGGAGCTGCCGTTACCCGCCCTCGGTGGCAGGGAATGGCCGGGCATCCCGGTGATGTTTGTCGTCTTCATCGTCGTGGCCGTGGTCATGCACGTGGTCATGCGCTACGTGGACTTCGGCCGCCTCGTGTACGCCATCGGCGGTAACGCCACGGCGGCACGCCTGGCCGGCATCAACGTCCGCACGGTCCGGATCATCATGTACATGTTCTCCGGTGCCATCGCCGGGATCGCCGGCGTGCTCCTCACCGCCCAGACAACGTCCGGCAATCCGATCAATGGACGCGGCCTC
>JBBSCI010000021.1:0-27301 GCA_038250445.1 Candidatus Limnocylindrales bacterium | reverse complement strand
GCGTTCGTCGACGGGCAGTTCGTACCGGCCGCGTCGGGTCGCACGTTCACCGACATCGCGCCGCGCGACGGCAAGCCGCTCGCCGAGGTCGCCGAGTCCGACGCGACCGACGTCGACCGGGCCGTGTCGGCCGCTCGCGAAGCGTTCGACGACCGGCGCTGGGCGGACCAGTCGCCCAAGGACCGCAAGCGCGTCCTCCTCCGCCTCGCCGAGCGGATCCGCGCCGACCGCGAGCAGCTCGCTCTGCTCGAGTCGCTCGACGTCGGCAAGCCGATCCGCGACACGATCTCGGTCGACGTGCCAAGCTGCGCGACGACGTTCCAGTGGTACGCCGAGCTGATCGACAAGGTCTTCGGCGAGATCGGCCCGACCGGCCCCGACGCACTCTCGCTCGTCACTCGCGAGCCGATCGGCGTCGTCGCCGCGATCGTGCCCTGGAACTACCCGCTGATCATCACCGCCTGGAAGCTCGGCGCGGCCCTCGCCGCGGGCAACTCCGTTGTCCTCAAGCCGGCCTCGCAGTCGCCGCTTTCGGCGCTCCGGCTCGCGGAGCTCGCCTCTGAGGCGGGGCTGCCGGACGGCGTCCTTAACGTGCTGCCGGGCCCTGGCGCGGTCATCGGGGATGCGCTGGCGCGGCACCCGGGCGTCGACAAGATCGCGTTCACCGGCTCGACGGCCGTCGGCAAGTCCCTCCTCCGCTCGATCGGCGAGACCGACGTCAAGGGCATAACGCTCGAGCTCGGCGGCAAGAGCCCGCAGCTCGTCCTCGCCGACGTCGGCGATCTCGAGGCCGCCGCCTCGACGATCGGCTCGGGCATCTTCTACAACGCCGGGCAGACCTGCAACGCCGGCTCGCGGCTCGTCGTCCATCGCTCGGTCCGCGAGGAGCTCGTCGAGCGGGTCGCTGCGGTGGGTCGGACGCTGGCTCCCGGCGAGCCGCTCGATCCGAAGACCCGGCTGGGCGCGATCGTCGATGCGACGCAGCTCGACAAGGTCCTCGGCTACGTGGGCCTCGGCCAGCAGGAAGGTGCGCGGCTCGTCGCCGGCGGCGAGCGAGCACGGGAGGAGTCTGGCGGCTACTTCGTCCCGCCGACGATCCTCGACGGCGTCGACAACCGGATGCGCGTTGCCCGCGAGGAGATCTTCGGGCCCGTCCTGACCGTGATCGAGTTCGACGACGAGGAGGAGGGCCTCCGGATCGCCAACGATTCGCCGTTCGGGCTGGCGGCCGGCCTGTGGACGCGCGACGTCAAGCGGGCTCATCGCCTCGCCCGTCGACTTCGCGCCGGGTCGGTCTGGGTCAACACGTTCGACGCCTCGGACATCACGGTGCCGTTCGGGGGATACAAGCAGTCCGGCTTCGGACGCGACAAGGGCACCCACGCGCTCGACGGCTACAGCCAGCTCAAGACGACCTGGTTCGACCTGTCCGGTGACTGACATGACCGATCCCGTCGCCGATCTCGAGGCGGTCGTGGATGCCGCACCTCCCGACGACGCCGCCCCGGTCGAGCGTCGTCGGCGGACCGGTGGACGAGCCGGCCACGAGCGCCATCTGCTTCCACAGCAGCGGCCCTGGGTTCAACCCCGGATCCGCTACCAGCCGACGACCGTGGTTTCCGACGACGAGCTCGAGTCCATTCACATTGCCTCCCTCCGCGTCCTCGACGAGATCGGGATGGACTTCCTCGACGAGGGTGCCCGCGAGCTGCTCCGGTCAGCCGGTGCCCGTGTCGAGCCGGGCAGCGAGCGCGTCCGCTTCGATCCCGCGATGGTGACGGAGCGGATCGTGACGGCCCCGTCGTCGTTCACACTTCATGCCACGAACCCTCAGCACAATCTCGAGATCGGTGGGAATTGGACAGCGTTCGGGTCCGTAGCGAGTGCCCCGAACGTCGCCGACCTCGACCGTGGCCGCCGGATCGGCAATCGTGCCGACTATCAGAACCTCATCCGGCTGTGCCAGATGCTCAACTCCGTCCACTTCTTCGCCGGCTACCCGGTCGAGCCGATCGACATCCACGCCGGCATCCGCCACCTCCACGCGATCCACGACCTATTGACCCTCGCCG
Source organism: Candidatus Limnocylindrales bacterium (assembly GCA_038250445.1). Classification (GTDB taxonomy): domain Bacteria; phylum Chloroflexota; class Limnocylindria; order Limnocylindrales; family CSP1-4; genus CF-46. The sequence goes on along the minus strand of JBBSCI010000021.1, from coordinate 25,229 downwards.
ACAAGCCGATCCATGCATATAGCCTCGGCCGCCAGCGGATCCTGGACGCGATCGAGATGGCCCGGATCGCCCGCGGGATCGATAACGAGGCGCTCGAAGGAGAACCGTCGCTCTTCACCGTCATCAACTCGAGCTCGCCGCTCCGGCTGGACACGCCGATGCTCCACGGGATCCTCGAGATGTCCGCTCGGAACCAGGTCATCGTGATGACTCCGTTCACGCTCGCGGGCGCGATGGCGCCCGTGACCCTGGCCGGCGCCCTGGTGGAGCAGAACGCGGAGGCCCTCGCCGGGATGGTCCTGACCCAGGTCGTCCGGCCCGGCGCGCCCGTTGTCTACGGCGGGTTCACCTCGAACGTCGACATGCAATCGGGCGCGCCGGCGTTCGGGACGCCGGAATACATGCGGACCGCGATGGTCGGCGGCCAGCTCGCCCGTCGCTACGGGGTGCCATATCGCTCATCGAACGTGTCGGCTGCCAATGCGGTCGACGCCCAGGCAGCGTACGAGTCGGTCTTCTCGTTATGGGGAGCGATCATGGGCGGCGTCAACCTGCTCATGCACGGCGCCGGCTGGATGGAGGGCGGCCTACATGCCGGATACGAAAAGATGATCCTCGACGCGGAGCTGCTCGGGATGGTTGAGGCCTTCCTCGACCCGGTCGTCGTCGACGACGCGACGCTCGCTTTCGAGGCCATGGAGGACGTCGGCCCGGGCGGCCATTTCTTCGGGACGACTCACACGCAGACGCGCTTCAAGACCGCGTTCCACAAGCCGTTACTGTCAGATTGGCGCAACTACGAGACCTGGGAAGAGGCCGGCTCGCCGGAGTTGCCGGGCAAGGCGAACCGGATCTGGAAGGAACTGCTCGCCGCCTACGAGCCTCCCCCGATGGACGCGGCGATCCGCGCGGAGCTGGATGCGTTCGTTGGGCGCCGCATCGCCGAGGGTGGCGTTCCGACCGACTTCTGAGAGCAAGGCAAGAAGGTTCCGTTGCGCCTCGTTGACGTCTGGTGCGCATCCGAATAGCATCAAGCATCATGTCGCGCACAACGATCGATCTCGACAAGTCCGTTCTCCGCGAACTGCGCGAACGAGCCAAGCGCGAGAAGAAGAGCATGGGGCAGCTCGCCACCGAGCTGCTCGGTCGCGCACTCACAACAGAAGACGCTCAACCGCCGCCCTTCGAGTGGATCAGCCACGACCTCGGCCTGCCCCTCATTGACCTTGAGGACAAGGACGCATTGTGGTCAATCCTCGACGAGCGAGAATGAGCGCCTCGATCGATGCCAACATCCTCGTGTACGCGTCCAACGACGCCGACCCGGTTCAGGTTAGGGCCAGGGCGTTCATCGGACAGCTTGCCGAGGGGCCGGACCTGCTCTATCTCTTCTGGCCGACGCTCCTTGGTTACCTTCGGATCGTCACGCATCCGTCGATCCTGAGACGCCCGCTGGCTCCCGCTGAGGCACAAACGAACATCGAGCGGCTCGCATCGCGCTCGAATGTCCGCACCCCGGGTGAGTCGAAGGCCTTCTGGAACCTGTACGTGACGTCAGGTGGCGCCGCGGCACGGGGCAATGCGGTTCCGGATACTCACCTCGCTACGTTGATGCGCGAGAACGGGGTTCGAATCCTCTACACGCGCGACCGCGGTTTCCGACGGTTCGAATTCCTCGACGTGCGCGATCCTTTCACCCATCTCGTGAACCAGTCGAACCGCTGACCAACACCGGCTGCCCCGGACCCGATCCTCGCGTAGGCTTCGCCCGTCGGATTTCGTGGAGGGTCGAGTGAAGTCGTCTGCCCAGGTCGTCGTCATCGGTGGGGGCGTCGTCGGCGCCAGCGTGCTCTATCACCTGACGAAGGCCGGCTGGACCGACGTGCTCCTCCTCGAGCGGCGCGAGCTGACCGCCGGCTCGACCTGGCACGCCGCCGGCGGCATGCACACCCTCAACGGCGATCCCAACGTCGCCCGGCTCCAGCAGTACACGATCCAGCTCTATGAGCAGATCCAGAAGGAATCCGGCCAGGACTGCTCGATCCACCTGCCCGGTGGCCTGATGCTCGCCAGCGACGAGACGCGGATGGACTTCCTTCGGATGGCCGTCGCCCGCGGCCGCTACCTCGGCATGCAGCTGGAGATGATCAGCGCGAAGGAGGCGCGGGACCTCTTCCCGCTGCTCGACCCGCAGTACTTCGTCGGCGCGCTCTACGACCACGTCGAAGGCCACGTCGACCCGACGGGCGTCACCCGCGCCTACGTCAAGTGCGCCCAGATGGCCGGCGCGGAGGTCCGCCAGCACACCCCCGTGACGGGACTCAGCCAGCGACCTGACGGCACGTGGGACGTCCACATCGAGAACGGCGACCCGATCCATGCGGAGCACGTCGTCAACGCCGGCGGGCTGTGGGCGCGGGAGGTCGGCCGGTTCGTCGGCATCGAGCTGCCGGTCCTTGCGATGGAGCACCACTACCTCCTGACCGAGAACATGCCGGAGGTCGCCGATTACGTCGCGAAGACCGGCCACGAGATGCCGATGGCGCTCGACTTCGCCGGTGAGATCTACATCCGCCAGGAAGGCGGGGCGATGCTTCTCGGGACCTACGAGCAGGACTGCCGGCCATGGTCGCCGAAGGCGACACCGTGGGACTTCGGGTCGCAGCTCTTGAAGCCCGATCTTGAGCGGATCGCCCCGGAACTCTCAGTCGCGTTCAAGCACTACCCGGCGATGGGCACGATCGGGATCAAGCGGGTCGTCAACGGGCCGTTCACGTTCGCGCCGGACGGCAACCCCTTGGTCGGTCCCGTTCGCGGCCTGCGCGGATACTGGGTCGCCTGCGGGGTCATGGCCGGCTTGTCGCAAGGTGGTGGCGTCGGCCTGGCGCTCGCGACATGGATGACGAGCGGCGACCACGGCGATTCCGGAATGGATATCTGGGCAATGGACGTCGCCCGCTACGGCGACTACGCGAACCTCGCGTACACAAACGCGAAGGTCCAGGAGAACTATCGGCGCCGCTTCCGGATCACGTTCCCCAACGAGGAGCTGCCGGCAGGTCGGCCGCTGCTGACGACCCCGATCCACGACCGGCTCACGGCGGCGAACGCGGTATGGGGTGCGACGTTCGGGCTCGAGCATGCCCTCTGGTTCCAGGAGGCCGGCAAGGAGCCCGTCGAGGAGGTCACGTTCCACCGCTCCAACGCCTGGACCTGCGTCGCCGGCGAGGTCGCGGCGGTTCGCGAGCGGGTCGGGATGACCGAGATCTCGAACTACGCGAAGTACCGGGTGACCGGCGACGGAGCAGCCACCTGGTTGTCCTCGCTTCTGACATCCCGGATGCCGGCGACCGGCCGGATCACCTTGACCGCGATGCTCAACGATTCGGGCCGGATCGTCGGCGAGTTCACGGTCGCGAGGCCGACCGATGCGGAGGAGTTCTTCCTGTTCGGCTCGCTGCCGGCGGAGGTCCACCACTCGCGCTGGTTCCGCCACCACCTGCCGCCCGACGGATCGGTCCGGTTCGAGGTGCTGGGGCTGGGGCTGACCGGGCTGTCAGTGGTCGGCCCGCGGTCGCGGGACGTGCTCAAAGCGATCGCGCCGGACCTCGACCTCTCGACTGAGGCGTTCCCGTTCATGACGTACCGGCGGGTCGACCTCGGGATGACGCCGGCTCACCTCGCTCGGATCAACTACGCCGGCGACCTCGGCTACGAGCTGTGGGTCGCGCCCGAATACCAGCGCGAGCTCTTCGACCGGATCGTGGCCGCAGGGGAGCACCACGGGCTGCGGCTGTTCGGGATGCGGGCTCTGATGTCGCTTCGCTTGGAGAAGATTTACGGGACGTGGTTCCGCGAATACCGGCCGATCTACACGCCGGCCGAGGCCGGGATCACCCGCTACCTCCGGCTCGACCATGACTTCCACGGGCGAGCGGCCCATGAGGCCGAAATGGCTGCCGGTGGGCCGTCCCGCCGGCTCGTGGCCATGGTCGTCGAGCCGGACCCGGACGCGCCTGCCGACGTCATCGGCGACGAGCCGATCTGGCACGCCGACAAGGTCGTCGGCTGGGTGACATCGGGGGGATACGGCCACCACGTCGGGAAGTCGATCGCGCTCGGCTACATTCCGGCGGACCTGGCGACGCCCAACGGATCCCCCGGCGCCGGCGGCGCCGGTTTTGAAGTCGAGATCATCGGCCGCCGTCGCCCGGCGCGACTCCAGCCGGAGCCGCTGTTCGACCCCCATGGTCTCCGGATGCGCCAGTGAGCGTCGCGATCCGCTGCGGCCGGTTGCTTGACGTCGAATCCGGGGAGATCGCGGACGGGCGTGTCCTTCACGTCGCTGACAACGGCCGGGTCGAGGCCGTCGGGGGTGCCGGCGACGGGCTGCCTGACGGGGCCACTGTCCTCGACCTGGATGGGCTCACCGTCGTCCCCGGCCTGATCGACGTTCACACGCACCTCGTTGGGGACGTCCAGAGCGCGGGCGTCCCGGCGACGACGACGTCCGCCGCCGAGGATGCCCTGGTCGGCGTCCGCCACGCCCGGCAGACGATCGAGGCGGGGTTCACCTCTGTTCGCGACGTCGGCTCGTTCCGGGCGTTCGTCGACTGCGCTCTCCGGGACGCGATCGCCGCGGGTGATGTGGTCGGGCCGCGGATGCAGTGCGCCGGCGCATTCATCACCGCGCCGTGGGGCGGCGGCGAGGTCGTCGGGCTCGCCCGGGACATCGTCCTGCCCGAGGAGTTGCGGTTCGGCGTCGTGCGCTCCGTCGACGAGGTTCGCGAGCGCGTCCGGCGTCTGCTGATTGGCGGCGCCGACCTGATCAAGTGCATCGGGACCGGCGCGGTGCTCACCAGGGGTGGAGTTCCAGGCGCACCAGAGCTCAGCGAGGCGGAGCTGCGAGCGGCGGTCGTGGAGGCCGCCTCGTACCACGCGTTCGTCGCCGTCCACGCCCACGCCCCCGAAGGGGTAAAGCGGGCGATCCGGGCCGGCGCGCGCTCCGTCGAGCACGGGTCCTACATCGACGACGAGGCGATCGCCATGCTCGCGGACACCGGCACGTTCTACAGCGTCGATCTCTACGATGGCGAATGGGCCCTCGAGCCCGGCAACATGGCCGGCTGGCCCGCCGATATCGTCCGGAAGATGGGAGAGGCGCAGGAATCGGCGGAGCGCGCCTTCGTCCGGGCGATGAACGCCAGCGTTCTGATCGTCTTCGGCACCGACAGCGGCGTCTATCCGCACGGCCTGAACGGACGCCAGCTCGCGACGTACGTCCGCCACGGCATGACCCCGCTCGCGGCGATCCGGAGTGCGACAAGCGTGGCCGCAGAGTGCATGGGCTGGTCGGACCGGGTCGGGTCGCTGGCGGCCGGTCGCTTCGCCGATCTCGTTGCGGTTGCCGGCGATCCGCTGGACGACGTGACCGAGCTCGAACGACCGGTTGTCGTCGCCAAAGGCGGGCAGGTGATTCTGGACCGACGGAACGGCAACGCCGCGTGACCGACGCGATTCGCGTCGACGGGGCTGATCTGGCCTTCGAGGCCGGTGATTCCGTCGCAATTGCGATCGTCCGCTCGGGCGCGTGGCCGACTGCCGGCGGGACGCTCTGCCTCGCAGGCGACTGCGGGAACTGCCTCGTCGAGGCCGACGGCGTTGCCTATGTCCGGAGCTGCCAGGTTGCCGCGCGGGCCGGGCTCGATGTTCGCCGGCATCCGGCGGCGAACAAACCGGTCCTTCCGGCTTCGAGCGATTACGAGCCCGACATCGCGGTCCAGCGGCAGGAGGTCGACGTCGCTGTCATCGGGAGCGGGCAGGCAGGGCGACGAGCGGCAGCTCGGGCCGAGGCCGCAGGCCGGAGGGTCGCCGTGCTTGACGCCACCGACGGCCACGAGGCGGTCGGGCTCTATCCGGGCCCGGCGGTCGTGGCGCGCGGTGCGGATGGCATGCTCCACCTCGCGGGCCACGAGGTCGTCGTCGCTACCGGAACCGCCGAGCTCCACCCTGTCGTGCCCGGCAATCGGCTGGCGGGCTTGTTGACGAAGCGGGCAGCACAGCGCCTCGTCGATGCCGGCGTCAACCTCGGTCGCGTCGTCACCGTCGGCCCTGAACTCGTCCGATTCGAGGGCGACGAGGCTGGCCACGTACAAGCGGTCGTGATGCGGGATAACGCGACCGGAGCCGAGGCCACGATGGAGTGCGACACCGTTGTGGTCGATCTCGGGCTGACACCGCGGGATCTGCTGGCCCGGATGACGTCCGGCGCAGCCGTGTCGACGGCGGGCCCGGTCGGCGACGCGCACCAACTGCCGCCCCCCGCGTCCGATCCCGAAGCGGTCCTCTGTGGCTGCATGGGGACGACGGTCGCCGACCTCCAGGTCGCGTGGGACGCGGGCTACACCAACATCGAGCTCCTGAAGCGGGCGAGCTGGGCCGGCCTTGGGCCGTGCCAGGGCGGGGCGTGCCTGCCGCACCTGCGGGCATTCATCATTTCGCGCACCGGCGTCATGCCGGCTCCCTTCACCGCGCGTCCGGCCGCCCGCCAGATCACCCTGGCGGAGGCCGCCGCCGACACGACAATCGACGCATTCCGGCAGACACCGCTCCACGAGGAGCACCTCGCTCTCGGCGCGACGATGGACCGCTTCGGGGGCTGGTGGCGGCCATGGCACTATGGCGACGCCGTCGCCGAGTACCACGCGGTTCGCGAGCGGGTGTCCCTCGGCGACGTCAGCACGCTCGGCAAGCTCGTCGTGTCCGGCCCGGACGTCGTCGAGGCGCTCGAGCGGCTCTATCCGTGCCACGTCGCGGACATCAAGCCAGGCCGCTCGCGGTATGCGCTGCTCCTGAACGAGCGCGGCCACGTGATGGACGACGGGATGATCCTGCGCGAGTCGGAGACGCGCTTCGTGCTGACATTCACGTCCGGTGGGGCGGCGAACGCGGAGATGTGGCTCCGCGACTGGATCGAGACCTGGGGACTCCGCGTCCACGTAATGGACCGGACGATGTCGCTCGCCGCGATCAATGTCACCGGTCCCCTGGCGAAGGAGCTCCTCGCGCGCGCCGGCCTGATCGACCCGCCGCGCTATCTCGGCCACGCCCACGCCGACGTCGCCGGGATTCCGTGCCACGTGATGCGGCTGTCGTTCACCGGTGAGGCGAGCTTCGAGCTCCACCACCCGATCGATCGATCGGTCGAGCTGTGGCGTGCGCTGACGGACCTTGGCGCGGACCTCGGGATCGCGCCGCATGGGCTGCAGGCGCTCTTCGGCCTTCGGCTCGAGAAGGGCCATGTGATCGTCGGCATGGACACGGAACTCGATACGACACCGCGACGGCTCGGGATGGACTGGGCGGTCCGGATGGAGAAGCCGTCCTTCATCGGACGCGCTTCGCTCGAACGGACGGCGAGGTTGGCGCAGACGCGCCGCTGGGTCGGCTTCAAGATGGACGGCGTGGCGCCGGTCGAGGGCTCGCCCATCTGGTCGGATGGCGATATCGTCGGCAACGTCACCGGCTCGTGGATGTCGCCGATTCTCGACAAGGCGCTCGTTCTCGGCTGGCAGAAGCGGCTGCCCTTTACAGATACGGTCGAGATCGACGGACGCTCCGCGGTCGTCACGCCGACGCCGTTCTACGACCCGGAGGGCGTCCGTGCCCGGGCTTGAACCACTCGTCGGCCTGCGGGTCGTGGCCGACGCCGGCGCGCTCGATCGCGCGAGATGGTCCGGCGACGGCCCGATCACCGTGGTCCGGATCGCCCCGGACGAGGCGTTCGCGATCGGGGCGACTGCGGTCGAGGTGGGCGACGCCGATGCGATCGTCGAGCCCGAGTTCGGCTTCAGCGCGGTGAGCCTGGACGACGCAGGCCTGGATCGAGTCCTCGCCCACGTCGAGTTCCATGTTCCGTCTGAGCGTCCGATGCTGGTCCAGGGCAAGGTCGCGGGTGTTCCCGCCAGGCTGCTACTGGAGGGCGGACGGACGCTCCTGATCGTCCAAACCGCGTACGGCCACGACCTTGAGACGCGGCTCCGATGAGCGAGCACGTCGCGACCCTCCAGCCGATCACCTGGCACGAGCCCCGCTCGAGCTACGACGTCGTGATCATCGGCGGCGGCGGCCATGGCCTCGCGACCGCGTACTACCTCGCGACCCGCCACGGGATCACCAATGTGGCTGTCCTCGAGACCGACTACATCGCCTCGGGCAACACGGGCCGGAACACCACGATCATCCGGGCCAACTACGCGATCCCGGAGGCGATCCGCTTCTACAAGCGAAGCCTTGAGCTGTACGAGGGCCTCGAGGTCGAGACCGGCGCTGACATCCACTACCGCCGCAAGGGCCATGTCTGGATCGCCCATAGCGAGATGGGCATGCGGACCGAGCGGGCGCGCTGCCTGATGAACCAGGCGATGGGTGTCGACACCGAGCTGCTGATGCCCGACGACGTCAAGCGCCTCGTCCCCCAGATCGACCTGAGCGGCGGCGGACGGTATCCGGTCTTCGGGGCCTCGCACCACGTCCCCGCGGCGACGGCACGCCATGACCGGGTCGCGTGGGCGTTCGCCTCCGGCGCGACGAGCCGTGGCGTCCACGTCGTCCAAGGCCGTCGGGTGACGGGGCTGCTCCGGGACGGCGCCCGCGTGGTCGGCGTCGAGACCGCGAGCGGCCCGATCCGGGCGGGGGTGGTGCTGTCGGCGGTGGGCGGCTGGGCCACCCAGGTCGCGGGCATGGCTGGTGTCCGCCTCCCGATTCGCACCCACCCGCTCCATGCGTTCGTCACGAACGACTTCGAGCAGGGCCTTGACAAGATCGTCGCCTCGACCGAACTGGCCTGCTACGTCTCGCAGACGGAACGCGGCCAGATGCTCATCGGCGCGGAGTTCGACAGCCAGCCGTCGTTCACCCGGATCTCGTCATTCGACGCGCTCCGCAGCTACGCCTACAAGATCACCCGGCTTCTGCCGTTCCTCCGCGACATGCGGATCCTCCGGACGTGGGCGGGCCTCTGCGATATCTCGGCGGACTTCAGCCCGATCATGGGTGACACAGGCGTAGACGGCTTCCTCATCACGACGGGCTGGGGGACGTGGGGGTTCAAGGCGATTCCGGCCGGCGGCGAGGCTCTCGCCGAGCGGATCGTGACGGGGCGGACGCCTGATCTCATCGCGCCATTCGGGCTCGACCGCTTCCGCCAGGATCTCGCGATGGCCGATCAGGCTTCGGCGGGCACGCGCTGATGCACGAGCTCGACTGCCCGCGCTGCGGCCGCCGGCCGCTCGACGAGTTCGTCTTCGGCGGCGAGCGGCGGACGGTACCGTCGCCCATCGCCGATCCCGACGCCCGTGACTTCGACGAGGTCTGGATGTTCGACAACCCGGACGGCCTCACGACCGAGCGGTGGTTCCATGCCGCGGGCTGTCGTCGCTGGCTGACGGTCAGGCGCGACACATCGACCGACAGCGTGGTCGCCTGATGGCTGGCGGACAGGACGCCCCCGGGTTCGCGGATCGCGCCCTCGACATCGCGGTCCGAGACCGGATCCGGTTCGGCCGCGGCGCTGTGTCTCTGTTGCCCGAGCTTGTCCGGGGGGCAGGTGGCCGGCGGGCGTTCGTCGTCACCGATTCGGGCGTGGTCGCGTCGGGGGTCGTCGATGTCGTTCGTCGCTCGCTCGAGGCAGGCGGCATCGAGGTCGGCGTCTTCGACGGCGTCGAGCCGAACCCGGGGACATCGTCGATCGAGCGGGGGAGCGCCGCACTGGCGGCGTTCGGGACGCATGAGGCGATCGTGGTTCCGGTCGGCGGCGGGTCTTCGATGGACACTGCCAAGGTGATGTCGCTGCACGTGCTCAACGAAGGCGACGTGCTGGCCCTCGGCTATCACGAGCGCCGCGTCTTCTCCGGGCTGCCGCTCGTCGCCGTTCCGACGACCGCCGGCACGGGAGCCGAGACGAACTCCTACGGCGTGATTACCGACGAGGCCGCCCGCCGCAAGGCATACATCGGCCATCCGAGTGTCCTGCCCGTCGCCTCGCTGCTCGACCCGGAGTTGACGGTCGGCTTGCCGCCCGGCCCGACCGCGGCCACCGGTGTCGACGCGATGACCCACGCGCTCGAGTCGTTGCTGTCCCGGAATCCGAACCCCTTCGCCGAGGCGATCGCGCTCTCGGTGATACGGACCGTCGCCGAGTGGCTGCCGGTCGCGGTCGACGACGGCGGCAACCTCGAGGCGCGCAGCCGGCTGCTTGTCGCGGCCCATCTCGCCGGGCTCGGCCAGGCGAGCGGGACGGGGGTCGGGGCGGTCCACGCGATCGGGCACGCGCTCGGGACGCGTGGTCGGATGCCGCATGGGACCGCCCTCGCCTCCGTGCTGCCGGAGGTCCTCGCGACCTACGTCGACGTGCGCGAACGCGAGCTGGCGATGATAGCCGTCGCCCTGTCGGCGGCGAGCCCGATGGACCCGCCGGCCGAGGCGGCTCGGGCAGGGATCGCGGGCCTCGACGCGTTCCTCCGGAGCGTCGGCCAGCGACGGACCCTCCGCGACCTCGGTCTCGGGTCGGAGCTGGAGGCATCGATCGTCGCCGACGCGCTCGACGACGCCGCGATTGCGAACAGCCCGCGGATCCCGTCGGCTGGCGAGATTGCCGGAATCCTAGCCGCGGTCCGAGGCTGACGCCGCCTCAGCCGCGTCCTCGCGCGGCCGGCGGCTGGTCTGACTTCGCACGCCGCCCATCGGCCTCGTCTTGAATCCCGATTCGAGATGACTTCGACGAAGCGGAATGCGTTCGTCTGGTTGGAACTACCTCGGAATCGGCCGCGGCGAAGGCATTCGGCCAGCGCTCGGAATCGGAGGACCAGGCGAGGAGCCCACCGCGCCCGGGGCGGCGAGCGACGGCCTCAGCGGCGCATGAACCCCGGCAGGTCTGGCTCGGTGCCGCGCCAGCGCTCGTATTCCTCCGTCGTGAAGAGCCCGAATCGGTTGATGAAGTGCGCGCCGTGCTTGCGAAAGATGACGACCGCCTGCTTGGTCTGCTTCTCGCCCCGGGCGCGAACGGAGATGACGAACCGACCCTCGCCGGCAGCCGCCTCGTAGTAGGCGAAGTCAGGCATCTGGTCTGTCGACATGAACTGGACGGTCCGCAGCAGCCGGGCGCCCGGACCGTTGCGCTCGCCGCTGCCGTCGAAGGCCTTGGCTCCGTCGTCGCCGCTGAAGATCTCAATCGCGTCTTCGGGGATGCCCGCTTCCTTCAGCGCGGCCACGATCGCATCGAGGGTCGCCTTCGAGTCGATGACGGCCAGGAGGCGTCCGCGGGCACTGCCTAGGAAGCGTGCCATCTCAACTCGATCCGGCCTCGACAAGCGGCTTGACCTGGCCGATCAGGCGCTCGAAGGTTTCCGTGTCATAGGGCGTCGGCTGTTCGGAAATCACGGTGTGGAAGCCCATCTCGAAGTACGGCGCCAGCTGTTCGGCCAGCTGTTCCGGCGTCCCGTTCCAGAACGTATCGTCGTCCTCGAGATCGGATAGCGGCGTCTTGTTGTGCTCCATCGCCCCCTTCCAGACGCGGTCGGCCTCCTCGGCCGAGTCGCGGATCGTAGCCTTGATCCCGAGCGTGAACTCGATCTCCGCCGGGTCGCGCCCGACGTCCGCACAATGCCCGCGGAGGACCTCGATCTTGTGGCGCATCACCTCGACCGGTCCCATCGCGTTCCACATGTCGGCGTAGCGGGCAACCGTGCGAAGGGTCTTCTTCTCGCCGGAGCCGCCGATCATGATCGGCAGGGGCGACTGGATCGGGGGCGGACTGTGCCGCAGGTGGTCGAACGAGTAGTGCCCGCCGGGCTCCGAGGTGACCTCCTTGCCGTCGAGCAGGGCCCGCATCGCCGCGACCGACTCATCCATCCAGTCGAGCCGTTGACCGAAGCCCGACCCGAAGTCGATGCCGTGGGCCTGGTGCTCAGGCTCCATCCAGGCCCCGCCGATTCCGAGGATCGCCCGCCCATCGCTGACGTGGTCGAGCGTCGCCGCGATCTTCGCGACGAGTCCCGGGTTGCGGAACGTGTTGGCGCCGACGAGCAGTCCCAACCTCGTGTGTTCGGTCTCTCGGGCCCAGCCATTGAGCAGCGACCAGCCCTCGAAGATCGGCTGGTACGGGTCGCCGAAGATCGCGTACAGGTGATCCCATGTCCAGAGATGCTGGTAGCCGAGCCGGTCGACTCGTTTCGCCGCGTCGAGCATCTCCGGCCAGGTGGCGCCCTGGCTCCAGAGCAGGATGCCGAGATTGAGCGTGGTCATCGATGCCTCCGAACGGGTGTGGTCGGCCAAGTCTAGGGGTCGCGCGGAGGCTCGACAGCGTGCCGTGATAGGCCCGCCGAGGGTGCGCCATGGCGGGTGCTTGTTACGACAGGAGAAACAAGGAGCGAACGAGAGCACCCGATTGGGTCCGATGGGCGTCCTCGAGCGTCAATTTGTCCCGGCAGCAGGAACAACCGGTGAACGAGAGCCGCCAATCGGTTCGTCGGGCCCCGCTCGAGCGTCGCCTGTCTCGGCAGCAGGAACAAGCAGCCAAGCACCCGGTCAGGGCAGCGTCGCGATGTCCTGCTCCAGGACCTGGCGGTCCTCCGCGTCCTTGATCGTCGCGAGCTCCGCGACGGCGCGCGCCCTCCCCCCGTCGCTCGCCGCCTGGTCGCCGGCGACCGCGCTCGCCCGGGCCAGCGCTTCGTAGGCCGATCCGAGCTCCCAGTCCTCCCGGCCGTCGGGATTCGCCTCGTTGATCTCAAGGCAGCGCCGGGCGTGATAGAGCGCAGGCTCGTCGCGACCCAAAACGGCGTAGACGCGCGAGATCTGCCACTCGCCGCGGGCGAGGTTGGCTTTCTCTCCCACCTCGCCCCAGTGGTAGCGCGAAGCGTGGGCGGCGTTGAGCATCTCGTCGTCCTGTTCTGGCGACCGGTTCGGATTCTCCAGCAGCGTCCACGTGTAGTTGAACAGTCCGGCAGCGAGCGCGCGGCGAGTTGGCTGGTCGAGGGCGGGGGCGACGGGCGGCCTGGACACGATCGGTTATCCATTCGAGAGCTGGGTGACGTGATGGAGGACGCGCCGGAGGCGGTAGGTCCTTGCTTCGATGCGCGCCCGATGGCTGGCGAGCCGGCGAGCGCGCGCGGCAGGGTCGTCGATGGCCAGGACCTCGCGGATCTCGTCGAGCGGTAGTTCCCGCTCCCGGAGCCGGGCGATCGCCCGGGCGGTCTCCAGCTGGTCGCGCCGATAGCGCCGATAGCCGGTGAACTGATCGACCTCCGCCGGCCGGAGCAGGTCGAGCTCGTCGTAGTGCCGGAGCGCTCCGACGCTCAGCCCGGCGAGCCGCACGAACCGCCCGATCGACAGCAGATCGTCATCCACCAACGCATCGTGGACCCTCAGGTAGTTCGAGAGTCAAGCCGAGTATTTCAAGAACGCGTATCCGCTCGCAGTCCGAGCTTCACCGGGAGATTCTCCCGTCCCAAACGCCCGGATTCAGTCTGTCTACGCACAGTACGCGTAACTCGGCGGCTGCAGAGTCGTGGACCGACCGAATTGATGCCCGATACGCGTTCTTGAGATTTCGCGGGCGATGGCTGCGCATGTGGGCCGCGCTGCCTGCCTCAGGCGTTCGCCAGTTCGCGGTCGATCGCGCGGAGGATGAACCGGGCGGCCTCGGCGCTCTTGCCGCCGAGCTTCTGGCCATCGTCCTGCTCGAGGGCGTTCATCAGGTCAGCCAGGAAGAGGTCGAGCGTCGGTGTGCGGACGAGGGAGCCATCGGCGAATGCCACGTCCAGCCGGTCCACCGCGGCCCGGGCGTTCGTCACGGCGTGACCTTTCGCCTCCATCAATTCGTGGAACTCGGCGCGTGCCGCATCGGCCGCCGGCCCCGTCGAGCTCATCGCCGGCGCCCGAATAGTCCCGCCGGCTTCGCCTCGTCTCTCCATCGGCTGGCCTGGTCCGTCTCGGCGACAGCCTCCGCTCCGCTCTGGAGCGTTGCCCAGTCGGACTGGAGGACGCTCATCGAAACCTCGTCCCACCATTGACCGTCGCGCCAGATCGCCTCGCGAGCCCGTCCCTCGACGACGAAGCCGCACGATTGGTACGACCGGATCGCGCGCTCGTTGAACGAGAACACCGACAGCCCGATCCGATGCAGATTCAGGGTCCCGAACGCGTGGTCGAGCATCAGCCGGGTCGCTTCAGTGCCGTAGCCGCAGCCCCACGTGTCCTTCTCGCCGATCGTGATGTGGTACAGCGCCGAGCCGTTGTCGCTGTCGAGCTGCGAGAGCGCGCAGGTGCCGATCAGCCGGTTCGTGTCGCGGATATGTACCGCGAGCGACAGCGATTCCGGCCCGAGCGCCCTCGCCGAGAAGAACCGCTCGATCTCCTCCGGCCGCATCGGGCCGTCCTGGTAGCGCGTGAGCTGGGCGACTTCGGCATCGGAGTACCAGCGCAGGAACTCCTGCAGGTTCGCGGGCACGTGCCGTCGCAGGACGACACTCGTCCCGACCAGCGCCTCCGGGAACCAGCTTCGATGAGCCATTTCTGAGCACGGTATACCATCGCGGCCATGCGTCGCTGGAGCGAGCTGGCCGAGCGCGTCGCAGCCACGACCCGCACCTCCGAGAAGACGGCCCTCCTCGCCGATTACCTCGCCGACCTCGGCTCCGACGAACTGCCGATTGCAGCCGTCTTCCTCACGGGTCGCCCGTTCGCGGTAGCGGATCAGCGGGCCGCCGGGCTCGGCTGGGCGGCGATCGCGTCGACGGTCACGGAACTGGCCGGCGTGCCGCGCTCCGCGCTCGGCGAGGCGTACGACCGCTCGTCGGACCTGGGAATGGCGGTCGCCGACGTCCTGTCAGCCGCCGGCCACGCGCCGGCAGCCGACGCCTCGCCGACCCTGCCCGAGGTCGCCGCGTCCTACGCCGCAATCGAGGCCGCGTCCGGCCCCACCGCCAAGGGCGCGATCCTCCGCGATCTCTTCGTCCGCTCCGACCCCCTCACGGCGAAATACGTCGTCAAGGTTCTGTCCGGCGAGCTGCGCATCGGGCTTCGCGAGGGCCTCGTCGAGGCGGCGATCGCGCGCGCCTACGATCGGCCTCTCGACGACGTGAAGTGGGCCGGGATGCTCACCGGCGACATAGGGCAGCTGGCCGTCCTCGCCCGGGAGAACCACCTGGGCGACGCCAGCCTCGCGGTGTTCCACCCGATCAGGTTCATGCTCGCCTCGCCGGCCGAGGACGCCGCCGAGATCCTCAGGCGGCTGGGTCCCGAGGTCTGGGTCGAGGACAAGTACGACGGAATCCGCGCCCAGCTCCACAAGCAGGCAAGGGACGTCCGGCTCTACAGCCGTGACCTCCACGACATCAGCAGCCAATTCCCGGAGGTGGTCGATGCAGCCGTACCGCTCGGCTGGGACGGGATCCTCGATGGCGAACTGTTGGCCTACCGCGATGGCACCGTGCTGCCGTTCCAGTCGCTCCAGTCGCGGCTCGGGCGCAAGTCGCCATCGGCGGAGATCCGAACAGAGGTCCCGGTGATCTTCGTCGCCTTCGACCTGCTGGGCCTCGGCGATCCAGGCAGCGGGCGGATCGAGGCGCTGCTCCGCGAACCCCTCGACGAGCGTCGCCGGCGGCTGGACGCGATCGACCTGCCGTCAGCCGATGACGGCGGCGGATTCGCCCGATCCCATCTCAGCCGGGTCGACTCGGTCGACGACCTTGAGACGGCCTTCACCCAGGCCCGGGCCCGACGGAACGAGGGCCTGATGGTCAAGGCACCGACGAGCGGCTATTCACCCGGTCGGCGCGGTCTCGGCTGGCTCAAGATGAAGAAGGCCCTTGCGACGATCGATTGCGTCGTCATCGGCGTGGAGGTCGGTCACGGCAAGCGCCATGGCGTCCTGAGCGACTACACGTTCGCGGTCCGCGACACCGAGAAGGATCGGCTCGTGACGATCGGCAAGGCATACAGCGGCCTGACCGACGCCGAGATCGCCGACATGACCCGCTGGTTCGAGGCCCATACGATCGGCCAGTTCGGGCGCTATCGGCAGGTCGAGCCGACGATCGTCGTCGAGGTCGCGTTCGACGTCATCGTTCGTTCGACGCGCCACCAGTCCGGCTTCTCACTGCGCTTTCCGCGGATCGCCGCGCTCCGCCCGGACAAGCCGGCCGACGAGATCGACACGATCGAGACTGTGCGCGCCTTGTACGAGGACCTCCAGCACGGCGCGGAGCACTTGGTGACCGCGGGCGCCAGGAAGTAGTCACCCGGACCGCTGCCTGGTCAAGCACATCGTATGCTGGGGTCATGTTCGACCAGATGATCGGCGGGAGCGAGCCCCAGCACGTCCCGCTCACGCTCTACACCGACGCGTTCATCGTTCGGGGAACGATCCGGACTCGCCAGCGCCGGATCACGGACATCCTCAACCTGGCGGACGAGCCGTTCGTCGTCGTGACGAATGCGATCGTCGACGAATACGGCACCCGCTCCGTCGCCGTTCGAACCGCGTACGCCCAGGTCAACCTCGGAGCGGTTCTGTTCGCTGTATCCGATCAGGCAATCGAAGCACGCCCGGACCTGCGCACGCCGAAGGTGCCGGAGATGGCCCTGATCTCGATCCCGCCATTCAAGATCACTGGCCGGATCCACCTCATGCCGGAGCGCGATCTTCACGAGGCCCTCTCCGAGCTGACGGGCACGTTCATCCCGGTCACCGACGCGACGTACTGGTCCGAGACCGTCGGCGAGGCGCGCCTGCAGGCGCCGATGGTCGCGTTCAACCACAACCGGGCTCAGATCCTCGCCCCGCACCAGGATGTCGACCCGTGGAGCGGCCTGGACCGCTCGGGCGAAGGCCCAAGCGAGTCGCGACCCGAGGAGCTCCAAGAGCCCTAAAGCCGGTCGACTCCTAGCGGTCCACCGGGAGATCCAGGCGATTCCCCCATTCGGCCCAGCCGCCGTCGTAGACCGCGACATCGTTGTGGCCCAGCAGTGTCAGGGTGAACGCCAGCTTCGCGGCCGCGATGCCTGACCCGTCGTAGCAGACCATCCGCCGGCCGCGCACGATGTTCGCCTTGACGAGTCTCTCGCGCAGCTCCGGCCCGGTCCGGAAGCGCTGGCTGCCTGGCTGGGTCATCCCCCCGGCCGGCACGTTGGCCGCGCCCGGGATGTGGCCGAGCCGCTTTGTGCTGCCCTCGAAGCCGCGGTACTCGGCGGGGGCCCGGGCGTCGAGCAGGTAGACGTCGGGCGAGCGTAGGAGGGCCCGCACGTCGGCCGTCATCAGCCGCAAGCGGGGTTGGGCCCGCGGCGTGAACCGGCCGACGACGGGGCTGACCTCGGCGTTCGAAACCGGCCGATCCTCCTCGTCCCAGGCCGGATAGCCGCCATCGAGGATCCGGGCCGATTCGAACCCGTAGGCGCAGAGGCTCCACCAGGTTCGGGCCGCGAACAGGCCGACCGTGTCGTCGTAGATCACGACGGTCGTCCCGTCGGTGACGCCCGCCTGGGCGAGCGCGGTCGCGACCTGCTCGGGCCCGGCGAGCAGCAGCGCGTCGCCCGTGTCCGATGGGTCGATGAGCTCGGTCCGCCAGTCGAGATGGACCGCGCCCGGGATGTGGCCGGCCGCGTACGCCGCGCGGCCCGTTCCGTCGGGCCGCCACCGAACGTCGAGGACGCGGAGCTCCGGCCGTCCGATGTGGTCAGCCAGCCACTCCGTGGACGCGAGCAACTCGGGGCGGGCGAAGCCGCTCATCGTGCGCGTGCGCTCCGAGCGCTCGTCGGCTGGCTGGGGCGGCATCGCCGCTATCATACGGCCGTGGTCGCCCCGTTCATGCCGGATGCAGAGAAGCTCGCGGCGGTGCGGGAGGCAATCCCGTCGCTCGGCGCCGGCATCTATCTGAACACCGGGTCCGCCGGCCCCATCCCGCTCGAGGTGTCGGCGGCGGTCAAAGAGCTCGCCGACTATGAGCTCCGAATCGGGCGAGCCTCTGCCGACTACTTTGAGCTGTTCCTCGAGCGGATGGCTGAGGCGCGGGGTGGACTTGCGGCGATCCTCGGCGCCGACGTCGACTCGATTGCCCTGACCCACGCCACGACCGACGGGATGAATATCGCAGCATGGGCAGTCGCTTGGCGCCCCGGCGACCGTGCGGTGACCACGACCCACGAGCACG
Source organism: Candidatus Limnocylindrales bacterium (assembly GCA_038250445.1). Classification (GTDB taxonomy): domain Bacteria; phylum Chloroflexota; class Limnocylindria; order Limnocylindrales; family CSP1-4; genus CF-46. Next base: position 7,023 of record JBBSCI010000021.1, on the reverse strand, counting down.
CCGGGGCGCTCGGCCCACTCGTCGCGGTCCGTGATCGCTTCGGAGTCGAACTCGTGTTCGTCGATATCGGCGACGGCAGTGACGACGACCGTACGGTCGCGGCATTCGCCGACGCGATCACGCCCGAGACGAGGCTCGTGCTCCTGTCGCACGTGCTCTGGACGACGGGCGCCCGGCTTCCGATCGAGCGTATCGCGGCGATCGCCCGCGATCGGGGCGCGCTCGTTGCGATCGATGGCGCCCAGGCGGTCGGGGCGATCCCCGTGTCCGTGACCGAGACGGGCGCTGACTTTTACGCGGTTGCCGGCCAGAAGTGGCTGCTCGGGCCGGAGGGAACCGGCGGGCTGTGGGTGTCGCCCCAGGCGATCGAACGAGCCGAGGCGAGCAATGTCGGCTGGTTCAGCTTCGAGTCGATCGACCTCATGGGCCGGGCGGTCTACCACCCCAACGCGCAGCGATTTGAGGCCTCGAACCACCACAAGCCCTCGGTCGTCGGTCTTGCCCGGAGCTGTGGCTGGCTGTCGATGTACGTCGGCCTGCCCTGGATCCACGCTCGCGGGACGACCCTCGCGCGTGCCGCGGCGGACCGCCTGGCGGGGATCCCCGGCGTGGAGCTCCTCACCCCCCGCAATCGAATGGCGACGCTCGTCACGTTAAGGATTGCCGGCTGGCCCGCCGACACCGTGCTTGCCGAGCTTGGTTCCCGCGTCTTCGCCATCACCCGGACCATCGCCCCGCTCGACGCGATCCGGATCAGCATCGGCTTCTTCAACACCGAGCCGGAGATCGAGCGTTTCGCGACTGCCGTGGAGCTTCTCGCCGCGCACACACCCGATACCCTGCCGCCGAAGCAGCGCCTGACGATCCTCGGCCAGGGCGACGGATGACCGGCGGGCCATCAGTGGACGGTGATCCGCGCCCGCCCGCCCGGCGCCGATCGTGGGCCGAGATCCGCTGGCGGCAGTTCCGCAACGCCCCGCGACCGGTCGTTCGGGCCGTCCTCAGCAGCCTCGTCGTTGCTACCGCGCTTGGTGCCGCCTATCTCGCCTACGACGTCGCCATCAGTCGCGGCGCGATTCTCCCCGGCGGCGACCTGCGTGTTGGCCTCGTGGCGATCTACGTCGTCGTCGTCCTTGTTACCGGCAGCCTCGTCACGTACCTCGTCGTCCCGCAACCAACCGGTTCGGGAACGCGGACCGTGAGGACCCCGTGGAGCGCGGCGCTCGGCTTGTTCTCGGCGGTTCCGATCTGCTACCTCGTCCTCGTCGTCGCGGTCCAGCTGCTCAAGCCGTTGCTGGTCTGACAGCCGATCGTACCAGCGGGTCCCATCGACCTGGGGTGCGTCAAGGCACCACATCGATATCAGGCCTTGAGTCGTATGGCCCGTAGGTACCATTCCGCGGTACTCTCTCGCAAGACATCATCAATCGGTCGGGTATCCGACCGTCCCTTTCATCATCCTTCGAGGATTCGAAGTGGCAATCGACGAGCGGCACGTCGCGCTCCCGAAGCTGTACGGCGCCCCCTCATACGCACCGCCGCCTCACCGTCCGAAGGAGACGCCGCGTCCGTTCGATCCCGACGATCTGCCGATCGCGGCCGTCCAGACGGTCGAGGAGCGCGATCTCGCGGCGTCCCTGCCGGATGCGTTCGGTGATCATCACGCGAACGCCGTAGACGACCGGCCGTCCCTGCGGCCCAGGCCGCTCAGCCTGCGCGCCTTCGCCGGCCGCATCCTCGGCAAAGGTGCCTGAGCGGCTCTTCCACTCGCGCGGCAGTCAGGCGGAGCGGGATGGTAGGGGAGGGTGGACTCGAACCACCGACTTCCGAGGTATAAGCTCGGCGCCTCTAACCAACTGGGCTACTCCCCCGTCGGCGACAGTCTAGCCCCCCATCCAGCGCTCTCCGCTCCGGAATCGGTGCTCACGGCCACCATTGCGGTGCCGTGCGATGATCTCGCCCCAGCCGGCCGTCCCCGACCGTGCTCGAACCGAGCCGATGCCGATCCGTTCCCGCCGACCGACCAGCAAGCCCCTCGCCCTCGCCTTCGCCGGGCTTTTCGGCGCGAGCGTCGTCGCGCTTTCGGCCTGTGCCGGACCGACCCACGCGGGCGGCGTGGCCGGGGCGACAGGCAACGCGCCGGCCCCCGCCGAATCCGCCTCCGCCCCCGTCCTGATGACGCCTCCGCCCACAGAGCGACCGACGCCGATGCCGAGCGCCACCCCCGAGCAACCATCACCCCCCCCGACAGTCGCGCCGACTCCGACGCCCAAGCCCGTGCTGGCGATGAACCTCTACCGCAAGGGTGACTTCGTCAGCCAGGCGACGAAGAAGCAGTGCGTCAGCGCGGCGATGCAGATCATGCTGAATATCATCGGCCCGACCGACGACCGGACCAGCAAGACCCAGGCTCGCCTGGCCCATCTCGCCAAGGACCTGTCGGACGCTCGCAACGGCGGCACCGAGCCGCGCGGATGGGCCCGCGGGCTCGAGCAGCTCGACGGCGGCAAGTACGAAGTCGTCGTGGCGGCGACCAGGGGTATCGCCATCGACCGGGCGGTCCGGGCCATCCGGGCGACCGGCCGGCCGGTCGGGCTCCTCGTCTGGCGTGGCGCCCACTCGTGGGTCCTCCACGGCTACGAATCGACCACCGATCCGGCCAGTCCATCGAAGCTGACTGTCACCCACATCTACGTGACGGATCCGTGGTATCCGCGGGTCAGCAGCATCTGGGGTCCATCGCGCGGACCGAACGCCCGGATCACGCCCAAGCAGTTGCAGGAGGACTACCTCCAGTGGCGGCGGCCGACCGGGCGCTACCCCGGAATGGATGGCAAGTACATCCTGATCGTGCCGGTGGTGTAGGAAAGCACCGCATCGTCGCGCGCGTCGCGTGTGTCGGGGTAGGCGGGTGAACAATCCGTACCATTGCGGCTCCCCACTTGGTTCGCGATGGTTGGCCTGCGTCGGGTGTTCATGCCCGAAGCGGAGGCCTTATCTCGTTGTCATTCATCCATCGCCATCCCGGTTCGGGAGGCGTCCGACCGGTCCTCGGTTCGGTCGCCGCCGTCTTCGCCCTGCTCGTCGTGCTCGCGCTCCCTGCCAGCGCCCATGACGACTCGGCGAGGCTGTACGGCGCGTCGGTCACGCCGCGAGTGGGGACGCCTGCGACGACGATCGCCTTTCGCGTGACCTTCCGCAGCCACGACGGGCGGGAGCCCGCGTACGTCCGCGTTCTCATCGACGGTGTCGCGCATGACATGGACGGCGACGGGCGAGACTGGGACCGAGGCGTGGTTTACCACTACTCGACGAAGCTCGGGGTCGGCGTCCACCAGGTCGTCTTCGAAGCCACCGACGGTCACGGGGACGACGACGGCCACCAGGCAGGCGACCGCGAGCAAGCCGGGACCGTCCGGATCAAGGCAGCGGCGACGCCCGCGCCCACGACGGAGCCGACACACGAACCGAAACCGACGCCCAAACCTCATCCGACGCCAGACTCGACCAGCGAGCCGCCAGAGGACCCAAGTCCCGGGCGGACCCTCCAGCCGACCTCGACTCCGCGCGGCGCACCAACGCCACACCCAACGGCCGCGCCGCGTGGCGGAGATGCCGCGGGTGGTGGCATTGCCAGGGGCGGCGACTCCGGCACCGGCGACTCCGGCACCGGCGGCACCTCCACCGGCGGCACCTCCACCGGCGGCACGCCTCCCGGTGGGGCAATCACGCCTGGCGGCCCGACGGGTGGTCCGCCCGAGGCGCACGACGGCTCCACAGGCGCATTTCCCGCCCGTGGCGACACCGATGCCGACTCCGGCGCCGACGGCTGGGGCGCGCTCGCATCCGCCCTCGACTCCATCGGCCTCGGCCCCGACGCGCCGTTCCTCTCGCTGACCCCGACGCTGCTCGGAACCACCGGCGCGGTCACGATGGCCCTCTCCTTCGCGCTCTTCGGCAAGAAGCGCCGCGACGAGACCCAGCCGGCTCCCGATGAAGTCCTCCGTGCGCAGGCCGCCCGTGGTACCGGCGTCGCCAGTTCCGGTGACCTCGTTCAAAGCGGAGCCGCCCATGGGATGACGCTGGTTCCCGCCGTCGTCAGGAATGCCGCATTCCCGGCCCCGACCGACGCTGAGGCCACGATGCCGCGCTGGCGACGGCCGTCTCTCATCGAGGCTCGCAAGGCCGATCCCAGGCGGACGCTCTCGGTCTCGCAGCGGATGAGCTTCGACAACGGCCGCGTCGAGCCCGCCCAGGGATACGAACGCCGCACGATCCGCTATCGCGTCGTCCGCCTCCTCGATGCCCCTGACGAGCTGCGCTCGGCGGATATTGGCCAGCTTGACCAGGGCGACGAGGTCCAGCTCATCGAGAAGTGGGGCGCGTACTGGCTCGTGCTGTGCCCCGACGGGCGCCAGGGCTGGCTGCACAAGATGACCCTCGGCGACGTGGTCGACGCCAAGCCCTCGCCGACGGCCGTCGAGGCCCTTGGCGGCGATGAGATCGACGCCGACGTCCTCGCTGCGTTCATGGCGGGCCGCGCCCAGGCCTGATCGCTTCCGCCGGGTCAGTGACCCAGCGTCACGTGCTCCCCGCTGGCCAGCGGCGTCACGTGTGGCGGTCCATGCTCGACGCCGGCCGCAATCGCAACGGTCGCCAGTGACGTCGTGAGCAGCACGAGCCCAAGTGCCGGAATCACGGCAACGGCGCCGATCGAGCGGACCGACGCGCGCGTGGCGATCGCTGCCCGGTCGATACCGACCAGGCGGACCGTGAGTCCCACGACGATGAGCAGCTCGAAGATCGTCGATGCTCCGTCGGGCAGCCCGATGGCCTCCGGGGTCCAGGGCTCAGCCCCCACGGGCAGGCCGACCGATCGAGAGACGATCCAAGCTGCCACGATCCCGAGGGTGCCGACGATTCCGACCCAGGCGGTTCGTCGCGTGCTCGAGGTGAGCACGGCCCGGGCCCAGACCGCCTGGAAGACACCGGCGACGAGGAAGCCGGCTCCGACATCGCCGAGCTCCGCGTAGTGCGCCGGCGCCGCGGCCAGGTGAATGACCGCGGCGCCGAGTGATAGGCCCGCGACGATCTGGATGAGCGACCGATCGACTGCCTCGTTCGGCGCATCGGTTGGTCGATCGCGGCGGGCCGCGCGGACCTCACCGCCTTGTCGCCCCGCGCCGTACCGCTGATGGGCGGCCAGGGCCAGAAAGATTGCGCCCCCGAGCACGAGGACGAGGGCCGCGATCCAATGGATGAGCTCGTGCGCGGCGCCGGGCTCCATGCCCTGGCTCATGTCACGTGCTCGTGGTTCTTCGCCCGCGGCGGGTCAGCGCACCATTGCCGTGCTGCTGCCGCGGGCCATCAAGCCGACACCGAGGCTGACGACCGCGACGGCGGCGTGGATGACGTGGAGCGGGGCGTTCGCCGAGACGCTGAACAGGCCGAACAGGGTCGGGCTCGCGAGGACGGCGACGAAGATGATCACGTAGAGCACGCCGAAGCCGATGACCGCGTTGACCTGCTGCGGGCCCTTCAGGCCGAAGGCGATCGTTAGGGCCAGCAGGCCGGTCAGCAGGTGGACCAGGTTGTGAACCGTGTCGGTACGCAGCAGTGCGTTCTCGCTCGTCCCGACGAGCGAGGTATTCAGGAAGCCGACGGCGCCGGCAAGCAGGAGGACGATGCCCGCCAGTGCCGACCAACCCATCACGAGGCTGTTGTTGTTGTTCATGGGTTCCCTTTCCTCTGGTTCATGGCGCCGCGTGCCGCCGCCGTCCCGGTAGGAGGTCGGGCTGGGGCGTCCGACCTCGCGGTACCGTGGTTTCGCGCCGGCCCGCCCGTTGGATCACCTGACTGAGCCCACGTCGCCCCTCGTGCACGCGGCGAGCTCTGTGAACGTTCCCGGACCCGTAGAATGGTGCAATGCCCGCCGGGTATACGAGCGCGCGGTTCGTAGGTCGCGAGTCGGCGTTCGCGAGGTTGGCGCCCGCCCTCGAGGCCGCGACGGCCGGCATCTCGACCACGGTGCTCGCCGAAGGCAGCGGGGGCGTCGGGGTGAGCCGCTTCCTGACCGAGGCCGCAAGCCGCCTCACCTCGCTCGCCGAGCCATTCACGATCCTGCGCGGGCGATCGGCTGCGGCCGGCACCGACGAGCCGTATGCGCCCGTGCTCCAGGCACTCCGGCCGATCCTCACCGCGCTGCCGGATGCCGACCTGGTCGCGCTCCTCGGCCCAAGCGTCGAGGACCACCTCCGATTGATGCCGGAGCTTCACGGCCGGCTGGTTCGCCTCGGCGCCGTCCCGGAACGACCCAGCGTGACGTCTGCCGAGCGCCGCCAGGGGCGACTCCTCGAAGGGATCCTCGGCGTCCTCGGCCGGCTGGGGGACCGCCAGCCGGTCATGCTCGTCCTCGAGGACCTCCACCACGCAGACGCCGGCACGAGGGCGTTCGCCACGTTCCTCGCTAAGGTCCAGCGGCACCACCGGGTCTGCTTCGTCGCGTCGTTCCAGCCCGACGAACTGACGCGTTCACATCCGCTGACCGCGGACATCGTCACCATGACCGACGCACGGCGGCCAGCGGAACGACTCCGGATCGACCCGCTCGGGCGCGGCGAGCTGGCGGACCTGATCGAGGCGATCGAGGGCGAGCGGCCGACCGGATCCGCGCTCGTCCTCTTTGCCGAGCGGAGCGGTGGCGTCCCCCTTGTCGCGGAGGAGCTGATCGCGGCCCGCCGGGAGCTCTCTGGGGCGGCGCTGACCGGACGGTTCGAGGATCTCGTGATTGCGCGCTTGGCGCTCCGCTCGCCCGAATGCCGGCGGGTGCTCCGCCTCCTCGCCCTGGCCGGTCGAACGCTGACGACCGCCGAGCTGACGGACGTGGCCGCGGCGTACGAGCTGACGGCTGATTCGCGGCTCCCACCGCGGTCGTCGAGCATGCCGCGTCGCGGCGAGGGACCGATCGACGCCGATCTCACGGCTGGCCTCGCCGAGGGCGTCGAGAACGGCATCATCGTGGTC
>JBBSCI010000020.1:0-27515 GCA_038250445.1 Candidatus Limnocylindrales bacterium | reverse complement strand
TAAGCCTCGCTGCGGTGGGAGAGGCCGGCGCCCGGCGGTGCCGGGAGCCGGCCTGGTCGGTCGACCTACTGGCCGATCTTCGTGGCGTAGTAGTCCTGCCACTCCTTCTGGACCTTGTTGTACGCGGTCCAGTCGGCTGTCTTGAAGTTGGTCTTGATCAGGTCGAGCGTCGGGAAGTATGTGAAGTAGTCCTTGGCGAACCAGTCCGGCACGTGGGTGACGTAGTCCGGGCCGAGGAAGCCCTCGCTGAGCTCGCTCCACGGGCCGTGCTCGATCGGCCAGGCGTTGGGGAACTGGACGTCGGGGCTGAGGCGCCAGTTGATGAAGATCTGGGCAAGGAGCGGATGGGGGGCACCCTTCGGGATCCAGAGGTAACCGTTGACCGGATACACGGCGGCGGGGACGAGCAACGCCGCGTCGGTGTTGCCGCCGAAGTACTCGAGGCGGGCGAGGCTGTTCCAGAAGGTCACGGCGTCGGCCGCCTTCGAGCGAAGGAGCTGCTGCATCTCGGCCGAGTCGGGCGTGTACTTCAGGACGTTGGGTCCGATGTTCGTGATCGCCCAGTCGACGACCTCCTTCATCTGGGCCGGGTCCTTGTAGTCCTTGCCGAGCTCCGCGGCGAGGCTGAGGAAGAACCCGCCGGCGGTGATGTCACCGGGTGGGGGGAGGGTGACCTTGCCCTTGAGTCGCGGATCCGCGAGGTCCTTGAGCGATTTGATGTAAGGCGCCCGGGACTTGCTGTAGACGACGGCCGGGAAGGCGGTCGACTGGAACGCGATCGTCGTCGGAGCATGCTTGAAGATGTCGAGGACGAGCTTCTCGTTCGGGACGAGCGGCGACGGCAGGAAGCTGTCGACGAGGTTCTGGCCGCACGCGTCGGCCCAGTAGTTCTCCTCGACCGCGATCACGTCGTAGGGCGATGGGTTGTTGCCCTGGCGGGCGGCGGCGAGCTTGGTGAGGTACGTGCTCGGCTGCTGGGTGCCCTCGTAGGTGAGCTTGATGTCGGCCCCGTAGGTGTCCTTGACGTATTGCGTGAACTGCTTGACCAGTTCGTCATTGGCCGTGTACGTCCAGTTGCCGACGACTACGCTGCCCTCCTTGGCGACCTCCGCCTTGATCTCGTCGGCGGTCATCGCCTTGTTGAGGATCGGGACCTGGTCCCCCGTCGCCGTCGCGGCGGTCGTGCATCCGCCTCCGCCTGCGGCCTGGCTGGCGCCGCCGCTGGCGGCCGGCGCCGCTTGGCTGCACGCCCCTGCGATCAGGGCAATGGAGAACAGCAGCGCTCCGATCGTCCAGAGCGGCGCAGCCCGTGTGCTTCTGTGCATCAGATGAACCCTCCTCCTCGCGCCCGAAGGCGCTACTTCTGCCACGCTCCGAACGTGGCCTGGATCCGGTCCCGGATGTGCCCGACGACGTCGTCGCTGACGGGCCGGGCGTCGGCGATCGTGTACGGGAGGTCCGCGTGGCGGACATACCAGGCGAGACGCCGCATCGCCGTTGCGACATCGTCCCAGCCGACCCCCATCGCCTCTGGGCGGATGTCCACCCCGGCGCGATGGAGCGATGACAGGACCAGCTCCGCCTCATTGTCCTGGAGGACGGCGCCGAAGTAGGTGCCAAGCCCGACGGCCTGGCCGTGGATGAAGTGGCGACCGGTCTGGTGCTCGAGACCGTACAGGAAGGCGTGGTCCACGCCGTCCATGTGGCGTTCGTTCCAGCCGGCGGCATGAAACGCCGCCCCACCCCAGCGGTTGGCCAGCATCAGGGTCCGGATCCCGCGGTCGGTGACCTCCCGTATCTCGTCGAGATCCGCGAGAACCGCGTCCAGCCGCTCGCGGGCCTCGGCCACCAGCCGCTCGTCATAGGGCCATCGGCGTTCCTCCCTGCCCGAATCGTGCGCAAGCTTCCAGTCGTAGTGCGCGGTGTGATAGCAGAGCACGTCGCCTACGCCGCTCCTGTTGAGGAACGCCGGTGCCGCCCGGATCACCTCGAAGTCGACGTACACAGCCTCGGGGACGGCCCAGCCGATAAGGGCGAGGCCGCCGTCGTGACGCAGGGCGGCGCGGTGGGCGAACGGGGCATTCGTGGTCATCGCCGTCGGCACCTGGAAGAGCGGCAGGTTCCGCCGCCAGGCGAAGAACTTGGCGACGTCACTTGCCTGGCCGCCGCCGAGACCGATTACGCTCCCGAAGGTGGGCAGGGCCGCGACCGCGTCTTCGAGCACGGCGGTGTCGAGCGTCTCAACGAGGTGGACGGCGGCGAGGTGCGAGTCGAACAGGTGCTCGAACCGAGGCCATAGGTCGGCCATCGTCACGACGAGGTACGGGCGGTGGACGAAGTTCGGCAGCTCACCGATCAGCTCTCGTCCGAAGACCGTTGGAAAACCGGCATCGGCCGTCGGGGCGGTCGTCGTCGCGGGTGCCGCAGTCGTCGTCATCGGGCCGTCCAGCCGCCGTCGATCAGGACGGTGTGGCCGGTGATCAGCGACGCTGCCGGGGAGGCGAGGAACACGACGGCTCCGGCAACCTCCATCGGCTCGCCGATGCGGTGGAGCCCGGCGATCCGCTCCAGCGTCTCGGCTTCGAAGGCCGGATCCGCCAGTGCGGCCGCGGTTCCGGGCGTCCGGATGAAGGTCGGCGCGACCGCATTGACCGTGATCCCGTACTGGCCCCACTCGACGGCGAGGCACTTGGTCAGGTGGGCGACCGCAGCCTTCGACATGCAATAGACCGACTCGGTCGGGAGAGCAACGAAACCTGCCTGCGAGCTGAGGCTGATGATCCGCCCGAAGCCCTGCTGGATCATCACGCGGCCGGCCGCCTGGCTGGCGAAGAAGACGCCCTTGACGTTGACCCCGAGGGTCATGTCGAAGTTGGCCTCGGTGACGTTCTCGGCGGGATCTTCGGGGCTGACTCCGGCGTTGTTGACGAGGATGTCGAGTCGGCCAAAGTGGTCCACGACGGCGTCGACCGCGGATGAGATCTGGTCGAGATCGAGCATATCCATCTGGACGGGGAGCGCGCGGCGGCCCATCGCGGCGATCTCGGTCGGAAGTGTCCCGGCCGTCGAGACGTCGTGGAGCCCGAGGGCAACGTCGGCACCGGCATTGGCAAGCGCCAGGGCAATGGCTCGGCCGAGGCCGCGCGAGGCGCCCGTGACGAGCGCGGTCCGGCCGCTGAGGTCAAAGCGCGGGAAGTCGTCCACTTCTCCTCCGGACGCCGGTTCCACTCGCGATCTGGCGGGCTTAACGATAACCCTTGACGTTTTCGTTCAATCGGAACGGTAGTCCGCGGTGTCAAGAGGCGCGAGGGAGACCACGTGGCGAAACCGGCCGGCGGGTCGATCACCCTCCGCAACGTCGCCGAGCGGGCCGGCGTGCCGATCACGACCGTGTCGCGGATTCTCAACGGCCGCGAGTCGGGCGTCCCGGTCCGCGACAAGACCCGGGAACGAATCCTGGCGGCCGCATCTGATCTCGGTTACAAGCCACGTCGACTGGAGCCCGGACGTGGCCGCCGTCTACGGCTCGATGTTCGAGCAGTCCCATGCGGACGGGATTCTCGTGATGGGCGATATCGCCGGCGGCGACGCCACGATGGACGACCTGGCCGATCATCACGAGCACGTGGTCGGCGTCAGCGATCGGGTCGGGCCCAGACGCGTGCCAGGTGTCTACGTCGACAATGAGCGCGGCACGCTCCTCGCCCTCGGGCACCTCTGGGAGCTTGGCCACCGGAGCATCATCTGCGTGGCCGACCAGCGGATGGCGGACGGCCCCTTCCGGGCCGCGGTTTACGAGCGCTTCATGCGCGACCACGGCGAGGGCGATCGCGTCCGCGTGTATTTCACGACTCAGCCCGACCTGGGGCCCGGACTCCGGCTAGGTCGGGAGTTGTTCGCCCACTTCGATCGGCCGGCCGCCCCGACCGCGGTCTTCGCCGCGTCGGACACGATCGCCATCGGGCTGCTCCAGGCCGCGTTCCAGGCCCATGTGATCGTCCCGGATCGGCTGTCGATCGTGGGCTTCGACGACATCGACATGGCCGCGTTCACGATCCCGCCGTTGACGACGATCAGCCAGTCCGGTGTCGACATGGGCCGGGTCGCCGCCAATCTCCTGCTCGACATGATCGAGGAGCGCCTCTCGGACGGCCGGGTCAACGACGTGATCGTTGCTCCGACCCTGGTCGTTCGCCAGTCAACGGCGCCCGCGCCGAACTGACCGTTCCGGCGGCCCGATGGGCCCAGTCCGTCGTGCACGGCATACTGCGCGCCATGCGGATCCTGATCGTCGAAGACGAGCCGGCCATCGCCAAGGCCGTTCGTGAAATCCTCGTCGGAGCGCGTCACGCCGTCGACGTTGCCACGACGGGGCCCGACGCCCTGGGCTGGGTGGATGCCTACTCGTACGACCTGATCGTTCTCGACGTCGTCCTGCCGGGCCTCGATGGGTTCGCGGTCTGCGCTCGTATCCGCGCCGCCGGAGTCGGCAGCCCGATCCTGATGCTCACGGCCCGCGACCAGGTCGAGGATCAGGTAAACGGCCTCGACGCCGGCGCCGACGATTACCTGGCCAAGCCCTTTGCGGCAACCGAGCTGCTTGCCCGCGTCCGAGCGCTGCTTCGCCGAGGTTCGTCTGACCGTCCCCCTGTGATCCGCGTGGGCGATCTCGAGCTGGACCCGGCGACATTCGATGTGCGACGCGGCGGCCGTTCGGTCCGATTGACGGCCCGAGAGTTCGCCCTGCTCGAGGTCATGGCCCGCAACCCCGGCCAGATCTTCGCCCAGGAGCGCCTCATCAATGCGGTCTGGGATGCGGACTTCACCGCCGAGTCCAACATCCTCGAGGTGTACATCCGCAGCCTCCGCCGAAAGATCGACGACGGCCGCCGGGACGGGCTCATCGAGACGGTGCGCGGAGCCGGCTACCGGCTCAGGGCAGTCGAGGGCCCGGCGTCCTGATGTTCCAGCAGGCTCGACGCGGCCTTGCATTGCGCTATGCCCTGCTGTTCATCGTCGTACTCGTGGCATTCAGCGTGGTCTTCGTCGTCATCCTGTCGATCGCGCTCCAACCGGCATTCGATATCGCCCCGGAAGTCTCCAACGAACAGGCCGCCCGGATCGCGTACGAACGGACGATCGAGCGAATCCTGCTGGCCGTCGTGGTCGCGGACCTCGTCGCCATCGCCGTCGTCGGGGGCGCGGCGTACTACCTCGCCGGGCGAACCCTTCGACCGATCAGCGAGGCCCATGACCGCCAGCGGCGCTTCGTGGCAGACGCATCGCACGAGATGCGCAATCCCCTGGCGGCCATCCGCGCCACAGCCGGCTCGGCCATCGCCGGGAGCACAACGTCCGACGAGGCGGTCGTGACGATCGCAGATGCGGCCGACCGCCTGACCCTCCTCACAAACGACCTGCTTCTCCTGGCCCGGAGCGAGACCGGTCGGATCGATGGGGCGCGAGGCGTGGTCGATCTGTCGGTCGTGACAGCCGAGGCGATCTCGAGCGTTCTCGCCGCCCAGGCCGTGGCCGCCGATTCGATCGAGGCTCTGCTGTCGCCCGACCTCCTGGTCGACGTCGAAGAACGGGAGCTGACCCGGGTGGTGGAGAACCTGATAGACAACGCCCTCAGGTACGGCCTCGCTGATTCACCCATCAGGGTTCGGACCCATCGGCGCGAGGCTCACGCGATCGTCGAGGTCGCCGATCGCGGCCCCGGGATAGCCGCAGCCGACATTGAACGGATCTTCGAGCCCTTCTTTCGTGTGCGCTCCGATGCCGAGAGCCCAGCCGGATCGGGCCTCGGACTTGCGATCGCCGCCGAGCTCGCCCGACGGAATGGCGGCTCGATCGAGGTCATCTCGGCGCCTGGCTCCGGGGCGACGTTCGTCCTCCGCCTGCCGAGATTCAGGTGAGGCTCACCTACGACGCTTAGAATCGTGTTGACGGGACCCGGGGCCATCGGGCTCGACGACACGAGGCACCGAAACAATGTCTATTCACCCGCCGGGGTTCCGCTCCCCAGTTCGCACTTTGATCCTGGCTGGAATCGCGATCCTCGCGGTCGCCGCGTGCGGCTCGAAGTCATCGGCCGGCTCCCTGCCCGCTGCCAGCGGCGCGTCACCGTCGGTCGTGACCGGTGCGTCGCCGAGCGCGTCGACCGTGTCCCCGACCGGGTCGTCGACCGCGTCACCTGAACCTTCCCAGCCGTCGAGCGAACCCGATTCGAGCGCCGGAACGGCCGCCGGCGATGTCCCCGACAACGCGGTCTTCCTGACGTACGCGGATGCCGGGCACGCCTTCTCGATCCAGTACGTGGAGGGTTGGCAGGTGGTCCCGTCCAGCGATGGCGTGACGATTCACGACAAGGACAGCAGCGAGACGGTCGCGATTGTCCCGGCCCAGGCCGACATCGCGGCGTGGATCAAGTCGAGCGACCTCCCGGCGCTGCAGGCCCAGGCGGGCTTCAGCCTGATCAAGCAGGACACCGTCAAGGTCGGATCGGCCAGGCTGAACCACCTCTCCTACCACCTGCCTGCGCCGCCCAACCCGGTGACCGGAAAACAGGTCGCCTCGACCGTCGATCGGTACTACGTTCCCGGCGCCAACGGCCTCGCCGTCGTCAGCCTCTCCACACCGGACGGCGTCGACAACGTCGATGCATTTCGCCAGATGATCGAGAGCTTCAAGTGGAAATGATCGGGCAGTCGGTCGCGCTGACCGGAGGACCCCGCGCGAAAAGTCGTGCAATCGAATCTGGAGAGCCCGTCGTCCAGCTCCACGACGTCATCCACATCTACCGCGAAGCAGATGTCGAAACGGTCGCTCTGCGGGGCCTCGACCTGACGATCGCAGCCGGCGAATTCGTTGCGATCATGGGGCGATCGGGATCGGGCAAGAGCACGCTGCTGAACCTGCTGGCCGGATCCGATCGCCCGACGGCCGGTCGGGTGATCGTCGCAGGCCTCGATCTTGCCCGCGCCGACGAGGCCGAACGAAGCCGGCTTCGCGGACGCCGGATCGGGATCGTCTATCAGAGCCAGAACCTCATCCCGATGCTGTCCGTGGCCGAGAACATGGCCCTGGCTGCGTCTCTTGCCGGCCGGCCGATGCAGCGTCCCGACATCGACAAGCGCCTCGGCACGCTCGGCCTTGCGAGTCGTGGCGATCATCGCCCCGACCAGCTGTCCGGAGGCGAGCAGCAGCGAGCGGCACTCGCCTGCGTCCTGGCCGCCGACCCGCCGATCCTCCTGGCCGACGAGATCACTGGTGAGCTCGACAGCGTGACCGCCGGCGAGGTGCTCGATGCGGTCGCGGCGATCCATCGGGAAGCGGGCACGACCATCGTCCTCGTCACGCACGACCCGGCGGTTGCCGCCCGAGCCGACCGCATCGTCACCCTCCGCGACGGCAAGGTCGTCTCGAATGGGCCGCCGCCATGAACGAAACGGTGCGCTGCGCGGCCGCCACCCGCCGATTCATCTCGCGCGGACTCGCCCCGCTGACGGCCGTGAATGCCGTCGACCTGGTCGTCCACCAGGGCGAGTTCGTGGCGATCGAGGGACCCTCGGGCTCCGGCAAGACGACGCTCCTGGGGCTCCTGGCCGGTATCGATCGGCCAGATGACGGGACGGTGAGCGTCCTCGGTCACGACCTGGCCCGGCTTTCGCCGCTCGAGCGCGCCAGGCTGCGCCGGACGAAGATCGGAATCGTGTTCCAGTCGTTCGGCCTCATCGCGGCGCTCGACGTCGGCGAGAACGTCGCCCTGCCGCTAACCCTTGCCGGCGTTGATCCGGCCACCCGACTGATCCACGCACGGGCCGGCCTCGACGAGGTCGGATTGGGGCATGCGATCCACGCCCGGATCGACGAGCTGTCCGGCGGCGAACGGCAACGGATCGGCGTCGCCCGCGCATTGATCACGAACCCCGGGCTTGTCCTTGCCGACGAGCCGGCAGGCAGCCTCGACGACGAGACCGGGAGCCGCGTCATCGACCTTCTCGAACGCGCCTGCCGGGAACGTCGCGCGAGCATCGTCCTCGTGACCCACGATCCAGCCAGCGCCTCACGGGCCGACCGCCGGATCTCCATGTTCGACGGTCGATTGATCGACGGGGCTGCCTGATGGTCCTCGTCCGCCATGCCATCCGGCTCGTCATTCGTGAGCCGCGGCGAACCGTGACGTCGGCGCTCGGGGTGACGATCGCCGCGGCCCTGCTCACCTCCGTCGTGCTGTTCGGGACGGCCTCCGGCGCCACGGTCACGAAGCGCGCGCTGGCGACGCTGCCGGTCGATGCGCAGGCCCTCCTTGCCCCCGGCGCCGACAGCGCGGCCGCCGCCACGCTGATCTCGGCCGACCCGGCGGTCACCGCCGTCGTCCCGTTCGGCTTGATCCACTTCGACAGCGCATCGTTGACCAAGGCGGGCGCCGCGACCCAGACCGGCACCGGTGTCGTCGTCGGGGTCGGGCCGACCTATTCCGCCACGACCGGGCTGTTCGGCGTCTCGCAGGGAGCGGCAGCTCCCGGCAGCATCACGATCAGCCGCGACCTTGCCACGAACCTGGGGGCGATCCCTGGCGATGCAGTGACCCTCCGCCTGCCCGGTGGTGCCACGGTCGACCTGACCGTCTCGGGAATCGTCGACACCACGGGTGCGGACCTGCTGCTCGGACCGACCGATGCGGCCCATCGTGCCGTCGGGGCCAACTCCCCGACCAACGTCGCCGTGACGGACCTCGCGACTGCAAAGGCGATCCAGGCCAAGATTCCAGCCGGGGCGACCGCGACGGATCCCGCCACGACGGGCAACGCGCCGTCGGGCGGCTCCAGCGTCGTCGTCGCGCCCGAAGCCGCCGTCCGCCACGAGATCGACGTTCGTTACGATCACTCCCAGCTTCCGGGCGACCCGAGCTCCGCGCAGACCTGGCTCGACCAGGTCCGGCGACGAATCGAGCGGCAGGCGGGCGGCACCATCACGATGATCGACGACGCGAGTGCCTCGCTCGAGCCCGTGGCGAAGGACCTCGCCTGGGGTCAGGTGCTCTTCATCTTCCTGGGCCTGCCGGGCGTCGCCCTGGCGCTGGTCCTGTCCCGCTTCGCCGCCGAGTCAGGTTCCGAGGCGACCCGTCGCCATGCTGCCCTGCTGCGGGCTCGCGGTGCATCGTTCCGTGAGCTGCTGGGCGTCTTCCTGGGCGCGACCGCTATCACGGCCGCGCTCGGATCGATCGTCGGCGCGGCGATCGGCCTTGGCCTTTCCGTGGGGCTCTTTGGATCCGAACTCGCGACCACGAACGCGGTTGTGACCGTGGGTTTGGTGATCGTCCTCGCAGTGGCGGCGACAACGTTGCTCGCGACACTGGCGGCCGCGCTGCCGATCCGCGATCAGCTTCGCCACGAGGTGGCGGCCGGTCGACAGGAGCTCCAACGCGCCCGTCGGCCGTTGTGGCAGCGCCTCTATCTCGACGTCGTCGCCCTCGTCAGCGCGGTTGTCGTGTATGTCCTCGTCGGCGGCTCCGGGGTCCACCCGGTGCTGAACGCCGAGGGCAACCCAACGGTCAGCCTGGCGCTCACCTCGTTCGCGGCGCCGTTCCTGCTGTGGATCGGTGGAACGCTGGGGCTGCTCCGGCTCATCGGGTTCGCCACGGCACGAAGCGAAGGCCTGGCAGGCGTCCTGCGACGGCCCCTGGGCGCCGGCGGCGAGCTCGCTGGCCGGTCGTTCGCGGCGCGCTCCGGGGCTGCATCGCGGGCGATCGTGCTCCTCGCCCTCGCGTTCTCGTTCGCCGCGAGCGTCCTCATCTTCGATGCGACCTATCGGCAGCAACAGCATGTCGACGCATCGCTGAGCCTCGGCGCGGACCTGCGCGCGACATCGGCCGCTCCTGTCGACGCGGGTGCCGTGGCACTCGTGATTGGTCCCGGCGTCGCCGCGGCCACCCCGTTCTCGGACCGCGTCGTCTACGTCGGTTCCGAAGCCCAGGACCTCCTCGCGATCGATCCGACTTCACTGCCGGCCACGGCACCGCTCGCCGATGGCTTCTTCCAGGGCACGACCTCCCAGGCGGCGATGGCGGCCCTCGTCGCTCAGCCCGATGCGATTCTCGTCTCGGCCGAGACCGCGAAGGACTACAGCGTCGTCCCGGGCGATCGCCTGCGGATCCGCGTCCCGGATGCTCACGGGCAGCTACGCGAGGTCGACTTCCACATGGCCGGCATCGCCCTCGAGTTCCCGACTGCGCCGAAGGATGCATTCCTCGTCGCCAACCTGTCCTACGTCGCGGCGCAGACCGGCGATGGGCGGATCACGTCTGTCCTCGCTCGGAGCGACGGTGCTTCGACGGCTGCCGTGCGCGACCGACTCGGGACGGGCTGGACGGTGGCCGACATCGGGTCGACAACCGCGCGGCTGGCGAACAGCGTGACCTCGGTCGACCTTGAGGCCCTCGTGTTCATCGACGTCGGGTTCGCCGTCCTGATCGCGAGTCTCGGCCTGGCGTTGTTCCTGCTTGCCGGACTCTCCGAGCGCCGTCGCGAGCTCGCCACGTTCCTGGCGATCGGGGCCGACCCCGGGCAGCTTCGCGCGGCGATCACCGGTGAAGCCGGTGTCGTCGGGGTCGCCGGCCTGGCAGCTGGGCTCGTCACCGGCGTGCTGGTTGGGATCACGCTGCTGGCCATCCTCGCCGGCGTGTTCGACCCGCCGGCCGACGTGCCGGTCGTGCCGGTCGCAGCCGTCGCGGCCGTGGGGCTCGCGGTAGTGGTGGGCCTCGCCGTCGCCGTGATCGTGGCCGGCGGGGTCCTGTCACGGATCGGCGTCATCGCAGCGCTGCGAGAACGCTGAGGTCAGGCCGCGTCCGGCTTGCCCGCGGTCACCGCGAACCGAGGGTCTCGCGCTCCATCTCCTCGCGGATCTTTCGCTCCTGCCATCCGGCGCCGAGGAACCGGCCTGAGCCGAAGACGTATGCCGCGTGCGCGACGAGACCGATGCCCCACCCGGCGACGGTCAGGACAAACCAGAGTCGATCCGGCGACGTCGCCACGTTGTAGAGTGCCAGGCCGAGGTTGACGAGGACGAACACGATCGCGTGGGCATAGAAGCCACGCAGGATCTCGACCCGCCGCTTCGCTCGCTCGTATCGCTCCCGGTCGGGCGTTCCGTTCTGGATCATGATCTGTCTCCTTCTGTCGCCGCCCTCGATGACCGGGATTAATGTCAACGGCGTTAACATGCGTAGCATGCACTATGAAGTGAACGCTGTCAACATCGTCGGCTACAATGGGCCGATGGCTCGCTCGACATACCACCATGGCGACCTCCGTCGGGCCCTCGTGGCCGAGGCGAGCGAGCTTGCTCGCACGAGCGGGCCCGACGCCGTGACCCTCCGCGAGGTCGCCCGTCGGCTAGGCGTTTCACCGGCCGCGATCTACCGCCACATTGCGGACCGCGACGCGCTCCTCGGCGAGGTCGCGGCCATGGCCCGAGATCGCCTCGCCCAGCGAATGCTCGACGAGGTCGAACAGGTCGACGCGGCCGATCCCCGGGATCGCTCGATCCGCCGGTTTCAGGCGATCGGGCGGGGCTACATCCGGTTCGCCCACGAGGAGCCGAACCTGCTCGCGGCGGCGTTCCTGCCGATCCAGTCGCCGAGCGAATCAGGCGAGAATCCGAACCCCTGGAGCCTGCTGGCGGTGGTGCTCGACGAGATGGTTGCGACCGGCGCCATGCCGAAAGAGCGGCGTGGGGGGGCCGAGGTCATCGCCTGGTCCGCTGTGCACGGCTTCGCGACGCTGCGCGCGAGTCACGCGTTCGACACGTCGGGCGAACCTGATCCCGATCCCGAAGCCGTCCTCGACGCCATCGCCCGATCGCTCGACGTTCAGCCGTCAGTTAGGTCGGGCTGATCGGATCGCCTGGCGCCACCACGCGAGCGTCGCGGCGATAGCATCCCGGTGGCCTGTCACCTCCGCCCCGAAGGCGTGGGCAAACTTCGCGTGGTCCACGACCCACGGCCGTTCGCGCTGGTATTGCTGCTCCCTGACCGCGCGAAAAGTAGGGCTCATCAAGGCGATCACGCGCAGCAGGCCGGATGGCATCGTCGCGACCCTCGCCGTCGTGCCTGCTCCGTCGTAGACAAGTTCGACGAAGGTCCGGGTCGTCAGGGTCTCGGCGCTGGGCAGATGCCACACCTGCCCCATCGCCTCGTCCCGGGTTCCCAGCGTCACGAGGCCCCGAGCGAAGTCAGCCAGGTAGGTGAACGTGTGGGGCATGTCCGGGTCCCCGAGCACGCGAGTCGCCTTTCCACCAAGCGCGGGCAGGAACAGCCGCTCGCCGGCTGTGGACAACCGGCCTCGCCTGCCGTAGTAGTCGGATGCGCGGCCGATAGTCGCTCGCACGGTGCCGGCCGCATCGGCCGCCATCAGCTCGTCGGCGAGCGCCGCCCGGACTCGGCCGTTCGGGCCCGCCGCGAGCGACGGCAGATCCTCCGTCAGCGGCCCATCGACGGGGCCGTACGCATAGAGGTTGTCCGCGTAGACGACCCGGGCGCCGGTCGCCGCGGCCCCGGCGATGAGGCCGTGCATCAACGGCGGCAGTAGCTCCGGCCACCGATCGTACGGCGCTGATGCAGCGTGGTAGACGACTGTTGCCCCGGCGAGCGCCCGGCTCGCATCGACAGGGTCGGTGATGTCCGCCTCGATCCACTCCACGGCAGCGGGAAGATCGGACGGCCGGCGACGAGCGACGGCGCGGACGCGCATCCCTCGAGCGATCAGTTCGTCGACCACCGCCATGCCGACGGGGCCCAGGCCCACGACGACGTGAAGGTCCGGTCCGGTCCTGCCTCGATCGCCTGTACTCGGATTGATGTCAACGGTGTTCACATTCACGATCATGGCGGACGAAGGAACCGCTGTCAAGCCGCGAGCCGATGAGTTATCGCTGTCGGCCCGGTCTAACCAACTGACCACCACAACACGAGCACGGGGCGACTGCGATGACCACCACCGACACACCGAGGGCCGGACGCCGCGAATGGATCGGCCTTGCCGTTCTCGCGCTTGCCTGTCTTCTCTACGTCATGGATCTGACGGTGTTGCATCTCGCGGTTCCGTCGATCAGCGAGGACCTGAAGCCGAGCAGCGCCCAACTGCTCTGGATCATCGACATCTACGGCTTCATGGTCGCGGGCTTCCTAGTCACGATGGGCACGCTCGGCGACCGGATCGGGCGCCGCAAGCTCCTGCTTATCGGGGCCGCCGCGTTCGGCGTCCTCTCGCTGCTCGCCGCGTTCTCGACCAGCCCGGAGATGCTGATCGTCAGCCGGGCGCTGCTCGGCATCGCCGGGGCCACGCTGGCGCCGTCGACCCTGTCGCTGATCTTCACGATGTTCCAGGACCCGCGGCAGCGCGCGGTGGCCATCGGCGTGTGGATCTCCGCCTTCTCGGCCGGCAGCGCGATCGGGCCCGTGCTCGGCGGGATCCTGCTCGAGAACTTCTGGTGGGGATCGGTCTTCCTGCTCGCCCTGCCGGTGATGGCGCTGCTGCTCGTCCTCGGCCCGATCGTGCTTCCGGAGTACCGCGACCCCGACGCGGGCCGGCTCGACCTCGTTAGCGCGGGGATGTCGCTGGTCGCAGTCCTTGCAGTGATCTTCGGTCTCAAGCAGATCGCCCAGGACGGCGTCGGCTGGCTTCCGCTCTCATCGATTCTCCTAGGCCTGACCGCCGGCGCACTGTTTGTCCGCCGCCAGTTCTTCCTGGCGGATCCCATGATCGACCTGCGCCTCTTCCGAACCCCGGCTTTCAGCGCGTCGCTGGCGGTCAACTTCCTGAGCATCTTCGTGGCGGTCGGCTACTTCCTGTTCGTCGCCCAGTACCTCCAGCTCGTCGTCGGCCTGTCGCCGCTCGCGGCCGGCTTCTGGTCGGTTCCGTCGGCGCTCGGGTTCATCGTCGGATCCAACGTGGCGCCTCGGATCGTCCGGCAGGTGCGCCCGGCCCACGTCATGGGCGCGGGTCTCGGGCTGGCCGCAATCGGGCTCGGCGTGCTGACCCAGGTCGGCGGACCGAACGGCCTCGCGGTCGTCGTCGTCGGCTCCGTGATCATCTCGCTCGGCCTCGCGCCGGTCCTGTCGCTGACCACCGACCTCATCGTCGGGTCGGCCCCGCCGGAGCGGGCCGGAGCCGCGTCGGGGATCTCCGAGACCGCGGTTGAGCTCGGCGGGGCGCTCGGCATCTCGGTCCTCGGCAGCATCAATATCGCCCTCTATCGGGGCCGGCTCGCCGACGGCCTACCGGCCGGCGTCCCGGCCGAGGCCGCGGTCGTCGCCCGGGATACGCTCGGCGGCGCGGTGGCCGTTGCCGGGCAGTTGCCCGGCCAGCTCGGGGCGGCGGTGCTCGACGTCGCCCGTGACGCATTCGTCGCGGGGATGCAGACCGCGGCGACCATCAGCGCGATCATCGCCGTTGGTATCGCGATCCTCGCGTTCGTGATGCTACGAGACGTCGGCTCGGGTGCAGATCGAGAAGCAGCCACGGATGCGGAAACCGAACGAGACCGGCAGAATCAGCCTACTGACGACCCCGACCAGACCCGGCAGGTTCCCCGCCGGACCGCAACCCCCGTGGCGGAGTGCTGATGGCCCGCCACGTCCCTGACGATCCTTCACCAGGATCAGCAAAGAAAGGGTTCACCGTGACGACCACGCCCGCGATCAGCCGCTTCTCCATCACCCACCTCCGTGACGCAATCCACGGTCGAGTCATCGCCCCGGAGGACAGCGCCTACGACAAGGCCCGAACCGTCTTCCTCGGCGGCGTCGACTATCGGCCGGCGGTCATCGTCCGGGTCGCCGACGCGACCGACGTCGCGACGGTCATCTCCCTCGCTCATGCGACAGGTCTCGAGCTGGCCGTCCGGAGCGGCGGCCACAGCAGCGCCGGGCACAGCGGTTCCGACGGCGGGATCGTTCTCGACCTGGGCGACATGAAGGGGCTCGACATCGATGTGGAGGGGCGAACCGCCTGGGCCGAAACCGGCCTGACCGCCGCCGAGTACACGGCGGCGGTCGGCGCCCACGGGCTCGTCACCGGGTTCGGCGACACGGGCTCGGTCGGGATCGGCGGCATCACGCTCGGCGGCGGCGTCGGCTTTCTCGTTCGAGCGTTCGGCCTCACGATCGACGACCTCCTGGCCGCCGACGTCGTGACCGCCGACGGCGAGCTGCTCCGCGTCGACGCCGAGAACCACCCGGATCTCTTCTGGGCGATCCGCGGCGGAGGCGGCAACTTCGGTGTGGCGACGCGGTTCCAATTCAGGCTACACGAGCTGCCGTCAATCGTCGGCGGGATGCTCATCCTGCCCGCGACCCCAGCGACCATCGCCGGGTTCATCGCAGCGGCCGAGGCAGCACCCGAAGAGCTGTCGACCATCGCCAACGTCATGCCTGCGCCGCCGATGCCCATGGTGCCCGAGGCGGACCACGGCAAGCTCATCATCATGGCGCTCGTGACCTACGCGGGCGACACCGAAGCCGGTCAGCGCGCCCTCGCCCCGTTCCGGGCCCTCGCTACGCCGATCGCCGACATGCTCCACCCGATGCCGTACGCGGACATCTATATGCCCGACGGGGACGACTACCACCCGCTCGCCTATTCGCGGACGATGTTCATGGACAGGGTCGATCTGCCCGTCGCCGAGTTGATCGTCGACCACCTCGATGCCTCGGATGCGGCGATGAAGGTCGCCCAGCTGCGGGTTCTCGGCGGCGCGATGGCACGGGTGCCGGCCGACGCCACTGCCTTCGCCCACCGCGGCTCGCGAATCATGGTCAATCTCGCCACGTTCTACGAGGGTCCCGAGGACTTCGATCGCCGCGCTGCGTGGGTCAACGAATTCGTGATGCTCCTGCGCCAGTCCGACGACGGCGCCTACGTCAACTTCCTCGCCGACGAGGGCGACGAGCGGATCCGGGCCGCCTATCCCGGGTCCACCTGGGATCGGCTCGCGGCCGTCAAGGCGAAATACGACCCGACAAACCTCTTCCGGCGCAATCAGAACATCCCGCCGGCCGGTGACTGACGCGACGTAGTCGACGCACCTATTCGGTCCGCATGGGAGAATCGTCGCCGGAGCGGAGATGAGAGGAGCCAACCCGGATGACCGACCTCGCGACCGGTGACCGCGCGTCAGAGGGGCCACCAACGGCCGCCACCGAAGCGCTCGGAACACAGCTCGAGGAATATCGGGTCGAGCTGACCGCGTATTGCTACCGGATGCTCGGCTCGGCGTTCGAGGCCGAGGACGCCGTCCAGGACACATTCGTCCGGGCGTGGCGAGGCATCGATCGGTTCGAGGGCCGAGCCGCCCTTCGATCGTGGCTCTATCGCATCGCGACGAATGTCTGCTTCGACATGCTGAGTGGCAGGGAGCGCCGCGCACGGCCGATGGACCTCGGGCCGGCATTGACCGCCGACAATGCCCTCGGCGCGGCACTCCCCGAGACGACCTGGATCCTGCCGGTCCCCGACAGCCGCGTTCTGCCCGTCGGGGGCGATCCTGCCGTCCTCGCCGAACAGCGCGAATCGATCCGCCTAGCCTTCATCGCTGCGCTCCAGCACCTGCCGCCGCGGCAACGGGCCGTGCTGATTCTTCGCGAAGTGCTCCAGTGGCAGGCGACCGAGGTTGCCGAGCTTCTCGAGACGACTGCGGTTTCGGTCAACAGCGCCCTCCAGCGGGCACGCGCCACCCTGGCCTCGAAGGACGACGATGGGGGCGATCCGTCCAAGCCGCTCGACGATGAGCAGCGGGCACTCCTCGCCCGCTATGTTGATGCGTTCGAGCGCTACGACATGGACAAGTTGACCTCACTCCTCCGCGAGGACGCCACGTGGTCGATGCCGCCGTACGAGCTGTGGCTCCAGACGCACATCGACATCGTCAAGTGGTGTCTCGGGCCGGGGATCGCCTGTCGCGGCTCGCGCCTCATCCCGACTTCGGCAAACGGGTCGCCGGCGTTCGGTCAGTACAAGCCGAGCGGGCCCGGCGGCAGCCTTGAGCCGTGGGCGCTCCAGGTCCTCGAGGTGTCAGACGGGCAGATCACCGGGATCAGCTTCTTCCTCGACACCGCCACGCTCTTTCCGCTCTTCGGCCTGCCAGCCAGTCCGGACTGAGCGCGGGCTGGGCAGGACGTCGCTCAGACCCATGAAGTCCAGCAGGTCGCAGAGTTCGGGTGAGGCGTCGCTGAGGCGGACCCTGCTGCCACAGCGCCGGGCGGTGAGCTGCACGCGTGCCAGCGCCTCGACCATCACGGCGTCGGGAAGCAGGACATCACCGACGTTGCAGTCGAGCCAATCGGCGTCAGCGGCCTCGAGGGCGAGACGCACTCGCTCGCAGAGAAGCGGGATGTCGGCGCGGTCGATCGTCCCGTCGATGCCGAGCTCAATCATCCTCGGCGGTCGCAACGGCTGAACTCCTTACCGAGTCCCGAAGAAGAAGGGGGCGGAGGCGCCAGCCAAGAGTTCATCTCTGCCGGCGCCAACTACTTAGACCGAGGGCATGTCCGAAACTCATCGGTCACCCGCGATGCACGCCGGCCGTGCCCCAGCCGCTACGATGCCATCGAGGAGGACGCCCATGGTCACCAGCACTGCAACCAATGCGCACGAGTTGATCGAGGCCGCGCCGCCCGATCGCCGCGAAGCAATCGCCGCGGTGTACGAGGCGATCAGGGCGAACCTCCCGCCCGGGTACGAAGAGGGGATGCAGTACGGGATGATCGCCTGGTACGTGCCGCTGGAGCGATTCCCGGACACGTACAACAAGCAGCCGCTCGGGCTCGCCGCTATCGGCAACCAGAAGAACTACATCTCGCTGTACCTGAACACCGTCTATGGCGACCCCGATACCGAGCGGTGGTTCCGCGAGCGCTTCGCCGCGTCGGGCAAGAAGCTGAACATGGGCAAGTCGTGCCTCCGCTTCCGGAAGCTCGACGACCTGCCACTCGACGTCATCGGCGAGACGATCGCCCGGACGCCGATCGAGAGCTACATCGAGCGCTACAAGGCAGCTCGCGGGTCGTCCCGCAAGACCCGGGCACCTGCCGGAGCCTGACCGCGCCGCGTCAGGGCGCCGTCCACGAGGTGTAGCGCGGCGGCCACTCGTCGGGACTATCGCGGAGGCCGAGGACCGCCGTCTCGATCGAGAACTCGTACAGGTCGTATGTCTCGTCGGTCTCGAAATACCACTGTCCTGCGACCGCGGCCCGGACGTCTGGCGCGTCGACGAGCGTCGCCCGTCCCCGAATGGAGAACTCCCGCGGAACGGCCGGATCCTGGTGCGTATGGAGCGCGTACCGCCCATCCGCCCGCATGTCCCGTTGCTTTCGTGACTGGTTGATGAACGCGTACAGGTGGTCGTCGATGATCCCAACGTAGATCGGGTGGATCCGCGGCGGTTCGTCATCGCGAACCGTGGCGAGGAGGGCCTCGCCGGTCTCGGTCCGATAGAACTGGCGCCGCCCTTCGGCCGCGATGTCCGGTGCGGCGGCGCTGAATTCGGCCCAGGTCACCATCTCAGATCCGCGCCAGCAGGACCGCCGCCAGAGCCAGGGCAGCAGGCAGCGCCTGGACGAAGAGGATGCCGCGCTGGACGGTCAGCGACCCGTAGACGCCGGCGATGATCACGCAGGCCAGGAAGAAGAGGCGGACTTGAAAGCCGGTCGGGTCGGGGGCGAGCAGGCCCCACAAGAGCCCCGCCGCGAGGAAACCGTTGTAGAGGCCCTGGTTGGCCGCAAGGGTCGCGGTGATCCTGGCCGTCTCGGGCGACAGGCGGAACGTCCGCAGTCCCTGCGGCTTCTGCCACAGGAACATCTCGAGGACGAGGAAGTACGCGTGGAGCAGGGCAACGATCGCGATCAAGACCGCGGCAATGACTGGCATCGCTCCTCCGGGATGGCGTGTGACGGGCACGATACCCGCCCTGTGCTCGATCAGGCGACCGGAAGCTGGACCTCGGTGACGAGGTCCGTGTCACGCTCGACGAGGTAACCGCGTGGTAGGCGGAGTTCCGGCTCGGCGCCGAACTGGAGATAGATGACCCGGAGGTCGCCGACCGGGCGGAAACCGGCCGCCTCAACCCAGTGTTCGAGCGTGCTGCGAGCGTCGCGGACGAGCTGGTACGGCCCACGAACGATAACGGTCGCCGCTCGACAGGCCGGCAGGCGGGTCATCGCGATGTCGTCGGTCGCGGCGGCCGACCCGGTCACGGGCACGAAGATCTCGACGCCGTCGGCGTGGATGAGTGCGCCTGGCGGCCTGTGGGCGCGCCGGCCGAG
Source organism: Candidatus Limnocylindrales bacterium (assembly GCA_038250445.1). Classification (GTDB taxonomy): domain Bacteria; phylum Chloroflexota; class Limnocylindria; order Limnocylindrales; family CSP1-4; genus CF-46. The sequence continues at coordinate 8,191 of JBBSCI010000020.1, read as the reverse complement.
GTCGCGGATCCGCGTCTCCAGCTCGTAGAACGCTGCCCCAACATCGTCATCGGCGCGGCCGGCCATCGCGAGGGTCGCGACAACATCGGCCGCGATGGGCCGGACGACGATGTCCGGCTGGTCGGCCGCGGTCCCGCCCATCTCGACCCTGATGTCCAGCGTCGCTAGGCGCCGGTCGATCTCGCGGCGCTCCCGCTCGAGCTCACAGCGCCGACGTTCGAGGGCCGCCAGAAGGTCTGTCCCACCCGTGATCAGCCGGCCAATCTCAGCCAGCCCGATGCCCACGTCGCGCAGCGCGACGATCCGCCGCAACTCGGGGAGCTGGGCGGGCGAGTAGTAGCGATAGTCCGTCGCAGGATCGACCCAGACCGGCCGGATCAGGCCGAGTGCGTCGTATGAGCGGAGTACCTTGGCGGAGACGCCTGCGAGGCGAGCGAACGAACCGATCGTGAACACGGCCGAAGGTTACCCCTTGACCTTACCCCGTGGGCAAGGTTGAGGATAGGCCTCCACCTGGAGGACCAATGCGCCCCATCCGAATCGCCGCCCAGCTCCATCCGCAACAGGGCGACTACCGCGCGCTCCGTGACGCCGCGGTGCGGGCCGAGGAGCTCGGCTACGACATCGTCTACAACTGGGACCACTTCTACCCGTTGTACGGCGATCGCGACGGTCCGCACCTTGAATGCTGGTCGGTCCTTGCGGCCTGGGCGGAGGCGACCCAGCGGATCGAGATCGGGCCGCTCGTCAGCTGCACCTCATACCGCAACCCGAACCTCATCGCCGACATGGCCCGCACGATCGATCAGATCAGTGGCGGCCGGTTCATCCTCGGCCTCGGCGCGGGCTGGCAACGGCGTGACTACGACGAGTACGGCTACGAGTTCGGGACCGCGGGTAGCCGGATCACGATGCTCGGCGAGGCCCTTGACGTCGTCGAGCGCCGGCTCGCCCTGCTCAATCCGCCCCCGGTCCGCCGGCCCCCGATCCTCATCGCCGGCCAGGGCGAGCGCCGTACGCTGCGCATCGTCGCCGAGCACGCCGATAGCTGGCACGCCGGGTTCCCCAATCGGCCGGGCGAGCTGGAGCCGAAGGTCGCCGCACTTCGCCAGTGGTGCGCCGAGGTTGGCCGCGACCCGGCCGAGATCGAGTGGGGCCTCGGCGTCGAACCGGAAGATCTCGAGCGCTTGCTCGTCGAGGATGGGCCCGTCTACCTCGAGATGGGCTTCAGCCAGTTCACGCTCGGGTACAACGGTCCCGGCTGGAACGTGGACGCTGGCCGTCCCTGGCTCGCCTGGCGTGACGAGATCAACGCGGGGAAACGGCCGCGGACGAGCGCAACCGGCTGAGCACGAGCCCGCGGCGCGAACGGGTAGGCTGTCGCGAATGTCAGTCGTGCTTCACACGTTCTCCGCGGACGTCACCATTCCCATCGGGCATCCGTGCATGGGCGGTGGCGTCGAACCGGCGCGGACCGTCGTCGATCCTCTTGAGGCGATCGGCTTCGTTCTGTCGGGCGACTCGTTGTCGATGCCGATCGTCTTCGTCGCGGTCGACTGGTGCGAGATCCGCAACGAGTCCTACGACGCGTGGCGGGCGGCCCTGGCGGCCGTTGCCGGCACGGTCAGGGAGCGCATCCTCGTGACGACGATCCACCAGCACGATGCGCCCGTCGTCGACGTCGAGGCGCAGCGGCTTCTCGAGGCCCATGGTGCGACGGGGGCCGTCTGCGACATCGCATTCGCCGAAACGGCCGTGCATGCCGTCGCCCAAGCTGCCCGGGATGCCCTCGCGGGCCCCGGCGAGCGCGTCACCGACGTGGGGGTCGGCCGGGCGATCGTCGAGGGGGTGGCCTCGAATCGGCGGTACGTCCTCGAGGACGGCTCGATCTCCTACCACCGAACGAGCGCATCGCACGATCCCCGAGCCTTTGCCGCCCCGGAGGGCACGATCGATCCCTGGCTTCGGACGCTCAGCCTCTGGGACGGCGACCGGCCGCTCCTCGCCCTGAGCAGCTACGCCGTCCACCCGATGAGCTACTACGGCGGGGGCGAGGTCTCGGCTGACTTCATGGGCATCGCCCGCCGAGCGCGCCAGCGGACGCTCCCCGACGTCCTCCAGCTGTATGCGTCCGGCTGCAGCGGGAACGTGACGGCGGGCAAGTACAACGACGGGGCCAGGGAGAACCGGCCCGTCCTGGCGGCCCGGATGGAGGCAGCGATGGCCGGCGCCTGGGCCGCCACCCGCCGGGAGCCGCTCGAGCGCCTGTCCTTTCGGTCCATTCCGCTCCGGTTCGAGCCGCGCGGCGGTGTCGGCCACACGGACGCCGACCTCGCGGCGCGACTGATCGACGACGCGAACCCGTTCGACGAGTGCCTCGCGGCGATGGCGATGAGCTGGCGGCAGCGGACGGCAACCGGGCAGCCGATCGACCTGCCGGTTGTCGAGATCGGACCCGCGGTGCTCGCCCTCCTGCCCGGCGAGACGTATGTCGAATACCAGCTCCTCGCCCAGAGCCTCCGGCCCGACGCGTTCGTCATGGCCCTCGGTTACGGCGAGTCCGCGACGGGCTATATCCCCACCAGCCTTCAGCTGGCGGAAGGCGACGAGAACCTGGGCGACTGGCACTGGGTCTCGGAGACCGCAGAGGACATCCTGACCGATGGGCTCCGAACGGCGCTCCTGGCGGGGCCGACCGATTCGAGCCCTCAGCCCGACGGCGGGTCGCGCGGCTGATCGCGGGCATCCGGCCCGCCAGTCTCGAAGTCGACGGGATCGCCGTAGTCGACCGATGCGGGGACCGGCTCCCGGTCGGCCGGTCCCGCCCGGAACGTGACCACGCCACCGACCGCGATCGCGAGCGCGCCGGCGACCGCCTGGGGCTCGACCGGTTCCCGGAAGAGGATGGCACCGCTCAGGAACGACCAGACGAGGCTCAGGTAGCCGAGCGGCGCCAGGTCGCTTGCCCGGCCCCAGCGGTAGGCGGCGACCAGGAGGCGGTGGCCCGTCAGCGCCGAGAGCCCGACCAGCCCGATCGCCAGCCACTGCCAGGCCTCTGGCGAGGTCGTCGTTGGCACGCCGACGAACAGGATTCCCGAGGCGATCAAGCCGACAAGCCCCGAGTAGAACAGCGTCACTTCTGGCGGTTCGGCCCGGAGCTCGCGGGTGAGCATGCTGAAGATCGCATACGACGCGGCGGTCCCGAGCGGGACGAGCTGGGCCGGGTTGAGGCTGCCCGGGTCGATGCCGATCATCGCGAGTACGCCCGCGAACCCGATGACCGCCCCCAGAACGGCAAGGCGCGTGATCCGCTCCCCAAGGAACGGCCCGGCGAGCGACGACAATCAGCGGGGTCGTCGACGCGAGCGTGCTCACCTCCGCCAGCGGGAGGAGCGACAGCGACAGGAAGAACGTGGCCGTCGCACCGAAGTTCGCCAGGCCGCGGGCGATCTGGGTGCCCAATCGGGCGGTTGCCAGGAGGCGCCGCGGGTTCCGCCGCCCGGCGAGCAGGACGACGGCCGCGAGATACGTGACATGGCGACCGAACACGACAGCGACGACGGGCAGGTTCGAGACGAGTGTCTTCGTGAGGGAGTCGGTCGCGACGAAGACGAGCCCGGAGCAGATGAAGATCAGGGCGCCGCGCCTGGCTGACGGCAGGGCTGCAAGGCGAAGGGTCAGGCGGTTCGGGCTCAGCACCTTCGGTCGGGACGGCGACTCACGCCACCGCCCATGGCCGCGTAGCGAACGTCAGGTCGCATAGTCGTCGAGGAAACGCCCATCGGCGTCGAAGGCGATCGGTCGAATCGGTCCAGTGATCTCGCTCGTGCCGTCCTTGGCGAGCTCGGCTAGCAGCGACTCGGTCGCGTAGAACCACTCGAGGTGCTTCGTGTCAAGGATGCGGGCAACCCTGGCCCGCGCCGGATCGACGCGGAGGCAGCAGGCGATGGCGACGTCGAGGGCCTCGCGGTCGGTCTCGACCATCATCGCGATCCGGGCACCCTCGGGTGTCTTCGCCGTGATGCAGTTCATGTATGTCTTCGGACGATCCATCCGGTCGGCCACGCGCTTGAGGATCACGTCCGCCATGCCGATCCCGACGGCGTTGCCCTCCGTCTCGTCGGTCAGGTCGCGCACGACGATCCGCTGGATGGATGGCGGCCGGCCGGTCGGCCCGGTGTAGTAGCGCCCGACGACATTCGAGTCCATCCCAAGGCCGCTGATGTCCTTGCCGATCCGGTCGATGACCAGCACGTCCAGCTCGGCTATTGGAAGGCGAGCCAGGAAGCTGTCGGCCTCCTCGCGGAGCTCGCGCTCGCGGGCGAACATGCCGGTGGCCGGCACAGCCTCGATCCGCCTCAGGCGCGCGTACCCGTTCTCGACGAGGGCCAGCCCGAACGGGATGTTCTCGTGGGCGAGGGTGAACTCGGCGACGGCCGGGATCAGCTCTGCGAATGTCGCGAATCCCTCGCGGTGGAAGGCGTCGGCACCGCGCTGCTTACCGAGACCGATCGAGATCATCTTCAGGAGCCCGCTCTCGACCGGACCGCTGAAGTCCGTGTGGGGCTTGACGCGGTTGATCGGGACGATCACGTCCGCCTCGTCGTGGGCATGCCGATCGACGAACACCGGGATCCGACCATCGACCTCGCCGATCTGGACCGTGTCCATGCTCGACCGAATCTCGCAGCCGACGGTGTCCTCACGAATGCCGAACGAGGCCAGCACCTCTAACTGGCCTTCCGCCGTCGCCCCGCCGTGGCTGCCCATTGCCGGCACGATGAAGACGGTGGCCCCGAGCTGCCGAGCAGCGGTGACGGCGGCGCCGACGACCTCGGCGATCCGGTCGATCCCGCGGCTGCCGACGGCGAGGCAGACCCGTTGGCCCGGTTGGATTGCGGCGGGGACGCTGGCGAAGGCGGCCCGCACGGCCGCGTCGACGTCCTCTACCTCGCCAGGATCGAACCGATGGTGGACGAGCGCCCAGTTCGGCAGATGAACATGGCGGAACACCGCGAGCGGGTCGCGGGCGTCCGGCTCACCGCCCTGAACGACGGGAACGTCATCGGTCCGCTCTGGATGCATCGCCAACGCCCCTCAGATCGTCATCGCGCTGAAGCCGCCGTCGACGCGGATGATCGCGCCGGTCACGAAGCTCGACGCCTGTTCCGACGCCAGCCAGACGACCGCCCCGATCAGCTCGTTTGGTTCGCCAAGGCGCTTGGCTGGCGTGTGGCCGACGATCGCACTCAGGCGGTCGGCGGAGAGAAGCTGGCGGTTCTGCTCGGCAGGAAAGAAGCCGGGCGCGATCGCGTTGACCCGGATCTGGTGCGGCGCGAGCTCCGCGGCGAGGTACTGGGTGAGGTTGTTCAACCCGGCCTTCGCCACCGAGTAGGTCAGGACGCGGCTCAACGGCGGCCCGGACGACGCCGACGAGATGTTGATGATCGAGCCGCCTCGACCGCCCTCGACCATCGCCCGAGCGAAGACCTGGCACGCGACAAAGACGGACGTCAGATTCGTGTCGAGGAGGGCGTGCCATTCCTCGAGATCGATCTCGAAGAACGGCGTGGAACTGTTGACACCCGGCGCGTTGACCAGGATGTCGACGGGGCCGAGCCTGTCCTGGATCTCGGCGAGTGCCGAAGCGAGTGCGAGGGGATCTGTGGCATTGACCGAGACGGTGATCGCGGAGGCCCCGCCCGCCTCGAGTGCCGCGACCCTGGCCGCGCCACGCTCGGCGGATCGACCGAGGACCGCAACGGCGGCGCCGGCGTCGGCCAGACCGTGACAGATGGCCCCACCCAACACGCCCGTTCCGCCGATGACCGCGGCAACGCTGCCGCTCAGATCGAACAGGTCTGTCGCCATCGGCCCAGTATGGGCCTTGCGGGCCCGCTGTCCAAGGGTCTATTGTTGGACAATCGACGCAGATTCGCCCGCGCGTAACACGGGGAGAAGGCTTGACTCAGTACGTGTTCGACACTGGCACGGTGACCCGCTACCGGTTCCCGACCCATACGAACGACCTGATCATGGACCGGGCAGCCGGCGCGGCGTCGGAGGCGTTCTTCGTCATCCTCGAGCCGGGTGAGGCGCCGCCGGTCCACGTCCACGAGGACGCCGAGCAGGTGTTCTACATCCTGGAGGGCGAGGGCCGGATGGCCGTTGGGCAGGACCAGCGGGAGAGCGTCGAGCTCCACGTCGGCGACTTCGTCCGGACGCCGCCCGGGACCCCTCACTCCGTCCGCGCGAGCGGCCCGACCCGGCTGGTCTACCTCAGCATCGACTGCTTCACGGCCGGCCCGCCGGCCGCGGAACCGACCTGGGACAGCCATGTCCGGGCGATGTGCGCCGAGCACGGCTGGGACTTCGACGCCGTGAAGGTGGGACCGATCGCATCCGCCATAAAGCCTGGAAGCACTGCGTGATCAGGCACTTCGACGACCTGGCCGTCCAACCGGAGCCGTACGCCGACTACCGGCCGATCTTCGAGACGAAGCGCCTGAACGTGACGCACGTCCGGATCCATCCCGGCCAGACCGTCCCGGCTCACACGCATCAGGACGAGGACCAGATCTATTACGTCGCCTCCGGTTCGGGGTTCGTCGAGCTCGACGGCCAGCGGACGGAGGTCTCGGCCGGCAGCAGCGTGCTCATTGCACTGGGCACGGAGCACCTGATCACCAACACGGGCGACGGGCCGCTCGACTACGTCTTCTTCGTGGTGTTCGTGCCGGAGCACGCATGATCGAGCTTCGCAATGACCGGCTCGTGACGGAGGTGCTGCCCGACCGCGCGCTCATGGGCGCGGCGGCCGCCGACTACGCTGCCGGTCGGCTCCGGGGAATCCTCGCAGCGTCGGCGCGAGCACGGGTCATCTTCGCCGCCGCGGCGTCGCAGGCGGAGTTTCTCGATGTGCTCGGGACCGCCGAGGGGATCGACTGGGCCCGTGTCGAGGCATTCCATCTGGACGAGTACGTCGGGCTGCCACTCGGCGACGAGCGCTCCTTCGGCGAGTGGCTCAATCGCCGGATCTGGTCACGCGTCAAGCCGGGCCGAATCGAGTTGCTTGACGGCGGTGCCGCCGCGAACGACCCTGGCGGCGAGTGCGACCGCTATGGCCGCCTCCTTTCCGACGGCGGGATCGACCTCGCATTGATCGGGGTTGGCGAGAACGGCCACCTGGCGTTCAACGATCCGCACGTCGCCGATTTCGACGACCCGCTGGTCGTCAAGCCCGTCGAGATCGACGAGACGAGCCGCCACCAGCAGGTCCGTGACGGCGCGTTTCCGTCGTTCGACGACGTGCCGCGCCTGGCAATGACGGTGACGATGTCGACGATCCTCGCCAGCCGGGCAATCAGCGTGGTCGTGCCTGGGGCGCAGAAGGCCCAAGCCGTGGCACGGATGCTCGGCGGCCCGATCGAGGCGGCCTGCCCGGCCTCGGCGCTGCGGCTCCACGCCGATGCGAGGATGTTCGTCGACGAAGCGGCGATGGCGGCGATCGTTCGATGACCGGAACACGACTGACGCGGCCGGCCGAGACGCTGGCGATCGACGGCGGGACGCCGATCCGAACGGAACCGATCGGGCAATGGCCCGTCTTCGGGCGCGAGGAGGAGGAGCTCCTGCTCGAGGCCCTGCGATCCGGGGTCTGGGGATCGATCGATGGGACGTTCGTCAAGCGGTTCGAGGACGAGTTCGCCACCGTCCACGATGCGCGTCACGGCGTCGCGACGGTCAACGCGACGATGGGTCTCTCGGTCGCGCTCAAGGCGGTCGGGGTCGGGCCCGGGGACGAGGTCCTCGTGCCGCCGTACACATTCATCGCGACAGCCAGTGCGGCCCTGATGCTCGGTGCGGTACCGGTCTTCGTCGATGTCGACCCCGAGACCCTCCTCATCGACCCGGCCTCGATCGAAGCGCTGGTCGGTCCGCGGACGAAGGCGATTGTGCCCGTCCACCACGGCGGCTCGCCCGCCGACATGGACGGCATCATGGCCGCGGCCCGACGGCATGGCCTGCGGGTCGTCGAGGACGCCGCCCAGGCGCACGGCGCCGCGTGGCGGGGCCGACCGGTCGGCGCCATCGGCGACGTCGGCGTGTTCAGCTTCCAATCCTCCAAGCCGGTCAACGCCGGCGAGGGCGGGATCATGCTGACCGACGACGCCGAGCTCGACGAGCTCCT
>JBBSCI010000019.1:0-27822 GCA_038250445.1 Candidatus Limnocylindrales bacterium | reverse complement strand
TCGTGTGTGGCGGCAATCGGGGCCGGGATCGGCACCGCGGCCTCGCCGAAGCGGCGCGCGTCTGGCGTCTTCACCCCGTTGCCGGTCAGCAATGCGACCACCTCGTCGCCCTCGCCGATCACGCCCCGTAGCCGGGCCGCCTCGACCGCCGCAACCGTCACGCCGCCGGCCGTCTCGACAAAGATCCCCTCGGTCACCGCGAGGCGGCGGATGGCGGCGGCGGTGTCGATGTCGGAGATCGCCTCGATCGAGCCACCCGTGCGGCGCGTCAACTCGAGGGCGTACGGCCCATCGGCGGGGCTGCCCATCGCGAGCGATCGGACGATCGTGTCGGGCTGGCGGACCGGGTCGATCCGATCGGTCCCGGCCGCGAATGCGGTCGCCACCGGCGAGCATCCCGCGGGCTGGCCGCCGACGAACTTGACGACCTTCGGCTCGACGAGCCCGACCGCAACCAGCTCGTCGAAGCCCTTGGCGACCTTCGTGTAGAGCGAGCCGGACGCTATCGGAGCCACGACGACGTCCGGCAGGCGCCAGCCGAGCTGCTCGGCGATCTCGAACGCGAGCGTCTTGCTCCCCTCCGAATAGAACGGGCGCAGGTTGACGTTGACGAAGGCCCAGCCCTCCTCGTCGGCGATCTCGAGGCTGAGCCGGTTGATGTCGTCGTACGTGCCGTCGACTCGAACGACGGTCGCGCCATAGCCGAGGGCGTGGTCGACCTTGGCCGGCTCCAGGTCCGACGGGACGAAGACGAAGGCACGCAACCCGAGAGCAGCGGCGGCGGCGGCCGTCGCCCCGGCGAGGTTGCCGGTCGAGGCACAGGCGAGCGTGTCGAAGCCGAATTCCACCGCCCGGGCAGCGGCGACCGCGACGACGCGGTCCTTGAAGCTGAGCGTCGGGTTGCGGGTGTCGTCCTTGAGCCAGAGCCGATCGACATCGATCGCGGCGCCGAGCCGGTCGGCATGGACGAGCGCCGTCGAGCCGACCGCGAGCCCGCGGACAGGAGCCGTCGACATCGGCAGCAGCTCGAGGTAGCGCCAGATTCCGGGCGCCCGTGCCGCGACCGCCTCGCGGGTCCGTGTCCTGCGAGCAACGCCCGGGTCGTAGACGACCTCGAGCGGGCCGAAACAACCGGCGCAGACGTAGTTCGGCCCGATCTCCTCGTGCCGGCCGCAGGCTCGACAGCGCATGCCGAGGACGTGCGATGGCGCGCTGGGTTCGGCGGCGGCCGGCGCGACGGAATTCGTCGTCGGGCCAAGCGGCGTCTCGATCGTCATCGGTCTGTCTCCGCCCGGGGCGCCTCTGGGGACGCCTGCCGGGAATGGATGCGAGTGACGCCGAAACCAAGTGACCCTTCCCGGAGAGGAAGGGTCTTCAATCCCTTATCTCGCAGGAGGACCTGCCCGGATTTGGCACCTTGCCGGCGTCGCCGCCGGTAGGTTGTCGGGCTTCACAGGGCCGGTCCCTCCGCCACCCGGAGGACGGCGTGGGACGGATCGTGGAGAAGGCCGCCCTGGACCAGCGACAGGTCGACCTTGATGATGTCGAACTGGATCTCGCTCAGGAGCCGAAGGCCGGCGTTGCCCGAGCCGACATCGTCGGCCGCCAGGCGCATCCCCGCCCGTCGACAGGCCGCCGCGTTCCGCCGCAGTTGCTCGAGGTCCTGGACAGCCTCGCGCTCGGTCAGCTCAACGACGATCTGGTGGGGCATGATGCCCCGCTTCTGGAAGATCGTCGTCAGCTCAATCGGGTGGAACTGGTCGGACTCGAGGGTCCGGGGCGAGAGGTTGATGCTCAGATAGGTGTTCGGCTCGAGCTGGCCGGTTCCGTCGGCGACGATCTGCAGGCAAGCCATGTCGAGCTCGACGATCCGGTCGGCCTTCTCGGCGGCCGCGAACAGGCTGCCCGCGTCGGCGATCGGGGCGCCGTCCGTCGGCCGGACGAGACCCTCGTAGCCGATCGGTTCGCCGGTCGCGAGCGAAAAGATCGGCTGGTAGACCGGTCGGAGCGAACGCTCGGCGAGGATCGCGCCGAGGGCCACTGAAAGGTCTTCGGTCGACGAGTCCTCGGTCAGGCCGTGACGACCCGGTTCGTAGGCGACGGCGTTCGTCCGACCATGGCGCTTGCACCAGGAGAGGGCGGCATCCGCGTGGCGATAGAGCCAGCGGCTGTCGCCACTCGGGAGCGGAAATGACGAGACCCCGATCGAAAGCGAGATGGCCTCCCGCGGTCGGGTCGGGTCGCCGCCGTTGAGGGCGCTCGCGAGGATGTGTCGGGCCGTGGCCAACCCTCGCTCGATGTCGGCCCCCGGCAGGAGGATGGCGAACTCGTCGCCACCGATGCGGAAAGCACGGTCGTAGCGCCGGAGCGATGTGGCCGCAATCCGTCCGAGGGCGCTCAGCAGCTCATCGCCGGTCGCGTGGCCCCGGGTATCGTTGATCTTCTTGAGATCGTCGACGTCGACGAGGAGAAGCGCGAGCGCGGTGCCCTGGCGCACCGCCTGGCTGATCTGGCGCGCCAGCTCGTCCTGGAAGGCGCGGTGGTTGCCAAGACCGGTCAGGCCGTCAATGAGGGCGTCGAGGCGCGCCTTGTCATACAGCTCGAGCAGTCTGCTGCGCTCCTCTTCGAGCTGGTCAACGTCGCGGAGGATCGGTCGGGACAGGCCGGCCATCGCGAGCGGGATGACGATCGCACAGACGGCGAGGAAGCCGACGGCGGCATCGGTCCCGGGGCCCCGGCCGGGCCAGAAACCCTCGACCGCAGCCACCGCCATGAGTACTGCGAACTCCACCACGAGGACGCGGATCATCCGCCCGCGGATGGCCGCGGATCGGCGGTCGCGATAGTGCGGGCGCGGATCGGGTGGGTGGTCGAGCATGGTCTCGGACGGCGGGTTGGGGGTTGAAGACTGTTTACGGCATCCGGACCACCATGTGACCGTGACCAAAGTACCGGCCGCCGACAACGTTGGGCCCAATGACGAAGGGCCACCCCGTGAATACGTTCCCACTACTGCCGCAGTCAGCAAGAGGGGAACCAAGTCAACCGACGGGGACAGCCACGAATTCGACTCGCGGGCGCACTTGCGCTCTCGAGCTGGCTGTTCGCGTCCGTGGCCGGGTTGTCGGTGTCGCCAACCTATGCCAATAAGTGCGGGCCCGTCACGATCGACCGCGGGGCAGTTAGCCCGACCTCGGGTACGACGAAGACGACGTTCAACTTCTCTGTCCACTACAGAAACAGTGATGGCGACCCGCCAGCGTCGATCCGATTGGTGATAAACGGCAACGAGTCGATCAAGCTCGCGGCGTCCGACTCGAACTTCAGGCAGGACGTGATTTACAAGGGTTCGAGGAAGCTGCCTGCGGGCACCGTCATATACGCCTTCCGGGCCTACTACGGCGGCTCTAGACCATGCGATCACACCCATCCGGAGCCTCTCACGATCAGCGTCACGGCCCCGCCCCCGACTCCTACGCCGGTTCCGACTCCGAAGCCGACCCCGAAGCCAACTCCGGCGCCAACTCCAAGGCCGACCCCCACGCCGACGGCCAGGCCAACCCCGAAGCCCACGCCGAAGCCGAAGCCGACGCCGAAGCCGACGCCCCGTCCGACAGCCAGGGCCACCCAGGGGACCGCGGTCGTCGTCACACCCGCTCCGACCGCCCCGCCAACCAGCGCCCCCACCGCCACCCGGGCCCGGCCCAAGCCCTCGCCAACCGCGACAGGGACGATCATCACTGCGCTGGGCGGTCCAGCGGCACCGGGCGGGTCCGGAGGCCCCGGAACCACCCGGGGCAGTGGCGGCACCGGAGACCGCGGTGGGGCCGTGAACGACAGTGCGGGCGGGCTCGCCCTCCCGTTCGCCTCGCTGTCGGTGCCTGAGCCCGTCTTCGCGTGGCTCGGGACGACCATGGGCGGCATCCTCCTGTTCCTTTTTCTCGTCCGACGCCGGCCGCGCGACGACTCGCCATCGCTCGCGACGTTCGTTCTAGAGTCGTCGATCCCGATGGCCCCGCCGGTCCCGGTCGTAGCGCCGCCGGCGAGCACAGTCCCGATGGCATCGATGGGGAGCGCAGCCAAGGCAAAGAAGCCGCCCAAGAAGGCGCGCCCGAAGAAGCCTGCCGGGATACCGGCTGCCGCGGTCGTCGCGGCTAGCGCATTCGCCAAGCCGCCTGCGAAAGGCGTGGAGCGTGTCTTTGTCTCGTACCAGGGCGTTCGGATGGCGGCGATGCCCGACGAGTTCTCCACGATGCTGACCCGGCTCGAGCGAGGCGACGAGGTCGAGATCGTCGGCTCGCAGGATGGCTATCTGAACGTCCGGACGCCGATCGGCCTGACCGGCTGGATCCCGCGCGTCACGGTCACCAGCGTCCGCCCGAGCGCGCGCGGCGGCTCGAACCCCGGACTGAACTAGGAACCCGCGGCGCCGAGGCCGCCGCACGGAGCCGTTGCGGTAGACTTCGGCCCGCTCGCGGCTGCGGCCGGCGATGCATCCCCGCGGTGGCCTTAGCTCAATAGGCAGAGCATCGGAATGTGGATCCGAAGGTTATGGGTTCGAGACCCATAGGCCACCCCAACTCACCCAGCCGCGAGGATTGATGCCGGCCGTTCGCGATCTGCCGATCCCCGACGCGGTCCTGTTCGACCTCGACGGGACGCTCGTCGATACGGTCGCGACCCGGATCGAGGCCTGGCTCGAGGCACTCGCGGAGGCCGGCCTGCCGAGCAACCGCGACCAGATCGCGCCGCTCATCGGCGTCGATGGCAAGCGCCTTGCGAGTGAGATCGCTGCCCTCGCAAGCCAGCCGATCCACGAAGCGCGAGCGGAAGAGATCGACTTGCGTTCGGGCGAGATCTACGAGAAGTTGAACAGCTCGCCGCGGCCGCTGCCGGGCGTTCGGCGGATCGTCGAGGCGATCGAGAAGCGTGGCATCGCCTGGGCGATCGCGACGTCGAGCCGCAAGGCCCAGGTCGCGACATCCGTCGCCGCCCTCGGCCTCCCATCGGAGCCGACGATCGTCGATGCCAGCCACGTCAAGCACGCCAAGCCGGAGCCAGATCTCCTCCTCCTCGCTGCGAAAGAGGTCGGGGTCAAGGCGGCGCGCTGCTGGTACGTCGGCGACTCGACGTGGGACATGGTCTCGGCCGTCGCCGCGGGCATGATCGCGATCGGCGTGTTCGCCGGTTCGGCGGTCGAACCGGGGGTTCTCGATGGCGCCGGCGCGGCGGCGGTCGTCCCGACGTTGAACGAGATCGCCGCCGCCCTCGAATCGGAGCGCTAGGCGTGAACATCCTCTTCGTCCATGGGTCCTACCACGGTGCCTGGTGCTGGGACCTCCTGGTTCCCGAGCTCGAGCGGCTCGGGCATCAGGCCGTGGCGGTCGATCTCCCGTGTCGGATCCGCTGGCCGGTGCCCGCGAGTCCGCCGATGTCGTCGCCGGAGCGATCGACGCTGCCACGAGCCGATCGTCGTCGCGCATTCGATGGGAGGCCTCGTCGCCCCGCTCAGGGTTCCGTAACTGGCCAAATAGCCATCCCGGGACTCTTGGGACAGCTTCACGAGGCCCGGGTGCGAATCCAGGCCACGGCCCGGCCCAACGATGGCGCTCTCTCAGTGCGTGACGCGGGCGCGCATCGGCCCAGTTCCGGTCCGCTCCAGCAGGCGGACCGCGCCTAACGAATAACGCGATAGTCGACGAGCAGATAGCCAGTCGGTGAGATCTCGGTTCGGACCAATTCGAGCTGAATCGCTGGCAAGCCGTCGAGGAGTCGTCGTCCGCGGCCGACGATCATCGGCCCTATCACGAGCCTGAGTTCGTCGACAACGTCGGCGGCGAGCAGCGCCTGCGCGACCGAGATACTGGCGTGGACGCCGATATCGCCTCCGCGCTGCTGCTTGAGATCCCGAACGAATTCGACCAGCCCGCCGTCGACCACCGTCGCATTGACCCAATCTCGGTCAAGGGGCGTCGATGTCGCGACATACTTCGTGACCCCGTTGATGAACGCCGCGAACGGCTCGATCTCGCTAGCGGGCCAGAATCGCACCCACTCGTCGTAGCTGTGACGGCCGAGGATGACCGCATCCTGTGTGGCGATCAGCCGAGGGATGCTGGCGTCCAACGCGTCGTCCCAGCCGAAGAAACTATCCGGGGCCTCCGCAACCCCGTCGAGGGACAACAACATACCTACGACGATCTTTCGCACGCCCTACACCTCCGATTGGTCTCTATGCGACTAGTTGACTGATCAAGCCGCCGAAACTCATCGCTGCGACGTACAGGAGACCCCCTGAACCGCTATGTTCCAGGCTCCAAGAGTCCACAGGTGAATGTTTGGCCAGGTGGTCAGCCGCGGATGAGCTGCCCGACGATCGCGGCGAGCACGACGACGACGATCGGCGGGACGCGGCCCGGGACCAGCAGCGCCAGGCCGGCGACAGCGATCGCGACGTCTGCTATTGACGCGATTGCGCCTGTCCAGATCGGCGTGTACAGCGCGGCCGCCAGCAGTCCGACGACAGCCGCGTTCGCGCCGACGAGGGCGCGCCTGAACCCCGCCGACTCGCGCAGGCGGTCCCAGAACGGCAGCACGCCGAACAGCAGCAGGAACGAGGGCAGGTAGATCGAGACGAGGGCCACGGCGGCTCCAGCCCAGCCCCCGAGCGGTGGCACCGACACGGTCCCGAGATACGCCGCGAACGAGAAGAGCGGCCCGGGGACCGCTTGTGCCGCGCCGTAGCCGGCGAGGAAGCGATCCTCGCTCACCCAGCCCGGGTCGACGACCCCGGCATGGAGGAGCGGCAACACGACATGGCCCCCACCGAATACGAGCGAGCCCGTCCGATAGAACGTCTCGACCATCGCGATGCCGGTCGAGCCGGTCGCGGCTCGCAGGAGCGGCAACCCGAGGAGAAGCGCGAAGAACAGGGCCAGGGCAACGGCGCCGACGCGTCGTCCGATCGGGCTTGGCAAGTGCGCGGACATGGACGCGGACGTGCCGCCTGCATCCGCCGCGGCCGTCGGCGCGCCGAGCACGAGCCATCCGGCAAGTGCTCCGCCGACGATGATCACGAGCTGCGAGAATGGCGTCGTCCACAGGAGCGCGATCGCCATGCCGGCCAACGCCAGCGTCCGCCGCGGCCAATCGGGCGCCAGCGAGCGAGCTAACAGGTAGACGGCCTGGGCGACAACCGCCACCGCGGCGAGCTTCAACCCGTGGAGCCAGCCGGCGGCCGAGAGGTCGGCCGACCCGCTGAAGAGCCCGAACAGCACGAGCGCGATCGCCGACGGCATCGTGAAGCCAACCCACGAGACGATCCCGCCGAGCACCCCCGCCCGCCGCGCCCCGATCGCGATCCCGAGCTGGCTGCTCGCCGGCCCCGGCAGAGACTGGCAGAGGGCCACGAGATCGGCGAACGCCGGATTGTCGAACCAGCGCCGCCGCTCGACGTACTCGCGCCGGAAGTAGCCGATGTGGGCGATCGGGCCGCCGAACGACGTCAACCCCAGCCCCAGCGCCGCGCGAAACACCTCGGCGAGACTCGCCGCGCTCGATCGGTGGCCGCTCACCCTCGGACCGTACACCCGTGGATCGGCCTCACGTCGGTCCCCCTCGCTTCCCTGATCCTCCGAATCCGAACGTCGCCGAACCTCACTTCCACTCGACCCAATCGTCCGGATCCGGAGTCCGATCTCGGAGCAGCCGTCGGCAAGGGAGTGATTTGGCGAGACGTTCGGTATCGGACGAAATAGGGCGTGGGGAGGTCACCGTCATCGGCCGGTCATCGACATCGCCGACCGTTGGGTCTCGCGCAACCGCCATTCGAGACGCATACGATGCAGACGATGAGCCAGCCCACGACGAGCCAAGCGACCGGCCGGCCGATCCTTGTCGTCGACGACGACGTCAAGATCGTTCGACTCGTCCGGATGTACCTCGAGCGCGCCGGATACCGGGTGATCGAGGCAACCGACGGACGGAGTGCCCTGGCCGCGATCGCCGACCAGGCGCCCGCGCTCGTCATCCTCGACATCATGCTGCCTGAGATCGACGGCCTCGCCGTGCTGCGCGCGGTCAGACGGACCGACCAGACGCCGGTCATCGTCCTGTCGGCGCGGGGCCTGACCGACGACCGGATCACCGGGCTCGGTGCCGGCGCCGACGACTACCTTCCGAAACCCTTCTCGCCGGCCGAGCTCGTCCTGCGCGTCCAGCGCATCCTCGAACGGACGGGCCGAGGCGGCCTCGACGAACATTCCAGTCCGCCGATCCGGCACGCCGACCTCGTCATCGATCGCGCCCGCCACGAGGTCAGGATCGCCGATCGGCTCGTGGCACTGACGGCCGTTGAGTTCCGCCTCCTCGTAACGCTGCTCGAGGCCGAGGGCCGGGTGCTGACCCGCGACCAGCTCCTCGACGCGGTCTACGGCCAGGACGAGGCCGACATCCTCGATCGGACCGTCGACGTCCACATCGGCCGGTTGCGGGACAAGCTCGGCGACGACGCCGAGAAGCCGCGCTACGTCGCCACGGTGCGAGGGGTCGGCTACCGGGCTGCACCAACCGACGAGGGCGGCGCCGGGTGACCCGGCGAACCGGCGGGATCGCCGCCCGGATCGGGCTTGCGGCCCTCGTCGTCGCCGGCCTGGCGATCGCGATCCTCGCGATCGGTGTCATTGTGATCGGCGGCCAGAGCTTCGCCGATCTCATGACCGAACACGGCGAGAGCGTCGAGTCGAGCAAGGCGATGTTCCAGGACAGCGTCGGCTGGGTGGTCGTGGCGACGTCGGTCTTCGCCGTCGTCGTCGCGGTCGTGGTCGCGGGCATCCTCGGGGCCCGGCTGGCTCGACCCCTTCGTGAGATCGGCGGCGCGGCGCGACGGATCGCGGAGGGCGACTACGACGCCCGAATCCCGCGCCAGGGCCCGGAGGAGATCGTCAGCCTGTCGGATTCGTTCAATCAGATGGCCGCCGCGCTCGAGGAGCAGGAGCGGATGCGCCGCGAGTTCATCGCCAATGCCGCCCACGAGCTGCGGACGCCGCTGACGAATCTCCAGGGCTATCTGGAGGCGCTTCGCGACGGCGTCATCGAGCCGGATCGGGCAACGTTCGAGTCGCTCCTCGATGAAGCGGAGCGGCTCGTCCGGCTGTCGCGGTCGCTCGATACCCTCGCGGCGGGGGATTCCGGCGTCCAGCCGACGCTCGTCGATCTCGATCTGGCGGCGACGATCCAGGCGGCGGTCGACCTCGCCCGTCCGGCGGCCCGCTCCGCCGGCCTCGAGATGACCGTCGAGTTGCCCGATTCGCTGGCGGCTCGCGGCGATCCCGACCAGCTCGCCCAGGTGGTCGGCAACCTGCTCCAGAACGCGGTCCGCTACACACCTCCGGGCGGTCGCATCTCGGTCCGGGCGGAGCGACGGCCGGCCGACGTCCTCGTTTCGGTCGCCAATTCCGGCGATGGCATTCCGACGGCGGACCTCCCCCATGTGTTCGAGCGCTTCTACCGCGTCGACAAGTCGCGCGACCGGGCGCACGGCGGGGCCGGGATCGGGCTCGCGATCGTGCGGCAGCTCGTCGAAGCGGTCGGCGGCGCGGTCGGTGCGGAGTCGCGGGACGGGATGACCCGCTTCTGGTTCAGCCTCCCGGCCTGACCGCGGCGTCGACGCCCTCGACGAGGCGCCAGGCTCGGAGCACCTCGCCGACGCCCCAGGCCTGGGCGATGCAGCCGCGAGGCAAGTGGGGCGGATCACCCTCGAGGATCTCCGACACGCTGCCGAGGCCGGCATCGCGGAGGTGATCCTCGAACGGCCCGAGCAACGAGCGGGCAGCCGACACGTCGCCGTGGATCCGCAGGTGGGCCTCGATGTACGGCCCGGCGAGCCACGTCCAGACCGGTCCCTGATGGTATGTGGAATCGCGCTGGACCCGGTCGCCGCCGTAGTCGCCCTGATAGTCGGGATCGGTCGTGGCGAGCGTTCGCAGCCCATAGCTCGTCGCGAGCTCACGGCCGACCGCCGCTAGGACGCGCGCGGCAGCCTCGCCCTCTAGCAGCGGATGCGGCAGCGAGATCGCGAAGATCTGGTTCGGGCGGAGGCGGTGGTCGTCGCCATCGGGCCCGTCGACGACATCGGTGAGGTAGTCGTCGGCGGCGTCGACGAACCGTTCGACGAACGAGAGCCGGACGCGGTCGGCGAGGTCGCGGTACGTCGTTGCGGCCGCGTCGCCCAGCTCGCTCAGCCAGGCCGACAGGTATCGCAGCGCGTTGTACCAGAGGGCGTTGATCTCGACCGGTTTGCCGATCCGGGGCGTCACGACCCAGTCACCGATCCGGACGTCCATCCACGTCAGCTGGAGGCCGGGCTCGCCCGCCCGGAGCAGGCCGTCGACGGCGTCCACACCAATCCCGAACCGCGTCCCGGCGCTGTGCCGATCGACGATCTCGCGGACGACCGGAAGGAGCTCGCTGACCAGGGCCAGATCGCCGGTCGCTTCGCGATGGCGCCCGAGCGCGACCACGTACCAGAGCGACGCGTCGACCGTGTTGTATCCAGGGTCGGCGCCGGCACTGTCGGGGAAGTTGTTCGGCAGCAGGCCGTCGCGCACGTACGGCGCGAACGAGCGTAGGATCGCGGCGCCCTCGTCGGCGCGGCCGGTGGCGAGGGTGAGGCCGGGCAGCGCGATCATCGTGTCGCGGCCCCAGTCGTTGAACCAGTGGTAGCCGGCGATGATCGTCCGGGCCGCGGCCCGGCGCTCGACAATGAACTGGTCGGCAGCGAGGACCAGCTGCTGGACCGCCGGATCGGCCGAGGTCGCCGCCGCCCGCTCGAGGAGCTCGACCTGGCGGTCGCGAACACGGGCGAGCGATGCATCGGGGCCTTGGGCGAGGTCCAGCTCGGGGTCCCCGTCGACCGACAGGAGCACACCGGCGGTTCGGCCCTGCTCGAGCTGAAGCCGGATCGTCCCCGTCGCGAAGGCGTCGGATCGGTCGTCGAGGCCGCGGGCCGTCTCCTCGCGGTGAAGAAAGTCGCGGTAGCGGTCGCCGCCGACAGTGGCCGCGCCACCGGTCGACGCAACCAGGAGGCTCGCCGGCGCATCGTCAAAGCGGATTGCCAGGCCGCCATCCGCGACCTCAACGTCCGGCGGCGAGGCCGGCGTCGCGAGCGAGTGGAAGTCGCGCCATGTCGCGAGCGGCGTCCACTCGATGGCGACGGGGCGCTCGCCGCGAACGAGCCTGAATGAGATCCAGGCCGCATTCCGACCGGGCGGCATCCAGACTCGCCGTTCGACGATCATGTCGGCGACCGCGAATCGCCAGACCGGGAGCGCACCGTCCAGCTCGAATGACTCGAGATTCGCGTACCCGTCCGGATCGATCGTCCCGTCGCCATACTCGTGGGTGCTCAACGCGATTCGCTCGCGACGCTCCACGTCGACGACCCACTCGAGTGAGCCCTGGACGACGACCCGTCGATCGACCGGCGGCGCCAGGGCCGGCACGAGCAAGCCGTGATAGCGCCGCGTGGCGGGTCCCATGAGCGAGCCCGAGGCATACCCGCCAAGGCCATTCGTCACGAGCCACTCGCGGCGGAACGCGGCCGCCGGATCGCCGGTCACCTCGCGTCCGAACCTCACGAGCGGCCGCTCGACGATCGACCGAGTAGCCACTCAGTTCCGTCGCCGCAGGGGCGGTTCCGGCGAAGGCCCCGTCCGAGCACCGGAGCGAGCGCACTTCAACGTGCGTGAGCGAGGAGCGCAGGCGGCAACGCGCGCCTGAGCCGTCATCGTGGCGACGGTGAGGACCGGCCGATTTGGTCCAGCAGCTTTGCGACGAGAGCCGTCCAGCCCGTCTGGTGGCTCGCCCCGACGCCGGCACCGGTGTCGCCGTTGAAGTACTCGTAGAAGAGGACCTTGTCACGCCACTGCGGGTCGGTCTGGGCGCGCTCGTCCTGGCCGAACGCGGCCCGCCGGCCGGCTTCGTCCCGGACGAACAGCCCAGCCAGACGCCGGGCCAGGTCGTCGGAGACGTCGCGGAGCGACAGCTGTTGTCCGGAGCCCGTTGGCGACTCAATGGTGAAATCGTCGCCGTAGTAATGGTGGAACTTCTGGAGCGCCTCGATCAGGAGGTAGTTGATCGGGAACCAGACCGGACCGCGCCAGTTCGAGTTGCCACCGAACAGCTCAGTCCGTGACTCGGCAGGTTCGTAACCCACCTCGTAATGGCCGCCCTCGAAGTCGAGCGCATAGGGGTGATCGAGGTGGTATCGGCTGAGCGCCCGGATCCCGTATGGCGAGAGAAACTCCGATTCGTCGACCATTCGCTGGAGAAGCTGCTTCATCCGATGGCCGTGGACGAGGGCGAGGAGCCGCCGCCGGCCCATGCCCGGGTCCTCCCAGCTGGCGACGAGGCTGGCCAGCTCGGGCCGGTTGCGCAGGAACCACCCCAGGCGCCTGGCGAACGCCGGCATCCGCTCGAGCAGAGCCGGCTCCAGGGTCTCGACGGCGAGCAGCGGCAGGAGCCCGACGAGGGAGCGGACTTTCAGCTGGATCATCGAGTCGTCCGGCATGTGAATGACGTCGTAGAAGAACGAGTCCTCGTCGTCCCAGAGCGAGATCCCCGACCCGCCGAGGTTGTTGAGCGCTCCGCCGATGTAGAGGAAATGCTCGAAGAACTTCGTCGCGAGGTCTTCGTAGACGTCGTTCTCGGTCGCCAGTTCGAGGGCCATCTGCATCATCTGGAGGCTGTAGAAGCCCATCCACGCCGTCCCATCGGCCTGGGCGAGATGCCCGCCGCCCGGTAGCTCCTTGCTCCGGTCGAACACGCCGATGTTGTCGAGGCCCAGGAATCCGCCCTGGAAGACGTTGTGCCCGTCGCGGTCCTTGCGGTTGACCCACCACGTGAAGTTGAGCAGCAGCTTGTGGAAGACGCGCTCGAGGAAATCGCGATCGGCGCGACCGGTGACGCGTTGCTCGATCTTGTAGACGCGCCACGTCGCCCAGGCGTGGACAGGCGGATTGACGTCCGAGAACGCCCACTCGTAGGCCGGCAGTTGGCCGTTCGAGTGCATGTACCACTCGCGGGTCAGGAGCACGAGCTGGGCCTTGGCGAATTCGGGGTCGATGAGGGCGAACGGGACGGTGTGGAAGGCAAGGTCCCAGGCCGCGAACCACGGGTACTCCCAGGGGTCCGGCATCGAGATGACGTCGGCGGCGTTGAGTTCGCGCCAGCTGGCGTTCCGGCCATTCGCGCGATCGATCGCCGGAGGCGGGCCCGCCGGGTCGCCGTCGAGCCAGCGACCGACGTCGACGTGGTAGAACTGCTTGCCCCAGACGAGCCCGGCGAACGCCTGCCGCTGGACCAGGCGCTCGTCGTCCGTGAGGCCCGACGGAGTGACCGCGGCGTAAAACGCGTCGGCTTCCGTTCGGCGGGCAACTGCGATTGGGTCTACCTCGGCCGGCGCGGCCGGCGAATCGCCCTGCGTCAGGCGCAGGCGGGCGATGCGCGTCTCGCCTGGAGCGAGCGTCCACTCGTACCGGGCAGCGGCCTTCGTTCCGCCGTCGGCGGACGGCGCAAGGCGGCCCGCGTCCTCGTCGACGATGGCCTGGTGGAACGCGTCCTTGACGGCCGCGGTCCGCGAAGTCATGCCCCACAGGCGCTCGGCGTTGGACTCGTTCTCCGTGAACAGGAGCTCCGGATCGTCGGCCGCCGTCAGCCAGACTGCCCCGAGCGTGTGGTGATCGGCCCGCAGGACCGCCCTGGTCCCGGTCAACGCGACAAGAGGGGCATCCGCGCGCGGTCGGATGCTCGGATGGCGATCGTCGATTCCCCAGGCCCACGTGTTCCGGAACCAGAGCGTCGGCAGGAGGTGGATCGGGGCTGCCTCCGGGCCGCGATTCGTGATGGCGATCCGGATCCCGATGTCGTCCTGGGTGGCCTTCGCGTATTCGACCTCGACGTCGAAGTAGCGATCGTCATCGAAGATCCCCGTGTCGGCCAGCTCGTACTCCGGGTCCTCCTTCCCGCGCCGGCGGTTCTCCGCGACGAGCTCCGCGTAAGGAAACGCCCGCTGCGGGTACTTGTACAGGCCGCGCAGGTAGCTCGCCGTCGGCGTCGCATCGAGGTAGAAGTAGGCCTCCTTGACGTCCTCACCGTGGTTGCCCTCCGGCCCCGTGAGCCCGAACAGCCGCTCCTTGAGGATCGGGTCCTGCCCGTTCCAGAGAGCGATCGCGAAGCACAGCCGGCCATGCCCGTCGCTGATCCCGAGCAGCCCGTCCTCGCCCCAGCGATAGGCCCGCGATCGGGCGTGATCGTGGGGGAAGTAGTCCCACGCCTCGCCGCTCGCCGAGTAGTCCTCGCGGACGGTCCCCCACTGGCGATCCGACAGGTAGGGACCCCAGCGGTACCAGGCCGCTTTCTGCTCGCGAGCGTCGGCCAGGCGCCGTCGCTCCGGGTCGAGGGTCACGTCCCCGCGACCTCGACGACAACCTTGATCGCATCCTTGTCGTCGCGCAGGTGCCGGAACATCTCGTCGAAGTTCTCGAGCCCCGCGACCCGCGTCGTGATCAGCTGGGCGAGCCATCCGGGATAGAACGCCTCGGAGCGGAGGAGGTCCTCGACGCCCGCGACGAAATCGTCGCGATGGGCGTTCACGGTGCCGACCATCACCTTGTTGCCGAGGACGAACCCCTGGTTGATGTGATCCGTCGGCAGCTCCACGGTCGTGTTGCCGCCGGTCACGCTCGCTAGGACGAGGACGCCGTTCGTGCCCAGGATCCCGGCCGCACCGAAGGCGAGCGGGCTGAAGCCGCTCGCATCGAGGATGAAGTCGAAGGGACCGTCGGACTCGGCGAGCTGCTCCAGCGTCGTGACAGCGGAGCTCACATAGCGCGCTCCGATCGCGTCTAGCAACTCGCTGTTTCGATACGGGGCCGGGCGCCGCGAATAGACCGCCACGTCGAGCCCGCGCAGTCGCAGTGCGAGGACCGTCAGCAGGCCGATCGTCCCCGCCCCGAGGACCGCGGCACGCGTGGGGCGCCAGACCTTGAGCCGGCGCTGGATCTCGAATGCCTGCCGGATCCCCTTCTCGGCGACCGTGAGCGGCTCGAGGAGAACACCGACCGCCTCGAGGGAATCGGGCAGGGGCACGAGAAACGCGGCGTCGTCGACGTATGCCTCGGCGAGATAGCCGTGGAGCCGGTTGATCCCCCGCTCCAGCGGCTCGTCGGTCGTCATGTCCTGCATTCCGATCTGGTCGTAGATCGAGTGCCCTGGTCGCCGCACTGTGGCCACGACGAGCGCACCCGGCCGCAGCCAGCTGGGGACGTTCGGACCAACCTCCACGACCCGACCGATGTTCTCGTGGCCGGTGACGAGGAAGTCGTCGCCATCCGGCGCGGTGCCGAACAGCGCTTCGACGATCTCCTTGTCGGTCCCATCGACACCGACGCGTAGGACCCTCACGAGGGCACCACGGCCGTCGGGGACGTCGTCGACGCGCGGCCGCCGCACCTCGCGGAGGTGGAGCGAATCCGCCTTGCCGGGGATGACGGCAACGGCGCGCATCGTTTCGCTGTCAGTCATGGCTCGTGATCATCACACGGCTTGCGTGACGCCATGATGTCCGCGTCGCGGCCGGACGAGGGCACGGGCTGGAACGCCGTCGCTGCCGACGAGCCGGATCGGCAGGCAGAGCAGCTCAACTGGCCCGGGCTCGACCTGGCGAAGGTCGACGCCCTCGAGGATGACAACGCCGGCGGCCAGCAGCACCTGGTGTGTCGCCACAGGGTCGCCGAACGGCGCGATTGACAGGTAGTCATTGCCGACGAGCCGGATGCCGCGCTCGACAAGGACCGCGGCCGCGCCGCCGTCGAGCGCGATGAACCCCGACTGGAAACCCGATCTGCCCCACAGCTCGGAGTTGGGGGTCTTGAAGAGAAGGCGCGTCTCGCCGGCCCGAATGTCAAGACCGGCGATGTCGGCGGCACCGATCGTCCGGGTCAACGCCGTCGCATCGACCACCCAGGCCGGTCCAATGCAGTCGTCGAGCGAGATCGACTCCGTTGCCGGGGCGCCGTCGATGAAATGACGGGGCGCGTCCAGATGGGTCCCCGTGTGGACGCCCATGTCCACCCGGCTGACGTTGCAGACGGCGCCAGCCGCCATCGAAGCCGCCAGCACGAGCCCGAAGGGCGGATCGCCATCGAATATCGGGGTGGCGGGCCCGATTGGGACGCTGATGTCGATCCACCCGAGGGGTGCAGAGAACTCGTTCATGGCCGCCTCCTTTGTACGATGGATGTCGGTCCAGGAGTTTCACCCCTTCACGGGATCGACTGGCATGCATACGATGCATCCGGCCGCAGCTCTGCGGCTTTGGGGGACGGGAGAGGGAGGTTCGTATGGCTGCGTCGCAGGCTGCGTCCGAGCAGCGACTTGAGCGTAACGCGATCGGGCTCACCGAGGTCCTGTTCCAGTCCATCACCCATATGGCGCCTGCGGTCGCCACGGCTCTCTCCCTGGGGGCAGCGACACTGTTCGCCGGCGGGAACACGCCGCTGGCCGTCGTGCTCGCGCTCATCGCGGCTCTGTTCACCGCGTACTCGATCGGCGAGCTCGCCCGATTCCTGCCGTCGGCAGGCGGCATGTACACATACGTGGCTCGCGGTCTCGGCTCGTTCTTCGGCTGGCTGTTGGCGTGGGCGTTCCTGCTGGCCGAGCCGATCGTGCCGGCGGCCCTGTTCGCGGCCTTCGGGTTGTTCGGCGCTTCCCTGATCACGACAATCACCGGCTTTTCCAACGACTACCTGTGGCTCCCGCTCGCGGTGCTCTCCGGGCTCATCGTCTGGTGGCTCGTGTACCGCGGCATCTCGATCTCGACGCGCGTTGGTGTCGCCCTGGGACTGATCGAGATCGGCATCTTCCTGCTGGTCTCGACACTCCTGATCGTGAACGCCGGGGCCAAGAACACGGTGTCCGTCTTCCTTCCGGGCGCCGACGGCCTCAAGCCCGCCCTCCAGGGCATGGTCTTCTGCCTGCTGGCGTTCGTCGGCTTCGAGGCGGCGGCGCCCCTCGCCGAGGAGACCCGCGACCCGAAACGGACGATCCGCCGTGCCGTGCTGCTGTCCGCGGTGCTCATCGGCCTCTTCTACATCTACAACATGTACGCCGCGACGGTGTACTTCGGCCCGGATCGCATGCAGTCGGAGTTCCTCGGGTTCAACAACGGCGACCCGTGGAGCGGGATGGCGAACGAGGTCCTACCGACGATCGGCGGGCTGCTCGTGATCTTCGCGATCCTCAACAGCTCGCTGGCAAACGCCAGCGCCGGCGCGAACGCCTCGACAAGGGTGATCTTCGCGCTCGGCCGAGTGAGCCTCCTGCCGCGCTGGTTCGCGGCGGTCCACGAGACGCACCGGACGCCAATGAACGCCGTCCACTTCCAGGGCATCCTCGGGATCGGGCTCGCGGTCGGGCTCGGCCTGCTGTTCCAGAGCCAGGGCCAGACGTTGGGCGGGCCGCTCACCGTCTATGTCTGGATCGGCTACGCGCTGGGGCTCCTGTTCGCCGCGATGTACGTCGCGGTCAACCTCGCGGTCATCGGCTTCTTCCTCCGCGAGCAGCGCTCCGAGTTCAATGTGATCAAGCACCTCATCGTCCCGATCTTCGGGATCGTGCTGTTGATCCCGGCATTCCTCGGCGTGCTCGGAGGCCTGACGATCCCGTTCTTCGACATCGCCCTCGACCCACTCAAGACGCCGTACGACATCGTTCCACTGCTGGTCCTGATCTGGATGATCATCGGCGTCGTGGCCTACGTCGTACTTCGCAGCCGGAACCGGGCTGCCCTCGATCGGGTAGGCGATGTGATGACCGAAGGCTGACCGGGGTCAGTCGAAGATCGCCAACGGGCAGTGCGCCGTGACGACGAAGTTCGGCATGTCGACGATCTCGCTGATCCGCAGGTCGACCCCGACGCTGCACAGCATGTAGGCGTCGATCGGGGTCAGCCCGTGCTCGCGCCCCAGCCAGTCGATCATCCGCCGGACCGCGTCGCGAGCGGCGCTGAGCAGGTCCGGCCCGATCCCGTCGGTCGCATAACGGCGACCGACGGGTACTTCGGCGGCGGCCCCGCCGGCGGTGATGAATTCGGGTGCCCGGATCGGCAGATCCTTGCGGACCGACAACCGGACGATCGCCCGCATCGGCGTCTCGATCGCCGTTCCGCACACCTCGCCGTCGCCCTGGGCGGCGTGCCCGTCGCCGATGC
Organism: Candidatus Limnocylindrales bacterium; assembly: GCA_038250445.1. Taxonomy (GTDB): domain Bacteria; phylum Chloroflexota; class Limnocylindria; order Limnocylindrales; family CSP1-4; genus CF-46. The sequence continues at coordinate 9,554 of JBBSCI010000019.1, read as the reverse complement.
TGAACCGGCCGCCCTCATGGAAGATCGGCAGAAAGAGGGTCGCGCCGGCCGTCAGGTGGCGGGTGTCCATGTTGCCGCCGTGGAGATCCGGCGGGATCGTGGAGCGGGGGCCGGTCTCAGGCGCGACGCCCAGCTCGCCGCAGAACGGGACGACGGGCAGGCGGATCCCCGGCAGGAACTCTGCCCGCTGGCCGATGCCCGGGATCGTCGTGATCCGCAGCGCGGCCGCGGTGAACTCGTCCGCCAGGAGCCCGAACCCGGGGATGCTCGCCGTCCAGCCCCAGCCCGCCGGCTCGAACGACAGCAGGTCGACCTGCAGGACGTCGCCGGGTTTCGCGCCTTCGACCCCGATCGGGCCGTTGACCTGGTCGACCCGGCTGAAGTCGAGGGTCTCGATGTCGGCCACCGTCGAGGCCGACGTCAGCTGTCCGCCGCTCGCGTCGAGCAGGTCGAACTCGACCTCCGCGCCGCTCTGAACGGTCTCGATCGGCGGGATCGCCGGGTCCCAGGCGAGATGGAATCGGTCGCGGGAGATATGAATAGTCGAACCGGAAGCCAAGGTCCCCTCCTCCTCAAGAGCGCATTGTAAGAGTCCCACGCGCGCTCCCACGCTCGTCGCGGACAGCGTTCCTCGCAACTGCGTTCCTCGCAACTGCGTTCCTCGCAACTGCGTTCGTCGCAGACTGCGTTCGTCGCAGACTGCGTTCGTCGCGCCGGGGCGGTCAGGCGAAGGCGAGCCCGAGCACCGGATCGAGCAGGCTTCAAGGCCTGTGAGCGAGGAGCGTAGGGGTCAACGCACGCATGGCCGTCCAGGCGCGACAGCCGGACCTCTTGTCGTTGGGTCGAGGCGGGGCCTAAGATGCATCGCCCGAGCCGGTTGCTCGTACGGGGTCCGTCCACGACGCCAAACGGCGGCTGGATGCAAGGACCCGCGATGCCCGGTGGGTGGAGGTACGCTCATGGCGACCGTAACGTTCGACCATGTCACCAAGAAATATGGTGACGTCCTCGCGGTCGACGACCTCAACCTCGAGATCGCAGATGGCGAGTTCATGGTGCTCGTAGGGCCCTCAGGTTGCGGCAAGACGACCAGCCTCCGGATGATCGCCGGTCTCGAGGAGATCAGCGACGGCACCCTCCGGATCGGCGACCGAGTCGTCAACGACGTCCCGCCGAAGGACCGCGACATCGCGATGGTCTTCCAGAGCTACGCGCTCTATCCGCACATGTCGGTCCGCGACAACATGGCGTTCGGCCTGAAGCTGCGCAAGGTCCCCAAGGCCGACATCGAGAAGCGGGTCGCGGACGCGGCCGGTATCCTCAGCCTCGACAAGCTGCTCGATCGGAAGCCGAAGGAGCTGTCCGGCGGCCAGCGCCAGCGCGTCGCGCTCGGTCGGGCGATCGTCCGCGAGCCGGCCGTGTTCCTCATGGACGAGCCGCTCTCGAACCTCGACGCGAAGCTGCGCGTCCAGACACGCGCCGAGATTGCCCGGATCCACCAGCGCCTCGGGACGACGATGGTCTACGTCACCCACGACCAGATCGAAGCGATGACGATGGGCACGCGGATTGCGGTCATGAGCGACGGCCTGCTCCAGCAGGTCGGCACGCCGCAGACCCTCTACGACAATCCGGCCAACCGGTTCGTCGCCGGTTTCATCGGAAGCCCGTCGATGAACTTCGTCGACGTCACTCTCGAGGGTAGCGGCACGGACACCAAGCTCGTAGGTGCCGGCGGCTTCTCCATTCCGCTCCCGCCCCGGCTGAGCCAGTCGGTCGCCGCCGCGGGTGCCCACAAGATCATCGCCGGCTTCCGGCCGGAGCATCTCGAGCTCAACGACGCCGGGGCCGACTCCGCGAAGTTCGCCGGTCGGGCGGACGTCGTCGAATACCTCGGCAACGAGGAGCTCCTCCACGTCACGGCGGCCGACCAGGACATCGTGGCAATCGTCGATTCGTCGCACCGGGTCAAGCCGGGCGACGAGCTGACGCTCGCGCTGCCGATGTCGAAGCTCCACATGTTCGACGCCGAGACCGGCCTCTCGCTGGTGTCCGAGCGGGCAGCCGCCTCGGCAGCCTGACGCCGCCAGCACCGCGTCGATGACCGACGGCACCGGGCCTGTGACAGCAGGCCCGGTGAACCGCGGCGCCGACGGAGAGCCCGACGACCTCATCGAGCGGGGCGTCGACTCGAAGACCGTCTATCGCGGCAACTACCTGACGTTCCGCATCGACACCGTCGAGCGGACCGACGGTTCGCGCGCCCAGCGTGAGGTCGTCGGTCACCCCGGCGCCGTCGCGATTCTCGCGATCGACAACCAGGACCGCGTCCTCATGGTCCGCCAGTACCGTGCGCCCGCCGGCCGGACCCTCCTCGAGGTGCCCGCCGGAACGCTCGACATCGAGAAGGACACCGGCGCGGTCGAGGACCCGGACCTGGCTGCTCCCCGCGAGCTGGAGGAGGAGACCGGCTACCGCGCCGGGTCGCTCCGCCGCCTGACGAGCTTCTGGACGGCGCCCGGCTTCGCGACCGAGCTCATGCACCTCTACCTCGCGACGGACCTGTCGCCCGTGGGTGAGGGCCGCCTCGGGCCCGACGAGGACGAGCGCCTGGAACTCGAGCACGTCGCGCTGAACGAGGCGCTCGACGCGGTGGATCGGGGCGAGATCGCCGACGCCAAGTCGATCCTGGCGCTCCTCTGGCTCGACCGGCTCCGACGCGGTGGCAGCGCGGGCGGGGCATGATCCGCGCCTACCAGCCTGGCGATGAGCCGGCAATCCTCGCCGTCGGCGAGGCCGCGCTCCCCGTCGACCAGCTGCCCGGCTTCACCCGCCAGGACCTCGTCCATGCCGTCGACCGGTTCGCAGGCGATCCCGAGGGCACGCTGGTCGCCCTTGATGGCGAAACGATCGTTGGCGTTTGCACGCCGCGCCTCGACGACCTGACGGTCCATCCCGACCATCGCCGGCGCGGCCACGGCAGGCGCCTGGTCGCGGCCGCGCTGGACCTCGTGCGATCGCGGGGATTGTCGGACTTGGTCCTCTATGGGCCGTCCGACCGGGAGCCTGCCGCCGGATTCATCGCGGCGCTCGGCTTCACGTACCACTCGAGCCTCTGGCAGTTCGAGCTCGCGCCGTCGGTCGACGTCCCGGCGCCGGCCTTTCCGGACGACGTCGTCGTGCGGTCGTTCCTGCCCGGATCGGACCTGTCGATGTTCGTCGCACTCGCCAATGACACGTTCCGCGACCACCCAACGCCGCTGACGTTCTCGGAGAAGGGCGTCGCTCACGTTCATGCGATGCCGGACTTCGATCCCGGCGGGATCCTCCTCGTCAGTCCGCACGACCAGCCTGACCTACCGATCGGCTGGGCGAAGGCCGAGCACGAACTGACGGAGGCGGGCGTCCGACGCGGCCACATCGCGTTCGTCGGCTTGCTGCCCGAGTGGCGCGGCCGCGGGATCGGTCGCGAGCTGCTGCGTTGGGGGATTGCCTATACGCGGGGTGCCGGCGCGGGAGCGATCGAGCTGGCGGTCGAAGCCATGAACGAGCGGGCGCTCGAGCTCTATCGGCGAACCGGCTTCACGCCCGAGGTGGAGTGGCCCCACTACGCGCTGCCGACCGGCGGTTAACCGGATCTCTCACGAATCTCCGGGCGGCGGTCCGAGCCTCGCCAGGGCGCCGCTGTACAGGTTCGACGTCGGGCTCAGGGCGACCGCCAGGCGGAGATGCTTCCGCGCCTCCTTCAGCCTGCCGAGCTGCTTGAGGCTCTGACCCAGCGCGTAGTGGGCGTAATGAGCGATCGGGTCGATCTCGACGAGTGCCGCGAACGCCTCTCGCGAACTGTCGTGCTGCCCCGAGTTGTACAGCGCCCGACCGAGCGCCTCGAGGATCGATGCCTTCCCGGGCTCGACTCGCGATGCCCGCCCCAGCACGACCGCCGCGGCCGCGTAGTGGCGCTGCTTCAGCAGGTCCTGGCCGCGCTGGAACAGCTCGTAGGCCGACTCGCGTTCGTCGATCGGATCGTCCACGCCCAAATGGTGGCACGGATCGGGCCCGAGGCGGTCACTTGTGACCTCTCGCCTTTCGCGACGGGCGGCGCCGGGCCTCGAGCCACGGTACGACCAGATCCGCCGACAGCTGCGCCACCTCGTCCGGAGACACGCCCCGACCACGCAGGGCGATATAGACCGGCGGACCGATCACGGCCCAGACGATGCTCACCGCCGTCTCGTCGTCGGCGAGTGGCCCGAGGGCAGCCCGGATCAGGCCATCGAGGCTTTCGTAGAAGGCAACTTCCGCCCGCGCCCACACCTGCGACAGAGCCCGGTCACGATCGTAGATGCGCCACCACGGGTCGCTACGCACGAAAAAGGCCGTCAGCTCCCGAGCCAGCAGCTCGATTCGCCTGCGGGTGGAGGTCATGCCGGCGAACATCTCCGGCGTCGGCGGCCTGAGCTGGGCGAGGACGAGTTCGACGGCAGCCTCAGCCAGGTCATCTGGCCCGGGGAAATGGTTGACGACGGTGGCCGGAGCGACGTCGGCGCGGGATGCGATCTCCTTGACGGTCGCTCGGTCCGCACCTAGCTCCCGGTAGGCGTCGAGCGTCGCGGCGACGATGCGGGCCCTCGTCGCCGCCTTCTGAGCGGTCCGTTTGCCGAGCGTGTAGCGCCGCGGCATCAGATCCCTCTTCGCAAATCTATTGACTTCATAGTTCAACCAAATGATACTCTGCGCTCACCCTGCTTGCTCGAGGTGACCAGATGATGATCGATACTCCCCTGCTGCTCCGAGCCGCCGGCTACTCGGCGATGGTCGCGATCGTGGCGCTGATCGGAAGCGGGATCACGATCGCCTTGTTCTTCGGAGGTGCCGGGGCCGTGTTCGGACCCGCCAACGACCTCCTCGTCTCGGCCACGACGGTTGCGTTGATCCTGCCGGTGCTCGGCGTTGACCGCGTCGCCGGCGAGGGTGTGCCCTGGCTGAGGCTCGTGTCGATCGCGGCGGTGGCCGGGCTCATCCTGATCGCGGTCGGCCAGGTGCTCCTGGTGGTCGGCGTGATCGACCTGGGGGCGTCGTTCGTCACCGGTGGTCTCGGAGTCCTGCCCGTGTTCGCGTGGGTGGTGGCCTTGGTCCTGATCGCGCTCGGGCCCGGCCTCGTTGGGCCGACGGTCGGTTGGCTGGCGGCAGCCGTCCTCGTCCTCTCCGCGGCAACCGCGATCGTTTCAGCCCTGACCACCGGGCCGGTCCTGTGGGTGGCATGTGTGGCGCTGTTGCTGGCCCTCACCGCCTGGCTCGCAACCGTTGCGACCGACCTCCTCGGGCGCGCCGCCGCGGCCTGAGCCAGTTGGGAATCGTGTCACATGCCCGCCCCCATGAGCGTTCGTCACGAAGTTTGTGACAACCGCGCATCCCATGAGCATCTGGCGCGGATTCCGCCGAAAGCGAGCCGCCCCTGAGCGCGGCACGCGGCGGGCGACCGGGGTCGTCGTTGACGAGTGCTCACTGGGCGAGCATTTGGCACGAATCGGGGCGACGCCGGCGCGCGGGCCGGGCTGACCAGCGTCGCGTTCAGCCGGTGCCGTCGCGCCAGGGAGCGAGATCCACGGGGCGCAGCCGCGGTGATGGCGTCAGGCCCGGAATCCGACCGCGCTTGGCGATCGGCTTGCCGTCGATCTCTTTGATGTCGCAGGTAAAGTCGATCGGCGTCGCGCCGCTGATATACGAACCGACGGCGTACGAGTCGACCGGCGCCTCGGCCTCCTTGAAGTAGCGGATTCGATCGGGGTTGAGGCCGCCCGAGACCACGATCTTGACGTGGCGAAAGCCCTCGAGGTCGAGCCGCGCCCGGATCTCGTGGACGAGATCGGCGGTGACGCGGCCGCGTTCGGCTGGCGTGTCCAGCCGGATCCCGTACAGGCGATCGCCGAGCGCGTGGGCGACCCGGAGCGCCTCCTCCGCCTCGTCCCGGAACGTGTCGACAAGCACGATCCGGGGCACCTCCGGCCCGATGTCGCGATCGAACGCGAGGGCCGCCTCCACGGTGTCGCCGAAGATCAGGACCAGTGAATGGGGCATCGTGCCGGTCGGCGAGAGACCGGCGAGCCGCGCCCCGGCCGGCGTGGACGCCCCGACACAGCCGCCGATGATCGCCGCGTAGTCGAGGACATCGGTGATGTCCGGGTGGACGTGGCGCGCGCCGAACGAGATGACCGGCATCGGGTTCGCGACCTCGACGCACTCCCGGGCCGCGGTCGCCCAGCCGGTCGACTGGGCGAGCATCCCGAGCATCGCGGTCTCGTACAGGCCGACCTGCCGATAGCGCGCCCGGATCCGGAGCACGACCTCCTTCGGGCCGATCGCGTCGCCGTCGTCGAGCCCCTCGATCTTCGTCTCGGTGGCGTCCGCGTTGGCCAGGACGTGGCCCAGGAGGTTCTTGGCCTCGTCCATCCCGCAGAGGATTGCATTCTGTCGGGCGAACAGCTCCATCGTGACGACCGGATCGAGGCCCTCTCGCTCGAGGATCGTCGCCGCCCGGGCGAAGTAGACATCGGCGGAATCGCCGGACAGGATCTCCCGGGACGGGCGGGTTCGGACGAGACCCATCAGCCGGCCAGCATCACGTGTCGTCTCCTACATCGCGTCCCGGCTCGGCCGGTCCGTCCGCGGCGGCGTCGGCCGGGCGCGGGGCGCCGAGTGTAGCGTACGGGTGCGCCATATTCCGCGACCTCGGGCTCTCATTCAACGCGGCGCCGGCTACGAACGGCGCTGCCACCAGTCGTCGTCGGCGCCGCGTGGCCACGACGCCACCCACGCCGACGACGAGCACCGCGCCACCAACGAGCCCGCCTGCGACCACCCTCGTCCGGCCCGTGTCGGCCGCCCCGGCGATGAGCGCGACGACCGATGCCGCCGTCGGATCCGCCTTCACGGTGTCGCCCGCGGCGAATGCGGCCGTCGCCGCGGTCAGTGACGAGGCGGGGTCCTCGCCCACCAGCCCGATCGAGGTGAACAGGTCGCGCTCGGCCGCGGCCCGCTCCGAGGCCGCCTGGACGGCGGTGGCCGACGCGAGCTGAGAAGCCGCGAGCTCGCCAACGCGGTCGAGCTCCTTGGTCGCGCCCTCATAGGCCTCGCGCAGTGAGCTCGGCGGCGAGACCCGGAGGGCGGCCGCACTGGCGGCGATCTGGTCGCGGATCGCGAGAACCTCCGTCGCCTTGGCCATCTCGCGTCCCGCCGCGGCATACTCCCAGCGGCCCATCGGGTCGCGGACGACGTAGCCGGGCAGCCATCCGTGGCCGGCGTCGAGCAGCGTTGCGTACGCAGTCCGGGCCTGGGCGCGGGCATCGAGCAGCGCTTCCTGGGCCGGCGATACGATCCAGCGCCGGAACAGCTCCTCCCCGGATTTCGAGCCGCCGGTGCCCTGGAGCAGGTCCAGGAACCGCCGCCAGTCGTTCTGAAGGGTCACCTTCTCCGGGTTCGCCGCCCCGGCGTACGCGGTCTCCCGGGCGTTCGCCGTCGCGAGGACCCTCCGCATCGAATCCTCGCCGATCTCCTTGGTCAGGGCTCGGATCACGGTCCACGAAGCCTCGTAGCCGAAGTGCTCGCGGTTGCTCGTCTCCTCGTCGCCGATCCGGCCCGGATGCTCCCAGGTGTTGAGATCGACGGCCCCCTCCGAGGTGGGCGTCAGCGGGTCAGGCTCGAGCCCGCCATTCGACACCTCGTCCAGGACGCGGGACGCGAATTCGTCGGCAAATCCCTCGTCGATCCAGCGCCCTACGAAGAGATCGGAGTTGAACCACGCGTGCGATGCCTCGTGGATGATCGTCAGCTCGTCGAGGTCCTCACTGACCCCGATGCGGTTCTCCCTCGTGTAGAAGACCCCGGCATAGCCCTCGAGCAAGGGTGTATGGACCTCGGCGACCTCGATACTGCCTGTGACCGGCCAATCGAGCCCGATCTTGGCGACGAGGACCGGCAGGCCGATCTTGAGCAGATCCCTCACCCTCGTCCGCCACTCGGTGTCCTCAGGCCAGGCGCGGATCACGAGATGCTCGCCGCCGGCCAGGTCGACGCGATCCTGGGTGAGCGCCTCGTGGCGATCCGCGACGACGACCACGTACCACTTGTTTGGATCGGTGATCCCCGTCGCCGCCAGGGTCGTGACCCCGCCCTTGACCGAGGTGGTGACCGGCGAGCCGGTCGTTTCGACCGTGAAACCTGCCGGGATGACGATCCGGACGTCGCCGCGGTCCCCGAACGTCCAGGCATAGAACGTGGCGAAGGCCGATCCGACGCGGATGTCGCTGTCCGAGCGAGGCGCGCCGCCGGGCAGGTCGTAGTCGATGCGGAACTTGGTCGACTGCTTGTAATTGAGATCGTTGGCGAAGGTGACCTTGAGGACGTCAAACCCCGCATCGGGGGTCACCGATGTCGCGAGCTTCGTCTTACCGGCCGATGCCCGGATCGCGGTCGCCTCTGCCTGGATGGCGATCCGGGCCTCGTCATAGAAGAAGCGGGTCGTACGCGTCCCGTTCGGGGTCTGCTCGACCTTGTTCGGCTTGCTGTTCGTCGCCGTCACGTCGACGGCGACGTGGATGAGGCCCTTTGCGGGGACGAGGGAGTAGGTGGACGTCGAGACGAGCGACAGGGCGTCGTCGGCGGCGAACACCGGCGAGGCGCCGGCCGGGCCGAGGAACGAGACGACGACGAGCGCAACGACCGCGACGGCGCGAAGCAGCGCCCGTCGCGAGCGGCCCGTCGAGGTCACGGTCGGCCGCGGGCGATCGGTCGTGCCATGGCCCGTCGGCGGCGCATCACCCGACGCGTACGCAGGCCGCGGACCCAGCTGACGAAGAGCCAGACCATCACGAGCGCGACGAGCACTGCCGCGAGGCTCGTCATGAGCCGGCCCTGGCCGACGTAGGCCGCGTTCTGCCAGACCACGCGGGCGGCGGTGCTGGCTTCGACGGATGCCCGGAGATCGCCGATCGCGAAGGCCTCCGCTGCAAGGGCGAAGTCGGCGTCCGGGGTCGCCCACAGCAGACCAACCTGCTCGACGATCCCCGGGTCGGCTGGCCGCGAATCGCGGGCCTGCCTGTAGATATCGATCGCCATGAGCTCCGCGTCGGCCTCGGTGGCAGCGGCGGCGAAGCCCGCATTGCTCTCGAAGGCCGCCTCGAGCGCGCGCGGGACCCCCAGCTCGGCCGCGGCGGCGGCGGCCGTCACGGCAGCGCGGTCGTCGAGCGCCCCGTTGGCAGCGTCGAGGAGATCCGTCGCCCCCTGGAATTGCCAGGCGCGCATCGACTGGCGGACGACGGGCGGCAGCTGCCACTCGCCAGCGCGCGATACGACCGCCCGGTACTTCGTCCGCGCGCCGGCCCGCAGGTCCAGCAGGTGCGCTTCATCGTGACGAACGACCCAGGCCCGCCAGAGGTCGTCGTACTTCTTGCCAGTTCGCTCCTCGAGCAGGTCGAGGAGCCCGCGCCAATCGGGCGGCTCGGATCCTGCCTCGAGTTGCCGCGTGTCGTCACCGGACGTTACCGCGCCGCGCGGTG
>JBBSCI010000018.1:0-27977 GCA_038250445.1 Candidatus Limnocylindrales bacterium | reverse complement strand
GCCTCACCCGCCAGATGGTTCCGCTTGAGTGGAACCATCTGACCCTTCGCCAACCCACGAGATCGTTCGAATGAAGCGGAACGATCTCGACGGAGGGGTGTCACCCACGGTCCGGTTCCTCGACTCTCCATGCCGACACGCAAGCGCGGTGGCGACCGCAGGAGACGACCCTGTGGCGCCCGGGCCTGACGGCCGATGTCGAGGCCCGCTCACGCAGGATTACAGATGCGACTTGCAGACGCGTCTACGGTCAACCGTGACCGGGGGCGCGCGCAATCTCTGTGCCGGCCAGCCAGGCGGTGATCGGGCCATAGCTGCGCGGGTTGATGCTGTAGAGCACCGCCCGTCCGTCGATGTACGAGCGGGTCGACCGAATGAGCCCGGCCTCGAGCATCAGGTGGAGCTGGCGGGTCGTCGCCGGCCTGCTCAGCCCAATCTCGCGAGCGATCGTCGACGGCCGCAGCGACCGAAGCGCAAGCAGGCCGATGATCTTCCGCCGCGTCGGGTCGGCGAGCAGTTCGATGCCTGGTCCAAATCGTTTCGGCACGTCGGTCACCGGAGCAGCATGCGGCTCGGCTCTGCACTGGCGATTTATTGGCGATCGACTACGGCTTCCGCTGCGTTGCGCGTGACCCTGAGCGTGCCACACTCCGTTCGATGCCAGCTACTCGCAACGCGCGCCTGCCCCGTGGAACCGTCACGTTCCTGTTCACCGATATCGAGGGTTCGACACGCCTCCTGACGGCGCTCGGTGACGGATTCGGATCTGTGCTCGACGCCCACTTGACTCTCATCCGCGCAGCGATCACGGGCCACGCCGGAATCGAGGTGAGCACCGAAGGCGACGCCGTCTTCGCGGTGTTCGCATCCGCGCTCGACGCCGTCCAGGCCACGGCCGACGCCCAGCGCGGCCTCGCCTCACACACCTGGCCGGACGGCGCGCCGGTGCGAGTCCGCATGGGGCTGCACACGGGTGAGGGGCGGTTCGGCGGCGACAACTACGTAGGCATCGATGTCAACCGCGCAGCCCGAATCGCCGATGCAGGGTCGGGTGGTCAGGTCCTCCTGTCCGAGGCGACGCGAGCGCTCGCCGCCAGCCATCTCCCGTCCGAGCTCGAGCTTCGAGATCTCGGCAACCATCAACTCAAGGACCTGCCGGCCCAGAACACATCTGGCAGCTCGAGATCGCGGGTCTCCCGAGCATGTTTCCGGCCATCCGGTCCCTCGACACTCGACCCGACAACCTGCCAGTCTCGGCGACCCCGCTCATCGGTCGCGAGGCTGAACTCTCAGCCATCACCGAGCTGGTGGCCCGCCGGCCGTTGCTCACGCTGATCGGCCCTGGGGGAACCGGCAAGACGCGCCTTGCCCTTGAGACTGCCCACCGGCTCAAGGCCCAGTTCGACGATGGCACGTACTTTGTGCCGCTCCAGGACGCACGTGATCGGGCGACCGTGGCGGCGTCAGTCGCAAGCGCTCTTGGCCTCCGCGAGACGCCCGACCGCGACCTCGAGCAGGGCGTCCGCGACTTCCTTCGTGAACGCCAGTCGCTGCTTGTCCTCGACAACTTCGAGCAGGTTCTCAGCGCCACGCCGCTTGTTGCGGAACTCCTCGCACGCTCGCCGCGCCTGCGAATGATCGTGACGAGCCGCGCCGTGCTCCGACTGTCGGGCGAACAGACCTATGAAGTTCCGGCGCTCAGCCTGCCCGACTTGGACGACCTTCCGTCTCTCGAAGCCGTCACGCGATACGAGGCGGTCGCGCTGTTCATCGAACGCGCCCGGGCGGTCCAGCCCACTTTCAACCTGACCCCTGAGAACGCCCGGCCGGTGGTGGAGATCTGCCGCAGACTCGATGGGCTGCCACTCGCTGTCGAGCTTGCCGCCGCCCGAATCAGGCTCCTGACGCCAGAAGCGATCCTCGACCGCCTCGAACGGCATCTGCCGGTCCTGGTTGGTGGCGCAACGGACCTGCCCGCTCGGCAGCGGACGCTTCGCGGGGCGATCGACTGGAGCTACGACCTGCTCGATTCAGCAGAGCGGCGCCTCTTCGACCGGCTCGCCGTCTTTGCCGGTGGTTTCTCGATCGAGGCCGCAGAGGCGATCTGCAATCCGGACGCGGAACTTGCCATCGACACGCTCGATGGCCTGACGTCACTCGCCAACATGAGCCTGATCCAGCCGACCCCGGTCACCGACGGGGAATCGCGGTTCGGCCTGCTCCAGGTCATCCGCGAGTTCGCGGCCGAGATGCTCGACGGCGGGTCTGATTCGGACGAGATCCACCGGCGGCATGCCCAGCACGTGCTCACCCTCGCCGAGACGGCCGAGCCCGAGCTTCGGTCGGCGTCCCTGCGGGTGTGGCAACGTCGGTTACGGCGCGAGCAGGACAACGTGCGAAGCGCGTTGCGCTGGGCAGCAGAGCAAGGAGAGGCGGAGGTCGGTCTCCGAACCGCCGGTGCAATCTGGGATTACTGGCACTACTGGGCGGAGCTTCGCGAGGGTGCGCGATGGCTCGAGACGCTGCTGGTCTTGCCGGCGGCGGCCCCACCGACTCGTGCTCGCGCCAAAGGCCTGCGGGCGCTCGCCGGGTTGCTCTACTGGCAGGGTGACGCCCAACGTTGCTTCGCGCTGTACGAAGAGGCGCTGGCGATCGTGCGGACGCTCGGCGACGAGCAACTCATCGCCGCGGCGCTTCAGGACAGCGCCTGGTCCGCAATCGGTCTGGCAGACCTGGCGCTGGCGCGTGAGCGAGCCGAGGAGAGCCGTGATCGCTACCGACAGGCAGGCGACGAGCTATCCGCGACGCTGGTGGAGTCCTGGCTTCTCGCCGCACCGGTGATCTTGGGCTACGGCGGTGATGTCGAGGCGGCGGTGGAGGCCACGCGTACGGCGATCGAGGTCAACCGGCGCCTGGGCCGGAGCCACGAAGTCGCCGACCTGCTGGAAGCGCGGGCGATGATCTACCGCGCGATCGGGGATGTTCCCCGCGCCGACGACGCGGCACGCGACACGCTGCGGCTGTGGCATGAGCTCGGGACCCTCGGGCGATTCCCGCTCAGCCTGAAGATCCTTGCTGCGGTCGAACTCCTGAAGGGTCGCCCGGAGCGCGCCATACGGCTGGGTGCATCGGCCGAACGCTACAACGACGAGATCGGCGGGGAATTGCCCGATGCGATTGCCCAGCTGGGAGATCCGGTCGAGGAGGCGCGCCCGATGCTGGGCGCCGCCGAACACGCCCAGGCCGTCGCCGCGGGTCGGAGCATGAGCCTCGACGAGCAGATCGCCTACGCGCTTGAGTGATGGCCGCCGGGCTCGCGGTCGCGGGGCACGGGGCCCGGCGCGAGGGGTACCCTTGACGCCGTGCTGGTCATCGTCTTCTGGGTAGCGGTCGGGCTGATCGCCTGGGTCTACGTCGGGTATCCGCTGGCCGCCGCGGCAGCCGCGAGGCTGAGGCCCTTCCGCGCGAAAGCCTCCGGAAACGGGCCGGCTCTCGTGACGGTCGGGATCGCCGCCCACAACGAGGCCCGCCAGCTCGAAGCCCGGATCGTAAACGTCCTCAACCAGGAGGTCCCGTTCGGGCTGGAGGTCATCGTCGCATCGGATGGCTCGACCGACGGATCGACCGCCCTCGTCGAGCGGCTCGCAGCGACCGACGGTCGAATCCGCCTCCTCAATGAAGAGCGTGGCGGCCAGACGGCTGCGCAGCGCGCCATTTTCGGTGCCGCCCGCGGCGAGATCGTGGTCCTGACCGACGCGGAGACCCGGTTCGCGACGGGATGCCTGGCCGCGCTCGTCGCGCCGTTCTCCGATCCACGGGTCGGAGCCGCCACGGGCAGGCTCGCCTGGCTCGACGGGGACCGGACCGAGACGTCTCGCAACGAGGGCGCCTACTGGCGTTACGAACAATGGGTCCGCGGGCTCGAGAGTCGGGCGGGCTGGCTGACGGCCGTAACGGGCGCGCTCCTCGCGATCAGGGCGTCGGTCTATCGCGACGTCCCGGTCCACGCGTCGATGGACCATCTCCTGCCGCTCGCTGTTCGCGACGCCGGCCTCGTCGTCGTCGCGGTCCCCGAGTCGATCGCGAGCGATCGGACGGTCGGCGGTCTCCGCGAGCAGTTCCGCAACCGATCGCGAACCGCGACCCGCGGCATCCGCGCCAATCTGTCGATGGCGGGTCAGCTGACCCCGTGGCGCCGGCCCTCGGCATTCCTTGCCATCTGGTCGCACAAGATCCTGCGCTGGGCGACGCCGATCCTCGCCGGGATCGCGGGAGTGTGCGCCATCGCCCTCGGGCTCGGTGGCCAGCCGGTCTACCTGTTGCCGGTCGCTGCCGCGCTCATCGCCCTTGCCCTCGCCGGCGTGGGCTGGACGCTTCGCGCACGAGGCCGGCCACCGCGTTGGGGCAGCCTGCCACTCGCGATCGTCGTCGTGAACCTCGCCTTCCTGAATGGCTGGCTGAACCTCGTACTCGGCCGGCGGATCGAGGCGTGGCACCGCGATGAGTGGGTGGCGATCCCGGCCGGAGGCGACGGAGAGCCCGGTCGCCTACCATGACGGCGTCCGGGCCGGCGCTCTCGATCTGCGTCGCCACGACCGCCGGCTGGCCCGCGGTCGAACGGTGCATCCGCTCGTTCCTCGACGACGCCAAGGCGACGGGCTCGGAGATCATCGTCGCCGACGGCAGTGGTCGGCCGCCACCGGCCGATCCCGAAATCAAGGCAGCCGTAACGTGGCGGACCTACGAAGAACGCTCGATCGTTCGGCTCATCCAGCACAGCCTCGCCGAGGCCACAGGGCAGATCGTCGCGACGATCGATGACCACGGCACGGCGCGGCCCGGCTGGGTGGCAGCGATCTTCCGCGCCCACACGGACCATCCGAAGGCCGCCGCGATCGGCGGCGCGATCGAGAACGGCACCACGGATACCCCGCTCGAGTGGGCCAGCTACCTGACGACCCAGGGCATGCACATGGCGCCCCTCGAGAACGGCCCGACGACTCAGGTGGCCAACGAGGCGAACATCTCGTACAAGCGGGAGGCGCTTGCGGGATTTCTCGACGATCCGATGGGCTTCATGACCACCCGCGTGACGAGCGCGCTGGCCGAGCGGGGCGCGGAGCTGATCAACGACGACCGGATCGTCGTCGACCACCACGAGCGAGTCGGGACGCGCGCGGCGGTCATCGCCCACTTCGACACGGCGCGGACGACCTCGGGGTTCCGCCGCCGGCAGATGGCGGGCGACGACTGGCTGCGCCTGTTGGGTGCCCCCGTCCTGCCGCTCTACCGGACCGCGCGCGTCGTCCGCAACGCGGTCAACAAGGGTCGGGGTGGAACGGCTGCGACGGCGTTGCCCTGGATCCTCGTCCTGGAGTACTGGCACGAAGTCGGCGAGATTGCCGGCTATGTCGCCGGGACCGGCCGGAGGCCGTCCGGGCGCCGTTGAGCCGACTGCTCGCCGTCTGGGCGCCGGCGGTCATCTGGGCAGCGTTGATCTTCGTGCTGTCGGCTCAGCCCGACCTGCAGTTCATTCCCGACGACAACGTCGACTTCGTGGTCCGCAAGGTCGGCCATGCCGGCGTGTTCGGCATCCTGGCGCTTCTCATCCTGCACGCGACGGAGGCGAGGTCGTTGCCCCGGCCGCGGACGTTCGCCCTCGTACTGACGGCCTTCTACGCGGTCACCGACGAGTTCCACCAGGCCTTCGTGGCCGGCCGCCACGCGTCCGGCATTGACGTCGCGATAGACGTGGCCGGGGCGCTGCTCGCGATCGCTGCGCTCGCCATGGTTGCCAAGATCCGAGGATGATCCTTCGGCGGGTATCCTCGCGGCATGGCCAGGCGCAACAAGGCAGCATCGAATGTCGAATGGCGCAGATGGGGAGCCGACGACCCGTTCTATGGCGTTGCAAGCTGGTCCGGTAAACAGCGCGATGGCGCCCACCCGTGGACGGCGGACGACTTTTACGCGCTGGGCCTCTCCGACTGGGCAGATTTCCGCGACCGATGGACGAGGTATGGCGTGGAATTCGGGCGCGTCATCGAGATTGGCTGCGGGGCCGGACGGCTCACGAAGGCCATGGCGAACGACTTCGCTACTGTCGTCGGAGTTGACGTCTCCGAGGGGATGATCTCAGCCGCGCGGCCGCACATCCCCGACGCGAACGTGGAGTTCCGGCTGGGCGACGGGGTCACCGTGCCTGTCGAATCAGGCAGCGCCGACGGCGTGTTCTCCGCCCACGTCTTCCAGCACCTGGACTCGCTCGACCTCGCCCGGGCGAACTTTTCCGAGATCGCCCGCATTCTCAAGCCCGCTGGGACGATGATGATTCACCTGCCCGTCATGGTGCCGCCGATGGGGCTGCCTGGCATCAGCCCTGCTCTCGCCGTGAAGCGGAGATTGGGCGACATTCGCGCGGAGATCCTTCGCAGGCGAGGCGTGCCGCTTATGCGCGGGATCGAGTATCCCTGGAGGTGGCTGACGCGAGAACTACCAATGTTCGGGCTCGTCGACGTTGAACTCGTGATCTTTTCCATGAGGAGCAACGGCGGAGATCACGCCTGTGTTCTCGCGCGACGAGGTCATCCAAACCCGTGAGCCGCATCCTATTCGTAGCTATTCACTATTGGCCCGAGATCAGCGGCAATGCACCCTACACCTCGATGCTTGCGGAGCATCTCGTGGATCGAGGCCACAATGTGGCGGTCTTAACGGGGATGCCCCACTACCCGGAAGGAAGGATCCGGGCAGCGTACCGGGGCCGACTTGGCGCGTCGGAGCGGCACTGCGGCGTCAAAATTCAGCGACGAGCCCACTACGTCCCCGGTCGGCAGTCGGCAATCCGTCGGGCTATCTACGAGGCGAGTTTCCTGTTAACTGGATCGCTTTCGATGTCCGGGCCGCGGCCAGACATCATCGTCGGCGTGACACCGAGCCTGAGCAGCGCCGCTCTAGCCGCGGAGTTTGCAGGGCGGACCCGCCGCCCCTTCGGCCTCATCTTTCAGGACCTCATGGGTCGCGCCGCGGAGCAGTCTGGGATTGTCGGCGGCAGGGGGGTTGCCCGGGTCACGGCTGCGGCCGAGGGCTGGATCGCGCGCCGCGCAACCTCCGTGGCGGTCGTGGCGCCCGACTTCGTGCCGTACCTGGTGGAGCGTGGGGTCCGCCGGGAAAGGATCGTCCACCTGCCGAATTGGACGCACATCGCGGAGCCGCTGGGCGAGCGCGAAGCGACGCGCGCGCGACTCGGCTGGGCCGACAACGAGACGGTCATCCTTCACGCTGGGAACATGGGGCTCAAGCAGGGACTCGAACAGGTCGTCGATGCTGCGAAACGCGCCAGCCAGGGCCCCGGCGGCATGCGGTTCGTGCTCATGGGCGATGGCAACCAGCGTGCTGATCTCGAACGGGCGGCGGCCGGGCTCTCGAACCTAGACTTCCGACCGTTTGAGCCGGCCGAAACGTTCCCTGACGCGTTAGATGCCGCCGACATCCTCATCCTGAGCGAGCGGCAATCTGTCAGGGATATGTCGCTGCCCAGCAAGGTCACCTCATACCTCGCGGCGGGGCGCCCGATCGTCGCAGCGGTGGCACCCAATGGGGCGACCACCTCGCTCCTAGCTCGCTCCGGAGCCGCGGTATTCGCCGATTCAGGCGATTCCGACGGGATCCTGCGGGCCATCGCCACGCTCAGAGACGATCCTACGAAGGCGGAACGGCTAGGAGCTGCCGGGCGGAGGTTCGCCGCCATGGAGTTGTCGAGCCGCCACGGATTGGCAAGGTCGGCAGAATTCGTCGAGCGAATCGCCAAGCTGGCTTGACCCACAAGGGGGAGGGGCGACTCCGAGTTGCCCAGTGCGATAGTGTCGGAACGAGCCATTGATCCTGGAGGTGGTGTGAAACCTGCCGATCCCGCTTCCGCCACCTCGGGACCGGCAGGTGCCCAAAGCTCGCGAAGGGATCTCAGACGCCGCCCGGCCGTGCTTTGGAACGGAGCGACGCGGGCCCTCGTGGTTGTGTTCGGCGGGCTTCTGACGCTTCAGGGCTCGGATCGGCTCGACGCGTCGAAGGTTGTATACCTCGCCCTGGCTGGGATCGCGTTTGCAGGATCCGTCGTGGCAACATGGAATTCCCGTACGGAACCGTTGACGACCGCGATGCGGCCATGGCTGGTCGCCTCGGTCGCGATCCTCGGCCTTGTTGCTCTGTCGCTTCCAGTGGCCGTCATGCATGGGTCGAGCGCGATCAACTGGCTCAGAGACAGCGCCGCATACGTCCTGATAGGGGCCGCACCGTGGCTGGCCATCGATCTCGCTCGCTCCGCGTCATCTCGACTGATCCTGGGGACCGGGCTCATTGCAGGTTTGCTCGGAGCTGCGTCGTTCATGATCGCGTGGGTTCAGCGGCGACACCTGGTCGACCTTCCAATCGACCGGATCACACTGCCCAGCATGACCCTGGGGGCGGTGGCGTACTGTATCGCAATCGCCTGCGCTGTCCGTTGTCGCGGATGGCCGCGAATCGCCTGGATTCTCCTGACCATGGCGATCCTGGCCTCTTTTCTCGTGACCGGCACTCGTACGTCGTTCGTCTTTCTAGCGGCGCCAATTGCCGTGATCGTGGTCGATGTCTGGCTACGAGGACGGGCCGGTCTCGCCGAAGGGGCATTGCCCGCGGTGGCCCAGATAGGCGCTGTCGCCGTGATCCTATACGTGTCGTTTGGCAGCCTCGCGCCAATTCCACCGTCGCTCCCCGTCGCGACGGCCGGTCCAAGCAACGGTCCGTCCCAAACTGGCGCTACGTCTGGACCCATCGTTTCCCCTGGACCCGATCTGGAGGACAGGTTCTCTACCATTGATGACGTCCTCTCCGGGCGCGATCAGAGCCTCCAATTGCGCATCGAGCAGACGCGCATCGCATGGCATCTGTTCTTGGAGTCGCCAGTCGTTGGTATAGGCCCAGGGCACGAATACAGCTATCTGTTGGGGCCTGGTTTTGAGTATCGGAGCCTGACGCTCGACACACCGTTCATCGTCCTCGCCAAATTCGGCATCCTTGGGCTGCTGTTGACTGCGGCGCTCGGCGTGATCTATTGGTCGCTGGCCCGGACGCTCATCCAGCGACGCGGTCCCATCTGGCAAGCCCTCAGCCTCGTCGGCTACGGCGCGGTGCTCGTTGCATTGATCCCGCTTGGCTGGCCGCCGGAAGACAAAGGGACCGGGTTCGCTTTGGTGTTCTTGCTGGCGCTGGCTGCCGTCGAGTTGGGTCAGTCGACTGAGCCGCGGCTGGATGGCGGGATTCGTCTGGAAGTCAGCCCGTGACGGAGGAGCCGCTCGTCTCGGTCCTGACGCCGTCCTTCGATCAGGCACGGTGGCTGGCCGACAACGTGCGCTCCGTGGAAGGTCAGACATATTCGCGGATCGAGCATCTGGTCATGGACGGCGGCTCGAAGGACGGATCCGTGGCGTTGCTCCAGGCTCATGAGCGGCCGTCGCTGCGGTGGTGGTCCGAGCCGGACAGCGGGCAGTCTCAGGCGATCAACAAGGCATTCGGCGAGAGCAATGGGGAGATCATCGGCTGGCTAAACTCGGACGACGCCTACTTCGCGCCGGATGTGGTCGAGGCGGCCGTCAGGATCTTCGCCTCCCGACCGGAGGTCACAGTCGTCTACGGTCACGCCGCCCTTGTGAATGCCGAGGGTTTGATCATCCAACTTATCTGGGTTCCGCCGTTCTCTCGCAGACTCTTGCGAGTTCACGATTTCATTTGTCAGCCGGCTGCCTTCGTTCGGCGATCGGCGGTCGGCAACCAACTCGTTGACGAGACATTCGAGTACGCCATGGACTACGAGCTCTGGCTGCGACTTGCCGTCTCGGCGCAGTTCGCCCGTCTGGACCGGATCGTCGCGATCGACCGCCATCATCCGGACCGCAAGTCGTATACGTGGCTCGACGCCGACAGGCGGGACCACGAGGTCCTTGTCCGGCGTTTCGGGGTCGCCAACCGTTCAGGAGCTTCTCAGGTTGCCCGGCGCGCAGTGAAGGTAGCCCTTCGCCTCGCGGGGGCCTCGTCGGTCCGGGGAATCGACCGTGAATCGCGCTTGCTTGGATGGCGACTAGATAGCAGGCGCCGCCTATTACGGCGACAAATTCTGATGAGACGGGCTGCGATGCCCACCGGATTCCGGTGAGGCGCACACCGCTCGGGTTACCGCTTTGACGGGTCCGACGTGATTGGCGGTCCTTTGTGAAGATTCGGTGGGTGACATGGTGGCCTGCGCCGTACTGGATCCCACGGTTTGAGGCGCTCGCTGCCCGACCTGGCGTGGAGCTCGACGTGATCTTTCTGGCCGGATCCAGCGCTCGCCATGAGTGGCATCTGGATCAACAGCACTGGGGCTTCAATAGCCAGATCCTCGATCGTCGGCCGAGCGGTTCAGGCTACTACCGGCCCAATCTCAGGATCGGCCCGGTTGGCCGCGTACTCCGCGACGGCCGGAACACGGCCCTTGTGCTTCTTTATGCCGATCTGACCTGCGTCCTTGCAGCCACTATTTGTCGGCTGATCGGTATCCCGTACCATCTCGCCGTCGACAACACGGTCGACGATAGCCGCTCAGGCAGTCGATTCAATGAGCTCATGAAGCGTGTCCTGTTCGCAGGAGCCCGAAGCTGCCTCGCGACAGGGCCACTTCAAGCTGAGTATGCCCGGCGATACGCGCGCCGACGGACGCCCGTGGCCGTTATCGGCAGTCCGGTCGATACGGTCACGATCCGGCAGCGAATCGAGCGCCGATTGGAGGATCGCGAATCACTCCGTCGTGAACGCGGCTGGGCGGATCGATTTGTCGTCGCGTACATCGGCAGGCTCTCGCATGAGAAGAACCTCCCCCTCCTTGCCGAGGCCGCGGATCGTGTTGCCGGAAATGGTGTGCCGTTGACGCTCGCCCTCGCCGGCTCCGGTCCGCTCGAAGGCGAGATGCGTCGTTTGGGCGGCGAGTCGCGCGCCCACTTGGACATGCTGGGCTTTGTCGAGGGCGAGCGGCTGGCCCAGGTCTACGCGGCTTCAGACGTAGTAGTTCTCGTAAGTGAGAGTGAGTCCTGGGGCCTCGTGGTAAATGAGGCGATGGAATACGCGCTGCCGCTGGTCGTGTCCGATCGAGTCGGCGCGCGTCACCTCATCGAATCAGGCACAAACGGGTTCATCGTCCCGACCGGCGACGCAGATGCCCTCGCGGCGGTGCTCCTGAGCCTGGCCAACAATCCGAGTCTTCGAACACGGATGGGAGCGGCCGCTCGACTTGCCGTCGTCGATCAGACCGTTGACCAATGGGTGGAACATGTCGTTCGCCATCTCGAGGCAACGACTTAGACGATGCGGTTACGGAGATCCTAGGACCTCAGAGTCGCTCGGCCACGACCACGATGTATGAAAACGGCTCGCCGTGGTAGGCGCGTGGCACGTGATTTCGCCTCAGGATACCCACCAGCCGCTCGGCGATCCAGCCTCGCCCGACCAGGGGATTGGTCGTCGCCACGACAATCCTCCGCAGCGCCGCTCGCCCCCCATCACGAAGCGACGAGCCTCGAATCCGGTCGTCACCTGTGCGATCAGGCGAGGAGGTCTGACCGAGGAGTTTGCCGATCCGGAACTGCGGCCGCAGCGCGGTCAGTAGCTCGTCTTGGGTCATCTCAGATGGATGAAAGGGGTTTGCTGATGTGCCGTCCGTCCGACCGCGACTGTATACGCGCCTTTCCGGCGTGGACAGAACCAGCCGCCCCCCGCGGCGCAACACGCGAGCAAGTTCGGAGAGAAACGCATCGGGCTCCGTGAGGTGTTCAATCGTTTCGAACGACGAGACCCCATCGACCGATGAGTCCGGCAGCGGAAGTTCGGTGGCGTCGGCAGCGACGAACCGCACCCGGTCTCGCCCGTAATACTTCTGAGCAAATTCGATGGCGTCAGCCGATATGTCAATCCCGACCACATCACGACCTGGTCGCGCCAATCGCGCGGTGCCGAAGCCTGTTCCGCAGGCAACATCGATAATGACACCGCCGGGCAACACTCGATCTGCCAGTAGGTATCGGGACATGTGTTGCACGGTCAGGGGATCCCAGAACCACCGTGTGCCGGGGCCGATTTCCACACGTTCGTCCCAGCGGCCGTTACTTGCCATCCGAGTCTCGTCGTAAGCGCATGCTGAGGGCATGGACATGCCGGAGGATGCTGTTCACCGCGGGCATTCGAACGAAGATCGTCAGTACCCAGAATCGCATGTCGCGCCACGACTTACGGTCCGTCCTGCGAATGGTCGCGATCAGACGCGTGACGCGGGCCACATCGCCCTCGTCGGCCAGGACGCGTCCCACCGAATAGAGTCGCCGCGACGTTTCCCGAATGGCGCCTCGTCGAACTGAGCGACCGTGGGATGCAGCGCCGCTCGATCGGGCTCCGAAGTATGCCGACGCGAAGTCAGGTTGATGCCAGGTCTCGTATCGTGCCTGAGCGTCATGTCTGGACTCTCGGTAGAGGCGCCGCTCAATCAGGGCGAGATCGCCGCGGCTGACGATGCGCAAGTGAAGATCTTCATCAGGGGAATATGGGAAACGCGAGTCGAACCACGGTGAGAGTGCGCGAAGATAGTCTCGTCGTATGACAAAGCTGCCCGCTGGCGGCTTGTGGCTCGACAGGAGGTATGTCGCTGCGGAATTGCTTGACAACTGGCGGAGCGAGGCATCGCTTGGCATCCGAGCTCGAGACGCGGGGCTAGGCGATCTACCCGCTGCGATCAGGGCGACATTCGGGCCAGCTGCAGCACGACGGACTGCGTCATAGAAGGTATCGGCGATTTCATCATCGGCGTGCATGACATGCATCAGGGGTCCACGACCAAGGGCGAGGCAAGCGTTCCAGTTCGCCACCATCCCAATGCGCTCTTCGTTCCGAATGATCGTGAAGCCGAGCACAGTGGCGGCATCCACGGCCGCAAGAGTTGCGGCCGGTTGCGGTCCATCGAGAACGAGGAAGACCTCGTCGATTGCAGCCTTAGCGCGAGCAACGGACACCAGGCACCGTCGCAAGAGCTCTTCAGGGGTCGCGTAGACCGGTATGGCGATCGAAAGCGATAAACCAGGTGACGGTGTCAAAGGATGGACTCGCGATCCAGCCGAGGCGCGATGCGGTCGTTGGCCAGGACATCGAAATTGCGCCAGGACCTCGACACCGCTAAAGGCAGGAGGAAGCCCGACACGATAGTGACGGCGGCCAGAAGGGCTGCGAGGACGCCATCGATCCCGAACTGTCCCGCGAGAAGAAGGGCACCCGCGATTGATATTGTCGCTTCGAGGCAGATCACCGCTGCCGCCGTCCACATCCGCCCGAGGCCAACCAACGTGATCGCGTTGAGGTGAGCCCACACACCAGCGACGAAATATGCTCCAACCAACGCCAAGGTTGAGGTCTCTACATGAACGGAAGTTCCGACCCATCCTCGCAACAACGCTGGTCCGATCGAAACGACCGCGACGGCGACTGCGATTGCGTATGCGAGAAGCGCCAGTGAGGTGCGGCGATAGGCCGATCGTGCCCACGACGGGTCATGTCTTGCCGCAGCGTCTGCAATCGCCGGCCAGAGAGGCTGCGTGATCAGAGCGACTGGGCCTGCCGCGGCCGACGTCAACCTGAACATGACGCCCAGTGGAGCTGCCGCCGCGACTCCTCCTACAGTCGCGAGCCATACGAGGCCCACCTGTTGGCTCGCATAGGAGCCCGCTTGAATGACTGCGAAGCTGGCGCTTGATTTCGCTACCGCTGCTGCCTCGCGAACGGACAGATGGCGGGTAAGGAGGTACGTCCGACGCCTCAGATAGAGCCAAGCGTTGACAAACCGGGCGATGGCGATCGGGACAATCACTACCAGCACGTATTCGGTGATCGTATGAAGGGAGGAGCCCAATGTCAGAAGCAGGACCAGCGCGGTAATCGATCCCGTCGCCTGAAAGCCGTTGGCCCAGTACTGCTCCTGATGGCCTAGCTGTGCCGCCTCGATGACGCCCAACCACGCCTGCCCGAATGCAAGTAGCGCAAGCAAGAGGGTCGCGGAGCGAATGTCCTCCGCCAACTGGTCGACCGCGCCGATCGCCGGCTCACCTGTTTGGAATACAGCCACGACCACGATCGCACCAACCAGGCCGATCGCGCCGATGATGACAAAGGAGGAGGAGAACGCGCGCGCCTCTGTGCGGCGGTCATTCACAGCCGCGGACGCCGCAATCTGACGAGTGAGACCTGGTCCGACTCCGACTGAAGTAAGTCCCAGCCACCCAACTAGTGCTGAGATGACAACAAACGAGCCGAAAGCTTCGGGACCCAACTGCCTCACTGCGACAGCAACCGATACGAGTTGGGTGACAGTCGACAGGCCCCTTGCCAACGTGCCCGTCGCGATAGAAGCACGCAGCCTGCGCCATCGTTGTGCTCTACTCAGCTCGACCGCGCGAGCGGTATCTGTGTTGCCTGGCTCGTTTTCCGCCACGACTATCGCGGCCGCGTCGATGCCGAAGTGCGGCGAATACGATCGACAGGTCCGGCCCAGCTGGCTTGATCGTGCGAATGGGTCACGATGATTGTCGCACCGGAGCGGTCAAGAGCGGACCGTCATGTTGGCGAGAGGCTGTTCTCGCGGGATGCCGAACAGCCGCCGCACATGGTCCGGTTCGGCCGGCTCGCGGCCCATCGCCCGAGCGATGCGGACGAGTCGCTCAACGAGGCGCACGTTTGTCGCGAGCTCCGTCCGATCATCGTCGAACCAGAGGTTGTCCTCTAGCCCGACGCGGACATGGCCGCCCATCGCGATCGCGAGGCGATTGACCGCGAGCTGGAACCGACCGATGCCGGTGCCCGCCCATATCGCTCCCGCGGGAAGGCGCTCCACCAGCATGGCCAGGTTGAGCGGCGTCGCCGCCAGCGTCCCCAGCGAACCGAGAAGCAGGTTCGCGTACACGGGATCGGCGAGGAGACCCTTCGTCCGAAGGTATGCCGCGAAGTCGAGCATCCCGAAGTCGAAGACCTCCCACTCCGGCACGATACGCCGATCCCGCATCCGCTCGGCAAGGCCGCGAATTGTGTCGGGGGCGTTCACCGACGCCTGCTTCGGGAAGTTGAGCGATCCAAGCGTAAGGCTCGCCATCTCAGGTCGCACATCGCCGTCGAGGTCGAGGACGGCCATCCGAGCGACGAGCTCCGGGTTGCGGCGGCCGCTCGTGGTGATCCCGATCACGATGTCAGGCACAGCCGCGCGAACCGCGGCGATGAACTCGGCAGCGCTCTGTGCCGATTGATCGGGCTCGCCCGCGGCGGTTCGGGGGTGGAGGTGGACGATCGATGCACCCGCGTCGCGGCAGCGACGAACGTCGGCAGCGACCTCCGTCGCGGTCAGCGGGACATGCGGGGAGTCACGTCGCATCGGAACCATGCCCGTCGGGGCGAGGTTGATGATCAGTTCGTTGATCATGATTCCTTCATCGGGCGGGCTGGCAGCCCGACGACCGTAACCCCGGCTGGCACGTCTGCAACCGCGACGGCGCCGGCTCCGACGATTGCTCCCTCGCCGACAGACCGGTCGTCTCGAATGATCGACCCAAGGCCGATGTGGGCGCCGTCGCCGATCCTGACGCCCCCGGCGATGTTGGCGCCCGGTCCGACGAACGCATGACGGCCGACAGTCGTGTGGTGACCGATCAGCGCCCCCCGATTGACGATCGTGCCGGTCATGATCCGGGTCCGCGCCCCGATGACGACCTGGGGGAAGATCACGCAGCCGTCCTCGATCACGGCGGACCGCGCGACGACGGCCGATGGGTGGACGATCGTTGCCAGGCGGCGCCCTGCGGCGACCAACCAGTCGACGAGGTCGCGCCGTCGAGGCGAACCGATCGCCGGCACGATCGGGAGGTCGGGCTCAAACGCGGCCTGCGTCTCGACCCACAGGATCGGCGGCTGGTGCGCGGGATCTTCACGTGCCGCGTCGAGTCCCTCGATCCAGGCGGCGATAGCGATCCCTGCGTCGGCAGCGAGATCGGTGATCTCCTCCGCGAAGCGACCCGCGCCGACGAGTATGACGCGTGGCGAGGCCGTCGACCTCCTCACTGGGCGAGCACCCGCTCCAACGAATGACGCATCGACAGGTCGGTCCGGAGAAGCTCCTGTCCGGCGCAGACCATCCCCTGCCGAGATGGCTCATCGGCGAGGAGTCCGGCGATCGCCTCCACCAGGCCGTCGACGGGAGCGACAGTGTGATCGACGCCCGGCCTGAACGGATGCGGATCGTCGAGCGGCTCTGTCACCGGCACGGCACCGGCCGACAAGGCCAGGAGGAATCGCAGGCCGACGAAGTTGCCCGGGATCCGTGAGATGTCAAGCAGGCAGCGTGTCCTGCGAAGAAGGGCTTTCCGTTCGGCGCCCCACACACCTTCCAGGAACTCGATCCGGCCGAACTTGCGGAGGCCCGGGGCGAGCTTGCGCAGGATCCGACCACGACGGAGGCGGCTGAGGCCGAGGCCGGAACCGATGACGGCGACGGCAATGTCGCGATCCCCACCGGGTGCAACGAGGGGCCCATAGGTAGCCGGGTGGTAGCCGAACGGCACGACTTCGGGTTCGAGTCCGTGCTCCCTGAGCACGCTGCCCCGATCGCGCGAGGTGACGACGATCCGGTTGACGCGGGAGGCGCACCAGATCGCGTCCTCGAGGTTCGTGAGCTGCTCGTGAGCGAACCCGGCGTTCTCACGCCAGCGCCCGATCGGCCCGGGCAGGTCCAGTCGCGTAATCGGAGCGGCGATCGCGCGGGCAGCGCCGAGAGCCGAGCGCCTCGCTCGCAACGGTCCGACTGTTGGTTGTCTCGCTCCGCCGGGTCGTGGCAACGGCTCGCCGAACCAAGCGACGCGCCGGGTGCGCCGCGGCGGGTCAAGAAACGCGGCGTACGAACGAGGGGCCCCGACTGTGATGAGGACGTCGACGGAGGTCTCACCGCTGGGCGCGCTGACGAGTCGGGCCTCGTGTCCCAATTCGGCCGCGGCGGCTCGTATGCCGTCGAGAATGCGGTCGGTCAGTGGATCGCGCCCGGCATCGGCGAGCCCAAGGACGGTCACCTGCCGACCCGGCCACCGTCAAAGAACGATCGGACGGCATCGCTGACCCGGGCGACCTCCGAGTCGGACAATCGGGCGTGGATCGGGACGGCGAATGAGCGCTCCGCCAGCGCGCGGCTTTGCTCGGCCGACGAGACGAGCCCGCTGAATGCCGACAGGTCGGGAACGGCCACGTCGTAGTAGGGGCGAGTCTCGACGCCCTCTCGCACGAGATGAGCCCGGAGCGGTTGTCGGTCGGCCGGTTCATCGACCCACACGAGCTGATCCTTGAGGGCCGAGCGCTCACCCATCCGTGGACCGGAGATCCGGAGCGGCAGCCCTGCCCAGGTGGATCCGTAGCGATCGTGGACGAGCGCCCGTCGTTCGAGCTGCGCGTCGTAGTCGGCCAGCTGGCGCACGGCGAGTGCGGCGCTCATCTCCTGCATCCTGAGGTTCATCGCGAGGAGCGTGGCGTCCATGGCGCCCGGCACATGGCCCTGGCCGGCCCATAGGCGCAGGCGAGGCACATTGGCTGGATCCCGGACCGTGATCAGGCCACCCTCGCCGGCCGCAATCTGCTTGGTGGCGCCGATGCTGAATACCTCGTAGTCGCCGAGTGTCCCAGCCGCCACGTCCCCGCTCGCCGCGCCGAATGCGTGCGCTGCGTCGCCGACGAGCGCCAGCCCATGACGATCGGCGAGCTCGCGCAACTCGCGCATCGGTGCGAGGGTGCCAGTGAGATGGACGGCGAGGATCGCCACCGTTCGGGGGCTGATCGCGGCCTCCGCCCGCTCAACGTCGATCAATCCGCGCTCGTCGACGTCGACCACGACGGGCGTGAGCCCAGCCCAGACGATCGACTGCCACGTCGCGAGATACGTGAACCCGGGCAGGATCACCTCGCCGCCAGGCCTTGCGATCGTCGCGAGGACTGCGATCAGGCCATCAGAGCAGTTGGAGACCGCGACGACCTCACGCCCGCCAAGCCACGGCGACGCCGCTCCTTCGAGGTCCCGGACGAACCGGCCCTCACTCTGCCAGCCGGAAACGACGATCGATCGCACGTCATCGAGGAACGCTTCGACGTCCGGCAGCGCGGGGACATGGAAGCGGATCGCCGGCTCGGTGACCGGTTCGTCGCGCACGGTCGTGGAGGGTTTGGTCAACATCGGCAGCCGGCTGATCGTAGCAGTGAGGGACCGCCGGCCGAGCGCCGAACTCCCCAATCGTCTGGGCTATCATCCGGAGAACGTCCAGGAGGGACGATCAACCGCATGACCCGGCGCTACCACACGCTGCTCCGCTTCGCCCTCATGGCGGTCGACCTCGCAAGCGCGATCGGCGTCTTCATCGCCGTCTCGATCCTCAGGTTCGGGATCGACGACTGGCATCTGTGGTGGAGCTCGGTCGGCGCCGATCCATGGTTCTTCGCGACGGTCTTCGGTCTTGCCTGGGTCGGCGCGCTGTACCTCCAGGGTCTGTATCGCCTTCGCGTTCGGTGGTCGATCCGGAGCGAGGTGGCGGTGATCCTCCAGGCCGCGGCGCTCGTCGCGATCGGGACGTTCGTGGCTCTGTTCCTCCTCAAGCTCCCGCAGGCGAGCCGCCTCTTCCTCATCCTGCTGTTCCCGGCGCAAACGCTCTTTACGATCGTCGCGCGAACCACGATCCGGTGGCTGTTCCTGGCGGCGCGACGGCGCAACTACATGATCCGCAATGCCCTGGTCGTGGGAGCGAACGACGAGGCCGCGTCATTCGCCGATCGTGTCGAGCGACATCCTGATCTTGCGATGAACATCATCGGACACCTCGCCGCGCCAGACGACCCGGCGGACGAGCAGGCCCGCCTCGTCCGACCGCTGCTCGGCTCGATCGATCAGGTCGAGGCCATCCTTCACGAGCAGGTGGTCGACGAGGTGTTCGTGTGCTTGCCACTCTCGGATCTCCGGCTTGTTGAACCGGTGACGAGGCTCTGTGAAGAAGAGGGCAAGGTCGTCCGGATCCCCATGGCCGAACCGGGACTCGTGCTGCCGGGCGGCCTCGTGGAGGACTTCGACGGCATCCAGGTCCTGTCGCTCGTCTACGGACCGGACAGAACGCTCGGGCTGCTTGGGAAGCGGGCTCTTGACGTGATCCTTGCGGGCATCGGATTGATCGTGCTCTCCCCTGTCCTCCTCCTCGTCTCCGCCGTCATGCTCGTCACGGAGGGCCGGCCGATCGTCTTCCGCCAGGTTCGCGTCGGCCTCCATGGCCGGCCCTTCAGCATCGTCAAGTTCCGGACGATGACGAAGGATGCGGAGGAGCGCTATGACGAGGTCGCGCAGTTGAGCGACACCCAGGGCCCGGCCTTCAAGATGACCAACGACCCCCGGGTCACCCGGCTCGGGCGCTTCCTCCGGGCGACGAGCATCGACGAGCTCCCGCAGCTCTGGAATGTCCTGCGCGGCGAGATGAGCCTCGTCGGCCCGCGACCGGCTCCGCCTCGCGAAGTCGCGGAATATGACGTATGGCATCGGCGGCGCCTGTCGATGAAGCCGGGGATGACCGGCCTCTGGCAGGTAACGGCAAGGTTCGACGAGGAGTTCGATCGGCGGGCGCGGCTCGATCTTGCCTACATCGACCGCTGGTCGATCTGGCTCGACATCAAGATCATCGCGAGGACGATTCCGGCGCTGGTCGCAAATCCGGGCCGCTGATGCCCGGACCGGTTTCTGTCTCTGCCGTGTCGACCGCGTCCTGGGACCGTTGGCGCGAGACATGCACGATGGCAAAGGCGATCAGCGGGTAGACCACGAGGCTGACCTCGATGAACAGGAACGGATTGTTGAAGGTCGCCATCGTCAGGTAGCCGAGGGTCCCAGCGAGGATGCCGGCCGCGAGGACGCCGCGGCCATGGCTGAGCCACGACAGCGTCGTCGCGACGAAGGCGAGGCCCAGGAAACCGCCAATGACGCCTTCCTCGGCGAAGAGGCGCAGCCACTCGTTGTGTGGCGAGCTGAGGATGGGATCGCCGTAAAGATCCGCGAGTTGCTTGTAGGACAGGAACCCTTGTCCGATGAGCGGTTCGTCTCGGAACATCGCGACGGCGGATCCCCAGCCATTAATCCGCTGGTAGTCGGTCGCGACGAGGAGGCTGCCGGGCTCGGCCGCCCCGGCTGATCCTCCTGCTGCACGGAGCTGCAGGTACGTCGGCAGGAGGATGACTCCGGCCATGATTCCCGCGCCGAGGACGGCGACGCCAAGCAGCCGATGGAGCCGCCACGCGACGACAACAACAACTCCGAACAGCGAAAGCAGCGCCGCCCGGCTGTAGGTGAGGTACATCGCCACGAAGAGGACCGCGGCACCGGCCGTGGCGAGCAACCGCAGCGGGAGCCCTCGACCGAGCACGGCGACCGCGGTCATCACGCAGACCGGCATGACTGCCAGCGCCGCCATACCGTTCGGCGAGGCGATCGGGCCGGTCAGGCGCCCGTGGAAGTCCTTCTCCCAGTAGCCGATCCAGGCGAGAGGGCTCGTCGAGACCGAACCGGGCGCCAGCAGCTCGACGAGTGCCAGCGAGACGGCGATTGTGCTCGCTACGACGACGACGACAACGTGCCGCCGCACGCCCATATTCGCCACCCACACCCCGACGACGAGCACGATCATCGCGCCACCGATGGACGCAAGCCAGAAGTTCCTGGCCTCAGCCGCCCAGGCGCTCGGAAAGAGTCGCCACGTGTTGAGGACGCCGAGTGCGGCAACCGCCCCGAGCGCAATCGCCATGCGGACGGGCGCTGTCCAGTTCATCGACCGCCAACCCCCGGCGGCGATCCGGATGGCGACCGAGATCCCGAGCGCCGCCACCAGCATATGGCGCATCCCGAGCCCCGTAGCCAGCGAGGCAAGCTCGAAGAACGGGGCCGTGCCCATGAGGACGACGAGCCCGGAGGTTGGCGAGATGAACGCGATCGCGCAGGCGACGGCGACCCAGGTTATGTAGAGCGTGCTTTCGACATCAACGCTCATCCGCAAGAGGACCCAGAGCACGATCATCCCGCCCTCGACCGCGATGGCGAGGTGGTAACGAGCGACCGCCTCCTGCAGCCCGTTCCAGGCGGCTCGATTCGGCTCCGGGACGGACGCCTCGCGCGCCGCGGGGTCTAGCGCGGTCACGTCCGGGACGACCTCAGCGCAGCCAGGAGCGGAAGATGACGCGCAGGAAGCCGTAGCCGTAACGGAGCGTGCCGCCCTTCTTGGAGGTTCCCGCGGAGCGGACCCGGATAGAGACCGGCACCTCGCGGATCCGCAGGCCGGCCCGCGCCGCGCCGAGCAACAGCTCCGGATTGTGGAACTGGTCCTCGGTGAAGACGATCTCGGCGAGGCGATCGGCACGGATGGCCCGGTAGCCGTTTGCCACATCGGTTACGTGCGTCCCGCCAAGGACGTTGATCAGCCTGGTGAAGACGCCGATCCCGACATTGCGGGCCATCGAATCGCCGCCGGCCTCGCGCTCATACGAGCCCGCTCGGCGCGAGCCCACGACGAAATCCGCCTCATCGGCGATGATCGGGCCGACCAGGCGCTCCATCTCCTCGGGGACGTGCTGCCCGTCGGCGTCGAGCGTGACGACGACCTCGACCCCGAGGCGCTCAGCGATCAGGTAGCCGGTCTGGAGCGCCGAGCCCTGGCCGCCATTAACGGGATGTGTCACGACATGGGCGCCGTTGGCGATCGCGATCCGTCGCGTGCCGTCCCGCGACGCGTCGTCGACGACGAGAACCCGGGTCGGGCGGCCGGCGACCGTCTTCGGAACCTCCGCCAGGACGCCGGGCAGGGATTCCGCCTCGTTGTAGGCCGGGATCACGACGAGGACGCCGCCGGCGTTCTCGCCAATCAGCTCCTGTTCGAGCTGCGCCGCCGACAGGGCCCGGATCAGGCGCCGCATCCGTTGCGTCTGGCGCTCGGCCTTGGCGAACACGAAGAAGATCAGGAGGTAGGAGATCATCACCGAGAAGACGAGGACCGTGATGATCCGCCCGACGGGCTGGTCGCCGAGGCCGATGAAGTCCTGGACGGGCCTGACGATATCTGGCGCCGCCGAGATCCCGAGCAGCCCGATCCCGACGAGCAGCAGCGGCGTGACAATGGCCCGGTTTGCCGCCCGACGCGTCGCGATGATGACGACGCCGATCATGACGAGGGCGACGACGACTCCGACGATTCGCAGCAGGCTGGGCACGCAGACCTCTAGGAGGGCTCGACGCGAAACAGCAACAGGCGTTGCTCTCCGAACCGCTTGACCAGAGTGTAACGAGAGTCCCCGGTCAGGGCGTCGATGTCTGTCGCGAAGGGACGGTAGCCCGCAATGTCGCTTGCGGAGCCGCGCGGTCCGACGACGAGCAGGTAGTCGACGTCCTCCGCGTTCAGGAATGTCGCGCCGACCGGGTCGCCGGGGGCGAGGAAGAACTTCCGCGCGCCGAGCAGGAGCGAGGTCGTCTCGCTCAGGAACGCCGGGTCCTCGAGGTACACGGCACGGCCGTCGAGGATCCCGATGCCGCCCGATAGGTACGTCAGGCTGCCGTCCGTGTAGGCATTGGCGAGGATCCGTGAGTCCGGCGGCAGGTTCGTCCGCATCCACTCGTAGGCGCCATAGCCGACTCGCGTGAGGCCAGGTTCGTCGACGTTGCGCGTGCCGGCAGGCCAGGCGATCGCCACCACAACCACTGCACCGAGCACCGCCCGAACCAACCGCGTGGCGTTCGGCCCGAGCTCCGAACGTCCCTGTCGCCGTCGCCACATCGAGCTCAATCCGCGGTCCAGGGCCCATAGCGCAACGATCGCGGCCATGACGGGAAGGAACAACTCGTACGGTACAAGGCGCCGGCCGCCAACCCGTTGCGGAACATACCAGTCCGACACCGCGTAGATCATGTACGAGCCCACGAACAGCCCGACGCCGAAGACCAGCCAGATGACGACCGCCCGACGGCGCCGCGCATCGAGCCACGGCCAGAGGGCGAGCGGCACGAGCAGCAGTGCGATGAGCACGAATCGCCCGGGCGTCGTCATCCCGTCGAGCAGCGGCCAGATGTGCAGCGAGGAACGGGGCAGGAGGCGCGGATCGGTGAACGTAGTCGGGAGGTCCGTCCGCTCCGGCGCCGTCGCCGCGACAAAGAAGTCCCATGTCGGGTCGCCGGAGAGCTTCCAACCGGGTGGGATGCGGTCCGCCGGTGGTGGGACGACATCCGCTGCCGTCATGGAACGACCGGCGTAGCCCGCCAGCCGGAACTCTCCCGCCACTGCGGCGTTGGCAAGCGAGCCGAGGATCAGAGCGAGCACCGCCACGGCGACAACCGTCGCCGGCCCTGCCATGCCCCGCCGGCCTGCGACGAGCCGGAAGCCACCTCTCGTGTTCGCCGGGCGAAGCGGCCCGCGGACGAGGACGATGCCAGCGGCGGCCGGGAGCACGACGAGCAGCACCTCCGCGTGAGAGGCGAAGACAAGGCCGAGCGCGATGGAGGCCGCGGCGATCATCCGTGGCGTCCGCTCGACGGCCGCCCGGTCGACGAGCCAGAGGGCGAACAGAGCGACTGCGAACGCGAACGCCTCTGGTCGATAGACGAAGAGGCGCTGGTCGAGCCTGACTGTCCCGAGCAGCAGGAACGACCCGAGCACCGCCGTCCAGGTCGAGAACCAACGGCGAAGGAGGAGCACGGCAAGGCAGAACGCGGCGATCAGCACGGCGAGGCGGTATGCCTCGAGGGCATTGGGAACATCGTGCGGCAGCAGTTCGAAGACCGCCGCCGAGTGCGCGGTGAAGGGCGCGTAGTCAGCCTGGAACGGGCGGTTCGCGCCCCATTCGGAGAAGTCGGCAGGGAAGCCGCCGATCGCCTCGACCGCCTGGGCCAGGTTCGCGTAGTACCAGACCGTGGTCGAGGCGGGCAGCGGCGCCTCGTCGAGCTCGCCGTGCGACGGCACGACGATGAACGTCGCCGCCAGCCCGAGCGCGACGATCGCGATCGCCCACACGGCCGGCCGCTTCGGCCTTAGCTGCACTCGGGCGACCTCGCGACGGACCGGCGAGACGGCGAGAGGAGCCACCGTCAGCACCGCGAGCGCCGCGATGACGACGATCGGTTGGACCAGCCCGAGGATCGCGAGTGTCGTCATCGCGATCGCGGTCACGAGCATGCTGCACCCGATGGCGCGGCCGATCCGGCTCAGGCCGGGCGGGGTACCCGGGGCGATGAGTGGCCCCCAGGTGATTCCTGGCATGAGGAAGAACGCGGTCAGGACGATAATCGTCTGAGCCGCCTCGATCACGGCGGGGTTGGCGCTCCGCAGAACTCGTCGGTCCGCACGGCGAACGGGCCGTCGCCCCCCGCCAGCCGCCGTCCGGGCCAGGGCGCATAACCGATGAGTTCGAGAACCTGGAGGTCCTCGAGGGCCGTGATCGTCACGCCGCCCTCGACGGCCGGTACGGCCCCGTATTCCCAGCCGATCCCCTCCTTCGGCCGGCCGGCGACCGGGACCTCGGTCGAACCGGTCCGGAGCGTGGCGATGTTCCGACCAGGCGCCGCGTCGGCGGCAACGAGCAGCCCGAGCTCGGTGACCTCCCGAGCCTCCCACGGGATCGTGAGAGACGCGCCCTTGTCGAGCCGAATGACGTCGCGCTGGTTGTCGTCGACGTAGAACGTCCCGGGCGCGACTTCGCGACTCAGTGGCGCTTCGGCGCGCGCGGCCGGCTCCAGACGGTAGGGCGACGCCAGGCTGCGGTCGTAGAGCCCGACGAGCCCGTGGTACGTCCGCAGCAAGATGGCATCAGCGTGTTGGGACGACGCGAGTGCACAGATGCCGGTCGGGCCCGAGTCGAACGCCCGCTCGAGGAGCCGAACCCGCTCGAGGTACCCCAGGCCTGTCAGGGCCTTGGGGTCAAAGCCGAGCTTGAATGGTCCGGGTGCCCAGAGGCTGATCACCTGGGCCCCGCTGAACGACCAGGCCCAGGCACCAAACGCGTCGTACGTGACGACGAGCGCGCGGCCTTTTGTCCGAACCATCGTGTTGAGGTCGCGCATCGCGGCGCGCCACTTGACGACATCGAGCTGGCGCGCCATCCCGGCACTGCCGGGCCGCCAGGCGACGGACACCGCGTTCTTCACCCGCCGCTCGGTCGCAAAGTTTCCGGGTACCGATGGTAGGACGACTGTGAAGACGACGATCGCAGCGAGCACGGCGGCCGGCATCCGCCTGGTGACAATGACGATCCCGCAGGTGGCAAGGCCGATGGCTGCCAGGGACATGACCAGCCACAGCCGACGCTCCGAGAAGAGATCGAGCGAAGGAACGATCCGACTCAACGCGACCAGCGGAAGGAACGCGACGATCCAGGCGACGAAGATCCACGCCTGGCTGTCGCGCGGTCGCAGGATCGCCAGGATGACCACGGCAAAGACCGCCAGGACGCCTGCACTGCCATATGCGACGAGGAGCTCCTTCAGGCCCGCGATGAACAGCACCCGGCTGGCGTGGTCGGCGATCAGCAGAGCGCCGGACTGGGCAAACGCCTGGACCCGAGGGACCCACCACCACGCCGTGATTGCGAGGGCGATGGCCCCGGCCACCGCCACCTCGACGAGTGGCTCGGCACGCCTGGAGCGGATCGCTCGCCAACTGGCAAACAGGATGAGAAACCAGGCGAGGAGGATGGCCATCTGGGCGTGGAACAAGCCGCAGACGCCCACGATCAGGCCGATCCCGATCGTCCGGACCCGCGGCCGGTCGGACGTGACGGCCCAGAGGGCAATGCAGGCCAGGGCGAGAGCGATGTCACGCGGGTAGATCGGCCAGAAGGACGCGCCCGACGGCAGGACGCTCTCGACCCACAGCTCCTCCCAGTTCGTCGTGAACGGGACGGCGAGCGTGCCGAGGCAGACGAAGAACCCGACGGCGAAGAGGTCGTTCCGCCAGAGTCGCCGGCCGAGCAGGAGAAAGGCCGCCGGCATGATCAGCGTGCCGAACCACGAAACGACGCTCAGGATCGAGTCGAAGGTCTTACCCGTGACCTCTGACGCCCAACCGAGCACGAGCGGATAGAGGCCACCGTAATAGCTGATGAGTCCTTCATACGGACCCTCGCCCTGGAATGCCGCGCCCTGCATCGTGTAGGCGACGCCGCGGTGGTAGGCGAGGTCCGCGAGCATCCAGTTCGATCGAGCGAACAGGACGGACTGGATGACGAACGCGAAGAGGAACGATCCCGCGATCAGGCCGAGCCCGAGGATCTGGCGGCCGAGGGTCGGGGCATCCTCGCCGGCCGATCCCGCCATCAGGTGGCGGGTCATCCAGCTTCGAACCGGCTCGAGTGCCGGGCGGGTCAACTCATGGGCCGCGGGCGCACGAACGCGGCTTCGTGGGGGACTCGCGTCACGGCCTGAGGTTAGCACGCAGGCCGGACAGCCGACGCATACTGCCTGCCATGCGCCGATGGTTGATCTGGCTGCCGATTTCCGTCGCGCTGCTCGCGTTGCTGGTGTGGCGGACGCGCCCGTGGGAGGCAACGGCCCTCGCCGGACGACTGGACCTCCTGCCGCTCCTGGCGGCGATCGGGCTGAACGTCCTAGTCGTCACGGCCTGGGCGGTCCGCTCCGCCGGGCTGATGGCCGCAGTCGGCTACCCGTTGAGCTTTCGCCAGCTGGTCCCGATCGTGTCGTTCGCGAACACGGTCAACAACCTGACGCCCGCGAGCAGCGGTGAGGTGCTGCGCGCGGTGATCCTGAAGCGGCGCTACAGCGTGCCATACGAGAGCTCGACGGCCGTGATCCTGGCGGAGCGGTTCTGGGCGATCCTCATCATGCTGGCCACGGCGCTCGCGGCGAGTGTCGGCTCGCTGGTCGCCGCCGGTCCGCTCACGGTCGCGGCGGCGTGGATCGCGGCGGCCATCGTGGTCGTGGCACCGAGCGTCGCCTACCGGCTGGGGATCCGGCCGGGACGAGTCGCCGAACGGATCGCGTCGCGCGCGCACAGGATCCCGGCCCGCCTGCGCTCCCTCGCAGAACGCCTCGCCGCGGTCGACGACCTGCTGACGACGATCCTCACCTCGCCCCGGCGGGCGGCGACGTTCATCGTCACGACGCTGACGATCTTCGCCTTGTTCGCCGCCCAGTTGTGGCTCGTGCTCGCCGCGCTTGGCAGCCCGCTGTCGCTCCTCGGCGTGTGGGGCGCGCTCGGGCTGTCGATCGTCGCCGGCGTCCTCAGCGCGCTGCCGTTCGGCCTCGGCGCGGCCGATGTCGTCCTCGTCGTGCTCCTCGGCGCGCAGGGCCTTGCTCCCACCGAGGCCGGCGCGGCCGCGCTCCTCCTGCGCGTCACGGCGACGCTCCCGCTCGGGATCGTCGGCACCGTGTCGTGGCTCCAGCTGACCGGCGGCCAACGGGTCGCGCCCGAAGAGGGGCGCGGACCCGACGAGCCGATACGCGCAAGGGTGCCGTGAGTCTCGCCCTCGTCGGCCCGGTCGCGGCAATGCTGGTGGTGGGCGCGGCCGTCGCGTGGCGTGCCGGCGGTCCGTCGAGCGCACCGCTCGACCCGACGTCGCCGGTCCGCCTCACGGTGCTCGCCTACCTCGCGTTCTACGGGATCGGCTCGCTGATCCTGCTCGTGACCGGCGAGAGCGGCGGTCCGGGGCCGCTGCTCGTCGGAACCGGGATGCTCGCGTTCGGGATCGGGGCGTGGGTGGCCGCCCACCTCTTCGGCGAAACGCCGCCCATGGGTCGCGAAGCCCCGGACGCGCCAGCGGCGACGGCGGTCGCGGGGCGCTACTGGGCGTGGATGGTCGTCGGTCTTGCCGTCGTCGGCCTTGTCGCCGTCGCGGTT
>JBBSCI010000017.1:0-28044 GCA_038250445.1 Candidatus Limnocylindrales bacterium | reverse complement strand
TGACTCCGCCGATCACCTCGGTCGCATGGATCCAACCCGAGAAGGCCGTCCAGATCGCCTTGGACGCCGTCGCGAGGGGGCCGGACAGCCAGGGTGTCGCCCCGGAGTCGCCCGGTCCTCTGCTGAACCCCGATGAGAGGTTCCACACAATGACGGGGAGAAATACGAAGAAGGTGCCCGCAACTAGATAGGTGACGCCAGCTGCCGACGACCTCGTCCGCCAGACGAGCACCGCGAGGAACAGGGCCACGCCCGCAACCGCAAGTCGCGCACCCAGCCAGAGGAGACTCCCGAGCGTCGCCGTGCTGAAGGTCGCGTTGTCGCGCATCGCTCCTTGGTAGACGTCATCAAGCGAGTGATCCAGCCACCCCATCGCCGTGAGCGAGGCCGCCGCCAGGGCGAGCGCGAGGACGGTCCGACCCGACCTGCTCGGATTGGCTACCGCCTGGTCAGGCGGGCCGTTGCCAGACTGCACCCCGACCGTCGGGTCGCTGTCCGACCGCGCGATGACGCCCACCCCGGCGATCGCCATCACGGCCCCGATCATGATGAAGGCGTCCAATGGCCCACCCGTTGCGCTGCCGAGACCCTGGACCGCGCTCACAAGCGGCGCTGCCAGCAGGTCTAGGAAAGGCACGTGTGCATATCGCTGCGGAACGAAGTTCGCGTGCATCCAGGGACGCAGCGCGAGAAGGGCTCCGACAACGACATAGATGCTGCCCACCAGCGACGAGTTCGACCACCACGCAAGTCGGACAAGGGAGAGGGCGGCTCCCGCCAATGTGAGTTGCCCGAGCGACAAGAGCGGGTTGCCCACGGTCGCCTCCGCGAACAGATTGGAGGCGAAGGCCGGGTGCGCGAAGGCGTATTGGATCACGACATGGTCCAACCACCAGACGGGCACGAGCACTGCGGATCCTGCCGCGAGCGCGAGCGTCGCCCTACCCAACTTCGACATTGCTCACGTCTCCTGGCGGAGTCCAGATCGGACAACTGAGGGTGGGGTCGGCGTCGGGCATCCTGCAATGCCTCAATCGTCACAGGGCGGATATCGTGAAGCGATGGAATTCGCCGCCGATGGGCAAGGGTCTCTGGACTTCGACGCGGTAATCGACGATGCGATCGAGGAGCTGCCGTCCGCCTTCGTCGACCAGCTCGGTTCGGTCGCGATCGTCGTCGAGGAGGAGCCGACGCCCGAGCAGCTCGCCTCGGTCGGCGCTGCCGGGCTATTCGGGCTCTACCAGGGCATTCCGCGGACGCGGTGGGGTGCGGACGGCGCGCAGCTGGCGAACAAGATCACCCTCTTCCGCGGTCCGCTCTCGCGGGCGTACCGCGACCCGGCTCGCCTCGCGGAAGCGATCCGCGACACGCTCCACCACGAGATCGCCCACCATTTCGGCATCGACGACGACAGGCTGCGGGAACTGCGCCGTGGGTGATCCGGCGCCGCTCCGGCCGAACCCGATCCTTCGCAGCGACCGCGTCTACCTGCGCGCGCTCGAGCCTGACGATGCCGAGCTCGTCCACGGCTGGTACGAGCACGCCGACACGGCCCGGCTCATGGGCGAGATGCCGCGGAGCCTCGCCCGCCGGCGGGCCGATGCGGAGGCTGCCACCGGCGAAGCCGGCCGGGACTGGTTCGTGTTCGTCATCTGCCTGATCGCCGACGACCGCCCAATCGGGCGGGCCGACATCTTCGAGATCGATCGGTACAACGGTTCGGCTGGCTTTGGCCTGGCGATCGGCGTACACGATCTGCGCGGCGGTGGTCTCGGCACCGAGGCAGTGAACGTGATCGTCGACTTCTGCTTCGGGCAGCTCCGCCTCGAACGGGTCTGGCTGGTGACCGACTCGGTGAACCTCAAAGCGCAGCATATCTACGAAAAGGCCGGTTTCGCTCACGAGGGCAGGCTACGGCGGGCGTTCTACCAGGACGGCATCTTCCAGGACGACATCCGAATGGCGATGCTCCGCGATGAGTGGGCCGCGCTGCCGCGGAAGCGGAGCTGGGACTACACCGAGCGATAGCGGCGGCGGGCGGGGCGGCTAGCGAGCGATGAGCCTCGCGACGGCGGGCGCGATCCGATCGACCCACAGCGAGTACTGCGCACCCGACGGATGCAGGCCATCGACGGCGACGAGGGAGCGATCGTCGGCGGCCATCAGCGAAATGTCGTGGATGTCGACGAAGGCAATGCTCCGGGCTTCCGCCAGGTCACGCAGGATCGCGTTGTTCCGGCGGATCCCAGCCGCCTGGAGCAGCGGGTCGCCGAACGCGGCGCCCTGCGGCGTAACTGTGTAGTCGGGCGTCGCGACCGCGACAACCCGATCAGCCGGCAGCAGCGTCAGCAGCTCGTCGAGGATGTGAGCAGCGTCGCCGGCGTAGGTGGCCTCCGGGACGCCCTGGACGACGTCGTTGACGCCGACGAGGAGCGTCACGAAGTCGGACCGCAACCCGCCGAGCCCCGGGAGCTCGCTCTCGATCACGTCGCGCGCCGTGAACCCATTGACGCCGAGGTTCGCGACGAGCTCGAGACGGGGGCCATCCGCGGCGAGCCGGGCAGCGAGCTGGTTCGGCCAGCGCTCGTCGTCGCGCGAGAGGCTCGTGCCGATCGTGTATGAGTCGCCAAGCGCCACGTAGCGCAGCGCGACGCCGGGCGTGGCGGTCAACGCGCCGCCACGACGAAGTCGAGCACGAGGCGCTCGAATTCCCTCGGGCGCTCGAGCGTGAGGACGTGGGCGGCATCCGGCCACGAGACGTACTGCGCGCCCGGAACATCCGCGGCAAGCCGGTTCGCCGCCTCGAGCGTCGCGATCTGATCGGCCTCGCCGACGACGATCAGCGTCGGGCACGTGATCTCCGCGAGCCGAGCATGGGCAGGAGGTTCCAGCTCGGTCTCCGGCGCGCCGTCCGGATCCCACTCCGGCAACTCGAACGCGTCCCGCTGCATCTCACCGACGAAGCGGCGGACCGCGGGATCGACGGCGTCGGCTGACCGGCCGATCCCGTCGACCCAGGCCCGCAGGTTCACCTCGACGGCCGCATCGAGGTCGCCGCGATCGAGCGCGTCGACCTCGTCATGCCAGATCGCCTTGAGGTCGCCGGTGGCGTCGCCGTACAGCGCTCCGCCCGGAGCGGCCAGAACGAGCGAGGCGGCCACCTGCGGCTGGGCGAGAGCCGCCTCGACCACGATTCCCGCTCCCATCGAGACCCCGACCAGGTGCGCCCGCTCGATGCCGAGCTCGCTGAGGAGGCCGAGCAGGTCGGCGTGCTGCGACCACGGGCCAGTCGGCGGGAGGCTCTCGCCGAACCCCCGCACGTCGTAGCGGACCGTGCGGTGATGAGCGGTGAACGCCCGCCACTGGGGATCCCACATCCGTCGATCGGCAACGCCCGCATGGACGAGAACGAGCGGCTCGCCGGCCCCGGCGACCTCGAATGCGAGGCCGCTCGACGTTCGTCCGTTAGCAGCCGAATCAAACATCGCGTCAGTATGCACAGGAGGCCTCGCAAGCCCTATCCTTGCGCGGGCGTTCG
Organism: Candidatus Limnocylindrales bacterium; assembly: GCA_038250445.1. Lineage (GTDB taxonomy): Bacteria > Chloroflexota > Limnocylindria > Limnocylindrales > CSP1-4 > CF-46. The sequence continues at coordinate 24,506 of JBBSCI010000017.1, read as the reverse complement.
ATCGACCGGGACGTGGACCTCGCAGGCGTGGGCTTGTCCGGCCGCTTCTCCGTCGGTACGATGCGCGCCATTGGTCGCCCTGCGGGGCGATTGTTCTTCGAGACCGCGCCGGACCTCGTGTGCATACCATCGGCCGACGCGGGTAGATCTCGATCTGGAGGAGGACAAATGCGCAACCGTTCCCTTGGCCTGACGCTGTTCGGCGTTCTGGCCATCGTCGTCGCCGCTTGTGGCGGCGGTGCCACACCCAGCCCGTCGGCCTCGTCGTCGGCGGTACCGTCGACGTCCGCATCGGCCTCGACCTCGGCCGAACCGTCAGCATCAGAGTCGGCGTCCGCCGCCCTCAAGCCGATCAAGGTCGGCGTCGTCACCGACGTCGGACAGCTCGAGGACAAGTCGTTCAACCAATCCTCGAACGAAGGCGCCAAGGCTGCAGCAACGGAGTCCGGCGGGTCGCACGACGTCATCGTCACCCAGGCGATCTCGGACTACGCCGCGAATATCCAGACCCTGGTCGACGCCAACTTCGACGTGATCGTCACGGTCGGCTTCCTCATCGGGACCGATACCGCCAAGGCGGCGAAGGCCAACCCTGACATCAAGTTCGTCGGTGTCGACCAGGGTGTCTGCGTCGACGAGACCGGTGCTCCTGACCCGAAGTTCGGCTGCAAGGGTGATGCTGCTACGCTCATTCCGAACTACCAGGGCATCGTCTTCGCCGAGGCACAGCCCGGGTATCTCGCCGGCATTGTTGCCGCGAGCATCTCCAAGTCGGCCGTGATCGGCGCCGTGGGCGGCACGAACGTCCCGGCCGTTGTGAACTACTGGCGCGGCTACGAGAACGGCGCGAAGTCGGTCAAGGCCGACATCAAGGTTCTCTACCAGGAGACGGACCCGAATCCCGCGGTCGGCTTCAACGATCCGGCCAAGGGCAAGACGATCGCGGGCCAGTTCATCTCACAGAAGGCCGACGTCATCTTCCAGATCGCCGGCCTCACCGGCCAGGGGGCTCTTGAGGCCGTCTGCGCGAAGGACGGCGTCTGGGGCATCGGTGTGGATGTCGATCAGGCCGTCAGCCTCCCGAACCTCTCGAAGTGCATTGTCACGAGCGCCGAGAAGAAGCTCGTGGACACGGTCAAGGCCGTGGTCCTGAGCGTCGCCTCGGATACGTTCAAGGCGGGCACTGTCGCCTACAACGCCGCATCGACTCCGCAGGCGGTCGGGCTGTCCTCGTACCACGACAACGCGGCGCTGATCACGCCGGACATCCAGACCAAGATCGATACGGCTCTCGAAGGCCTCAAGGCCGGCACGCTCGATCCGTGCGCGCCGACCAAGTGCACCGTGAAGGGCACCTGACCCAGGTCCCGTCACTTCGTCACGTTCAGCTGAGGGGTGGTCGCAAGGCCACCCCTCGGTCGATTCTTGCCCGGTATGATGTCGCCAGCCCCGCACGACCTGCCCGTCAACTGATCGCGATCCGTTCGAGGCCCGCCGTGACCGAGTCCGTGACCGACTTCGTGACCGCTCCTGCGCTCGAGATGCGCGGCATCACCAAGCGATATCCCGGCGTCGTCGCGAACGATGGGATCGACCTCGAGGTTCGGCCAGGCGAGATCCATGCGCTTCTCGGGGAGAATGGCGCGGGCAAGTCAACCCTGATGAATGTCCTCTACGGGTTGGCGACCCCTGACAGCGGCGAGATTCTCCTCGACGGCACGCCGATCAAGATCCAGAGCCCATCGGATGCCATCGCCAAGGGCATCAGCATGGTTCACCAGCACTTCATGCTCGTTCCGGTGCTGAGCGTGGCCGAGAACATCCTCCTCGGGGCCGAGACGATGGCCAATCCGGTCTTCCTCGATCGGGCGGAGGCCCACCGCCGGATTGTCGAGCTCGGTCAGCGATTCGGCTTCGAGATCGACCCGGAGGTCAAGGTCGGCTCGTTGTCGGTCGGCTGGCAGCAGCGGGTCGAGATTCTCAAGGCACTCTACCGAGATGCGCGGATCCTCGTCCTCGACGAGCCGACGGCCGTCCTCACGCCGCAGGAGACAAAGGAGATCTTCGCCGTCCTCCGCCGGCTGGCAGACGAGGGCCACAGCATCATCTTCATCAGCCACAAGCTCTATGAAGTCCTGGAGATCGCGGACCGGATCACTGTCATCCGACGAGGCAAGGTCGTCGGGTCGCGAATCCCGTCCGAGACCAACGAGGACGACCTGGCGGCCCTGATGGTCGGCCGCAACGTGCAGCTCGTCGTCGACCGGGGCGAATCGCATCCGGGCGAGCCGATTCTCGTCATTTCGGACATACGGGTGACGGACGACCGCGGCCAGCAGTCCGTCAATGGTGTCAGCCTCGAAGTCCGCGCCGGCGAAATCCTCGGCGTTGCCGGCGTCGCGGGCAACGGTCAGGAGGAGCTCGTCGAGGCCCTTACCGGCCTTCGCAAGCCGACGAGCGGGACCGTCACCCTCGCCGGCCGGGACGTTACTGGCAGCGGGCCTCGAGAGCTTCAGCAGCGCGGAATGTCGTTCGTTCCCGGCGACCGACAACGTTTCGGACTGGTGCTCAGCTTTGCCCTGGCCGACAACCTCGTCCTGACCCAATACGACGAAGCCCCGTACGTTCGCGGCATCTTCCGCAATGATCAGGCGATCGCGGATTGGGCCAAACGCGCCATCGCCGAGTACGACATCCGGACACCGTCGGCAACGGTTCCGGCGTCCACCCTGTCCGGCGGAAACCAGCAAAAGGCAATCGTCGCCAGGGAGTTCAGCCGCAAGCTCTCCGCGCTGGTCCTCGATCAGCCGACCCGCGGCCTCGACGTCGGCAGCATCGAATTCATTCATCGCCAGGTCATCGCCAAACGGGACGACGGGGCGGCGATCCTTCTCGTCTCGGCGGAGCTCGACGAGGTCCTCGAGCTGTCCGATCGAATCGCCGTGATGTACCGCGGTGAGGTCGTGGCGCTCGTTGATGGGCCGACCGCGGAACGCGAGGAGATCGGGCTCCTGATGGCGGCCGGCCGACGCTCGATCCCACCGGTCGAAGGCGCGCCAGCGGCGGATGGCAGCACGGCGGCACCCGGCTGATGGCAACCGCTCGCCGGATCTGGGCATTGGCCGCGGTACCGGTCGTTTCGATCCTCCTTGCCCTCCTCCTTGGCTCGCTCCTGATCATCGCGTCGAGCCTGGTGACGGAGAAGTCGATCAACCTGCTGCTGCCGCTCGTTGCCTACGAGAGCCTGCTCCAGGGCGCGACGGGTCTGTCGTTCATGGACGTCAACGGCGGTGCGATCTCGCTCGCCCCATCGATCAACCCCGACCAGGCCGCCCGCGCGGTGACGAACACCCTCGCTGCAGCCAGCCCGCTCGTCCTGACCGGTCTGGCGGTCGGGGTCGGCTTCAAAGCTGGGCTCTTCAACATCGGCGGGACGGGGCAGGTTCTGGTAGGCGGCTTCGTGGCAGGCCTCGTCGGCGGGATGGTGGCCCAGCAGCCGGCACCCATCGCGGTCACGATCGCGATCCTCGCCGGTGCCCTGGGCGGGGCGATCTACGGCTTCATCCCTGGCGCGCTCAAGGCCTTCACCGGGGCCCACGAGGTCGTCTCGACGATCATGCTCAACTCGGTGGCCTCGTTCGTCATCGTGGGCCTGGTCAACGACATCTTCAAGATCAGCGGCCCGTCGTTTGCCCGGACCGCCGACGTCGGCAATGCAGCGCTGCCGATCCTGTTCGGCCGAAACGGCAATCTCGGTATCTTCATTGCGGTGATCCTCGTCGTCCTGACGTATGTCCTGATCTACCGAACGCCGCTCGGCTTCGAGATACGGACAGTGGGAGCGAATCCGAGCGCCGCCCGTTATGCCGGGATGAGCCCGCGCCGACTGATCGTCCTCACCATGAGCCTCTGTGGGATGTTCGCCGGTCTGGCCGGGACATTCGAGATCCTCACCCTTGGCTACTACCCCGCCGTGTTCGGGACCACGATTGGCTTTGGGGGAATCACCGTCGCCCTGCTCGGGCGAGCCCATCCCGTCGGCATCCTCCTCTCGGCGATCCTCCTCGGAGGGATGCGGGCAGGCGCCCCGTCGATGCAGATCACGGCCAAGATCCCGATCGAGATCATCGACGTCATCCAGGGCCTGATCCTGCTCTTCCTGGCCGCGGAGTCGGTCATCCGCCACCTGCTTCGAAGCCGAACTGAGGGCGTCACGCCCGGTGAGCTCGGGACCGTGTCGCGGACCTACGGGGAGACGTCGGTCTGATGGACGTCCTGTTCGGCCTGCCGGTTCTCGGGTTCATCTTCCAGTTCCTCGCCTACCTGATCGACGCGATCTTCACAACGAATCTCCCGGCGCAGACGCTCCAGCTTGCGACGCCGATCGCGCTTGGAGCGCTGTGCGGGATCATGAACGAACGAAGCGGCATCGTGAACATTGGCATCGAGGGCATGATGCTGACGGCCGCTTTCGTCGGGTTCATGGCGGCGATGCTCGTCGACCAGGCAATGCCGGACACGCAGGGAGGGATCCTGGGGGCGACTCCGGCGCTGGTCGTCGGTGTTCTGGCCGCGATCGGGGCCGGGATGCTCGTTTCGCTGCTCCACGCCTGGTTGTGCATCACCGTTCGGGCTGACCAGATCATTAGCGGCACGGTGATCAACATCATCGCCCTGGGCCTGACGGGCTACCTGAATCGCCTGATCAAACCGAGTGGCAGTGCCGGCACGTTCGACACGATCCAGCTGCCGGTCCAGATCTACGATCTGCCGCTGGTCGGCTGGATCTTCCGGATGTTCCTGAGTTCGGGCCCGATCACGACCTCGGTCATCATCTTTGTCGTCCTGCTCCAGATCCTGCTCTTCCGGTCGCGCTGGGGACTCCGGACCCGGGCCGTCGGCGAGCATCCGAAGGCCGCCGACACCGTCGGCATCGACGTCGTCCGGGTCCGTTACCGCAACGTGGTCCTGGGCGGCATCTTCGCCGGGCTCGCCGGCGCATGGCTGACCCTGGAATTCAACTCGTCGTTCCAGAACGGGATGTCCGCCAACCGTGGGTTCATCGCCCTTGCCGCGGTGATCTTCGGCCGCTGGACGCCGATAGGCGCGTTCGGCGGGGCGCTGCTGTTCATGGTCTCCGAGGCACTCGGCATCGCGATCCGTTCAAACCCGCCGCCCGGCGACCTCGGCTCCTTCCTGTCGGGGATCCAGTCCAGCTTCCCGAGCATCTACAACAACTTCTTCGGCGCGTTGCCCTATCTCCTGACGCTGATCGTCCTCGCCGGCGTCGTCGGTCGGAGCATCCCGCCCGCGGCGGTGGGCCGGCCGTATGTCAAGGAAGGCGCCAGCTGACGGACGGCGACGACCCGGCCGCCAGGCTCGAGGCGAAGCGGCGGACGATCGCCTATCTCGACCTCGAGGAGGACCGCGGGCCGGTCGCGGTGGCCGACGACGAGGAGATCGAGCGGCTGCTGCGTGCGGCTCGGCGGATCGCCGTGATCGGCGCGTCGTCGAACGAGCGGCGGCCGTCGTTCGAGGTGTTTCGCTACCTCGCCAGGGAGGGCTTCGACTGCGTCCCGATCAACCCGAACGAGCGAAGCGTCCTCGGGGTCCCGGCGTTCGCCACGCTCGCCGATGCGGTGGCCGCCAGCGGAGCGTTCGAAATCGTCGACGTGTTCCGCCGCTCCGAGTTCGTGGTCCCCCACGCCGAGGAAGCCGTCGCGGCCGGCGCGCGCTGCCTGTGGCTCCAGCTTGGCGTCGTGAACTGGGAAGCCGCGCGACTCGCGTCAGCGGCCGGGCTGACCGTCGTGATGGATCGCTGCACCGCGATCGAGTGGCGGAGGATACGGGGCCGCGACGGGCGTGCGTGAGGCTAGGCCGCGCTGAACCGCTGCCGGAGTGATGCCCGTGTCGACTCGTTGGTGAAGGCGATGTCGCAGGCGGTCCGCTGGATTCCGAGGAGCTGCTCGGGCGTGAGCCCGCCTTCGGTGACGAGCCGCGCCTCCTCGTCGGAGATCCGGGCGCCGATATTGATCGGGTTGTCGTCGCCGAGGACGACGCGGCAGCCGGCCGCGAGGAACGCATGGAGCGGGTGCTCGCGGATCGAGTGGGCGGCGCCGGTGAGGACGTTGGAGGTCGGGCAGACCTCGATCGCGATCCCCTCCTCGGCCGCCCATGCCAGCGTGGCCGGGTCGTCGGCGATGTGCGATCCGTGCCCGATCCTGGTGACCCCCAGCAGGGAGACCGCCTCGATGGCGGCAGCCGCCGGCGCGGCCTCGGCGGCATGCGCGGTGAGTCCCAACCCTGCCGCGGCGGCGATCGCGTACGGCGCGCGGTAGGGCTCGTTCGACGGGTAGAGCAGCTCGTCACCCGCGACGTCGAGACCGACGACACCCTTCCCGGCGGCGGAAGCCGCGGCCCGGGCCACGTCGAGGTTCGTCTCAGCGGGAAGGTGGCGCAGGAGGCAGACGACGAGGCCGACGGGCAGGCCCGTGGCCTGCCGGCCGGCCTCGAGGCCCTCGCACGCCGCCGTGATGACGTCGGCGATCGGGAACCCGGGTCGGGCGTGGGTCGACGGCCCGAAGCGGATCTCGAGGAAGTCGCAGCCGTCGGCGGCGGCGTCCTCCACGGCCTCCCGCGCGACGCGGCGCATCGACTCGGGCGAGCCGAGGACGGGGTACGCGGCTGCGACGTGGGCGAGGAACACCGTCAGGTCGGCCGGGGCGGTCATCCGCAGGGCAGCCTCCCAGCCGCCGGCCGGGGTCGGCACACCCATCGTTCGGGCCAGGTCGGCGGCGGTCCCGGGTCGGACCCAGCCTTCGAGGTGCGTATGGAGGTTCAGGCCCATTGAGGCGTCAGAGGCCCAGCTCGACCGACGCCTCGAGGGCTGCCTCGATGCTGGCCCCCCAGCCGGTCGCGAGCCGCTTGTGCGCCTCGTCGTCGTAGACGCTCGTGCCGGTCACGAGATTGCTCGAGACCGCGCAGATCATCCCAGCCCGCAACCCGCGCTGGCGTGCGACGACGAACAGCGCCGACGACTCCATCTCGACGTTGAGCAGACCCAGCCGCGACATCTCCTCGGTCCAGCCCGGCGACTCCGCGTAGAAGGCGTCGTCTGTCACGTTCAGGCCGGCATGGACGCCGAGGCCGTGCAGCGGCCCGCGGACGCGAGCCGCGCGCGTGAGCGCCAGGGTGAGTTCGAGGTCCGGAACCGCGGGATAGCCCTTCGGGACGTAGGCGTCTGTCGTGCCGTCGTTGCGGAACGAGCCCTCGCTCACGATCAGGTCGCCGGGCTCGATACCAGGCTGGAGCGCGGCGGTGCTGCCGACACGGATGAACGAGGTCACGCCGACGCGGGCGAGCTCCTCGGTCGCGATCGCCGTCGACGGACAGCCCATCCCGGTCGAGGTCACGGTGATCGAATGGCCCTTGTAGGTCCCGACCATCGTGCGGTGCTCGCGCTTGTGGGCGACCTCGCGCGGGCCATCGAGGTACTCGGCGACGAGCGGTACCCGAAACGGATCACCCGGCATGAGGGCAACGGTGCTGACCTCGCCCGGGGCGACGCCGATGTGGAACTGCCTGCCGCCTAGGCCGATGCTGCCCTTGTCGACGATGCTCACACTCACTCCTACTTGATCAGGAAGCCGAGGAACACCAACACGAACCCGACGACGGCGATCGACGCACCGATCCTAGCCTGGCGGCGAAGGATCTCCATCGCGACCGACGCGCCGGTCGGCGACGTGTCGCGCACGCCGCCACGCCACGCCGCATAGCGGGCGACGTTCTCGTCCTGCTCCTTGAGGGCCTGGTAACGGCTCCACGGGCCCTTCGCCCGCTGGTAGCCAACGGCGATCAGGACGACCCCAAGGGCCCACAGGACGATGTTGACGACGCTCATGAGCCGGCGCCTGCATCGAGCCGCTCCCGAACGGCCGATTGGACCATTGTCGCGTTCGCCTGGCCGCGGGTCGCCTTCATCACCTGGCCGACGAAGAAGCCGATGACGGGCTTGCCGGCGCGATAGTCGGCGACGGCGCCCGGGTTGGCCGCGATCACCTCGTCGACGACCGCGACCAGGGCACCGCTATCCGAGATCTGCCGGAGACCGCGGCTCTCGACGATGGTGGCCACGGTATCGCCGGTCTCGGCGTGGGCGGCGAACACTTCCTTCGCATTTGTCCCGGACAGCTCGCCGGTAGCGATCTTCCGGATGAGGTCGGCGAGCTCGGTGGCGGAGACGCGGCCGGCCGCGTCGCTGTCGGACCGCAGCAGGCCCAGGAACGCGCCCGTCACCCAGTTGGCAGCCGTCTTCGCGTCGATCGACCGATCGGCGGCGAGGACGCCCTCGAACAACGCGGTTGCCCGCGGTTCGGAGACGAGGACGGTCGCGTCGTAGCCCGACAATCCGTGCTCGAGGACGTACCGCTCGCGCCGGACCGCCGGCAATTCAGGCAGGCCTGCTCGAATCTGGTTCAGCCAGGCCGCGTCGACCCGCAGCGGCGGCAGGTCGGGCTCCGGGAAGTAGCGATAGTCGTGCGAGTCCTCCTTGGACCGCATCACGTAGGTCGTGCCGCGGTTCTCGTCCCAGCCGCGGGTGTCCTGGGTGAGGGTCTCGCCGCCGTCGAGAGCGGCCGCCTGGCGCTCGATCTCGAAGGCGATCGCCCGCTCGACGGATCGGAACGAGTTCATGTTCTTGACCTCGACCCGCGTCCCGAACGGCTCCGTACCGCGTGGGCGAAGCGAGACGTTCGCCTCGACCCGCAGCTGGCCGCGCTCCATATCGGCGTCGGATGCGCCGATCGCCCGCAGGAGCAGCTGCAGCTCCTCGGCGTAGCGGCGAGCCTGTTCGGCCGACCGGACGTCCGGGTCGGTGACGATCTCCATGAGCGGCGCCCCGGAGCGGTTGAAGTCGACGAGGCTGACCTTCCGGCCGTCCACCGAGGTCGTGTGGGTGAGCTTGGCGGTGTCCTCCTCGAGATGGGCCCTCGTGATCCCGATGGTGATGGGACCCTTGGATGTCTCGAACGACAGCCGCCCAGCGGACGCGAGCGGCAGGTCGTACTGGCTGATCTGGTAACCCTTCGGCAGGTCAGGGTAGAAGTAGTTCTTGCGGTCCCAGCGGGTTGCCTCGGGTGTCGTCGCGCCGATCGCCATGCCGGTCGCGAGGACGTGCTCGACGGCACGCCGGTTGATCGTCGGCAGGGCGCCGGGCAGGCCGAGGCAGACCGGGCAGACATGGCTGTTCGGGGACGCGCCGTCGTAGTCGGTCGAGCAGCCGCAGAACATCTTCGAGGCGGTCTTGAGCTGGCAGTGGACCTCGATACCGATGACGGCCTCGTAGCGTTCGAGGGCGGCGGATCCTGGCGCGGTCGAGGACGTCATCCAGCCACAGCCGATCGGTGGCGCTCGACGAACCGGCCGATCCGGCCGATCGCGTCCTCGAGCTTCTCGTACGAGGTCGCGTAGCAAGCCCGGACGTGGCCCTCGCCGGACGGGCCGAAGGCGGATCCGGGGATCACCGCCACGCGCTCCTCCGCGAGGAGGCGCTCCGCGAAGTCGTCCGAGGACAGGCCGGTCGCGGACGTCACCTCCGGGAAGGCGTAGAACGCGCCGCGCGGCTCGAACGTGCGCAGGCCGACGTTGTTCAGCCCATCGACGGTCAGCCGGCGCCGTCGGTCGTACTCGGCCAGCATCCGCTCCACGTCGGCCTCGCCGTTGAGAATCGCCTCCAGCGCCGCGTCCTGGGCCGTCGTCGGCGCCGACATGATCCCGTACTGGTGGACCTTGACGATGCCCTCGAGGATCGCCGCGGGCGCCGCGAGGTAGCCGACCCGCCAGCCGGTCATCGCGTAGGCCTTGGAGAAGCCGCCCATCAGGATCGTCCGGTCGCGCATCCCGGGCAACGCGCTGAACGCCCGGTGGCGGTACGTCCCGTACGCGAGCCGGTCATAGATCTCGTCGCTGTAGACGAGCAGGTCGTGGCGCTCGGCGATCCGGGCCAGCTCGTCCTGGACTTCGTCCGGCAGGACGGCCCCGGTCGGGTTGCACGGGTAACCCAGGAACAGCGCCTTGGTCGCGGAGGTGATCGCCGCCTCGACGGCCGCGGGATCCAACGCGAAATCGTCCTCGAGACGGGTCGCGACATGGCGAACGACGCCGCCCGCGAACACGACGGCTGGGACGTAAGCGACGTACGAGGGCTCGTGGAGGATCACCTCGTCGCCCGGTTCGCAGGTCGCTCGGAGGGCGAGATCGACCGCCTCGGACGCCCCGTCCGTGATCAGCATCTCAGTCGCCGGGTCGTAGGTGACGCCGTAGCGCCGCTCGAGATGGTCGGCGAGCGCGCGTCGCAGCTCGATCGTCCCGGAGTTCGACGTGTAGTGGGTCCGACCGGCGTGGAGTGACCGAACGCCCGCCGCGACGATCCGCTCCGGCGTGTCGAAGTCGGGCTCCCCCACCCCGAGGCTGATGACGTCGTCCATCGTCGCGAGGATGTCGAAGAAGCGCCGGATCCCCGACGGCGGCACGGCCCGGACTCGCGCGGACAGCGCGCGCTCGGAAAGGCGTGGCCGAACAGCTTCAGAGGTCATCCGCCAGAGGGTACGTCATCCCTTGGCCGCTGGCCGTTCCGTGGCATCGGCGGGCGGATCGCGAGACGGCCCCGCGCCATCGCCTCCGGTTTCCCCTGAGCCGAAGGCCCGGTCGCGAGGCCGTCGTCGCGGGAACTCGCCCTACGCGGGCACGAGCTCCTGGCGGCCGACCGAGACCCGCAACTCCGAGCCCGGAGTCGGTGGTCCATCGTTGGCAAGGCGCTCGGCGCGCTCTTTCAGGCCGAGCAACTGGCGACGGATCATGAGGAAGACGCCGAAGACGAAGAACGCTCCCGTGACTCGTCCAATCGGCCCGATCTCCGGATACTCGATCCGGCACCGCTCGATGAGCCGGGTCGCGGTTCCATTGACCGGTTCGAGGACGAACGACCATGTCGTTCGGAACCTCGTGGGCTGGGTCCCGAGGATCGCCCCGGAGACGGCCAGCCCGGGCGGGGTCGGCTCGACGCCGGGCCCCGTCTTCACGGCCACCCGCTCGCGCTCGATGATCTCGTTGTCGAGATAGAGGACCAGCGCGCGATCAGGCTCGATCTGGACGACCTGGAAGCCACCGCCCGGATGCGTCGGCATCGTTCCACCGACCGCGATTGACTGCCACTCCGGGTTGATGCTGGCGGCACTCTTGCCGCGCATGTCCATCGCGTCATAGCTGTACCAGCCCGCTCGCCCGAAGCCCATCTGGACGAGCCACGGCCAGATGGCCGCGGCAGGTGCCTGGATCGTCATCGCTCGGGTTTCGCTGGCGTTGGGGGTCGCGATCAGCTCATCGCCGGGAAGCAGGCGTCCCGACTCGCCCGGGCCGGTGCCCCACGAGCGGTACCACGGCCTGATTGTCCGATATGCGGTGAGCGCGGCCACTGATGTTGCTGTCCCGACCGCAGTCAGGATGACGGGTGTGCGCATGGGGAAACCTCCTGACCGGATCGTCGGGCTCCGCGCGCCATCTGACGAGTGCCACAGGTCCCGGCCTTGGGGGCCGATGCGCATGGCGCGGGGGTTGATCCTTCTGGCGTCGGGTCAGATGTGGCCGGCCACCCGCTCGCCGGGGGTCGGTGCGGACGGGACGGCGGCCAGGTGGAGTTGCGTGGGCTCCCGGTCGCGCCAGTCGGCGGCGCCGGTGATCGCCTCGTAGCCGCGGGCCAAGGCGAACAGCTCCGCCTCCGACCACGCTTCCCCGATCAACTGAAGACCGACCGGCAGGCCCTCCGACAGGCCGCACGGGATCGAGATCCCTGGCAGGCCCGCCATATTCACGGGCAGCGTGCAGGCGTCCGAGAGGTACATCGCCACGGGATCGGCCATCTTGGCCCCGAACCGGAACGCGACCGACGGTGACGTCGGCGCGACAAGGGCGTCGAACCCCTGCTTCCAGAGGACGTCGAAGTCGCGCTTGATGAGCGTCCGGACCTTCTGGGCCTTGAGGTAGTAGGCGTCGTAATAGCCCGCCGACAGGGCGTAGGTCCCGAGCATGATCCGCCGCTTGACCTCCGGACCGAAGAGGCGACCCCTGGTCGCGAGATAGTTGCCGAGGACGTCGCCGTCGCCGAGCCGAGGCCCGTAGCGAATCCCGTCGTAGCGGGCGAGATTTGCCGACGCCTCCGCCGGGGCGACGATGTAATACGTCGCGAGGCCGTAATCGGTGTGCGGGAGCGAGACCTCCTCAATCTGGGCGCCGGCGGCCTCGAGGGCCGCCACGGCCTCGCGGATGCGCCGCTCGACATCCGGGTCCATGCCCGCGACGAAGTACTCGCGCGGCAGACCCAGGCGCTTGCCGCGAAGCGCAGTTGCCGCTTCGTCGTCGCTCGCGGGCAGATCGAGGAGCGCGTCAGGAACGGCCACCGAGGCGGAGGTCGAGTCCCGTTCGTCTCGGCCGGCGATCGCGTGGAGAAGCGTCGCTGCGTCGCGGACATCACGCGCGAACGGCCCGATCTGGTCGAGCGACGAGGCAAACGCGACGATCCCGTAACGTGACACCCGGCCGTAGGTTGGTTTCAGGCCGACGATCCCGGTCAGGGCCGCCGGCTGACGAATCGAGCCGCCGGTGTCGGTGCCGATCGAGAGCGGCGCGTGGAACGCCGAGACCGCCACCGCTGAGCCGCCGCTGCTCCCGCCGGGCACGGTCTCGAGGTCCCACGGGTTCGAGACCGGGCCATACGCGCTGTGCTCGTTCGATGAGCCCATCGCGAACTCGTCCATGTTCGTCTTGCCGAGGATCACGGCGCCCGCGTCGCGGAGCCGCTCGGTGATGTGGGCGTCGTACGGGGCGATGTAGCCCTCCAGGATCCGCGAGCCGGCGGTGCACTGGCCACCCTCAACCGAGATGAGGTCCTTCAGCGCGATCGGGATGCCGAGGAGCGGAGGAAGGGCGGAAAGGGCGGCGAATCCCTCGGCTCGGGCGGCGGCGAGGCGGGTGTCGGCGGCGTCGGCGGCGGTGAGCGCCCCTTCCCGATCGATCGTGAGCCAGGCGTTGAGCGCCCTGTTGTCACGCTCGGCTGCCGCGAGGTGGGCATCGGCGAGCTCGCGCGAGCTGGTTTCGCCGGCCCGGAGCTGAGCGGCCATCGCGTGGGCGTGTAGTCGTGTCGGTTTCGCCAACGTTGACGTCGCGTTCGCTGTCTGTCGCCGCCGAGGATCGGCGGGACGACGATGAAGTCGCCCTCGCGCTCCGCGGCGTTAGTGAGAACCGCCTCCACCGGCAGCGACTCGCGGACGACGTCGTCGCGGAGGATGTTCTCGAGCTCGATCGTCTGGGCCGTCGGCGGGATCTGGTCCGTCTCGAGCCTGGCCAGGATCGTGTACTGGTCGAGGATATGGTTGAGCTGTCCCTCGAGCAGCGCCAGCTCCTCGTCGGTCAGGCCGAGGCGGGCGAGATGAGCGACGTGCTCGACGTCGGCACGAGTGAGACCTGACATGCGCCCGATGATAGCCGACGAGGCAGGCCAAACCGGGTCACGGTCCGGCGACGGCGGATCACCTGTCAGACGTCGCTCGTTCTCCGGCCTCGAGCACCGACTTCAGCTTCACAAATCGAGCGTGGAGATCCCGTTCGATGATCCGGCGCGACATCGCCACCATCGCCCGTCCGACAAGCGATGTCGGTACGAGCGTGTCGACGACGGCCACGTTCGTGTCGCTGGCCCCGGCCGAGAGGTCGATCGTCTCTCGGAGCTCGTAGCCGAATCCCCTGATGAGGTTCTCCAGGCGAGTGGCCGGCACAAGAGCGGTGTTCTCCCACCGGGTCGTGACGGTCAGGCCCATACCGGCTCGGCGCCGCATCGTCCCGGTCGCGCCGAGGACCAGCCGATCTCGAGGCACCACCTCGACCAGCGCATCATCGATGGTCGACCACATCGCGGGATCGACCAGGACGTTGAAGACCGCTTCCGGCGTCGCCGTAATCCCGAATTGGGCCTCGACGACGAGAGCTCCCCGCGGCATCGCGGACCTCCATCGGATTCCGGTATATCGCTTCACGTTGTACTCGTTTCGAGGCGCTCCTGTCGATCCGCCCGCAGCCGGTATCGTGGACCGGTGCGAAGAACCTCCCTCGGCGCCTGGCTGCTCCTGGCCGCCGTGGCCGCGGCCATCGTCGTGAGCCGGTTCGGCCGAGCGCTCGGGCCGCTGGCGATCTTGCTGGCTATCGTCCTCGTCGTCGTCGCCGCGGTCCTGGTTCGTAATCTGATCGAGGCGGCCAAGGCCCGATCCGGCGGTCCGGCGCGGCGAGCCCCGACGAAGAACGTGACGCCACGCGAGGCCGCGCTGCCACCCGGTGTCGGGTACTCACCGGACTCGGCGGCCGCCAGGGCGCCGGCGGTCATCGTCATCGACCCGCCGGACGCCTCCGAGCGGCTCGCGGCCAAGCTCCAGGCGCTCGACGACCTCAGGGCCGATGGCCTCGTCAACGACGACGAGTACGAGGCGAAGCGAGCCCAGTTGCTCGCCGACTTCTGACGATCGGTGGGCCTCCCCCGGATCCGACCGATGCAGGCCGGCGATGTAGCGCCGGCCGCCGACATGATGCTTCGCGGCGACTGGGGTGATCGGACGGCCTTCCTCGCCTGGGCCGTCGACGCGACGTCGTGCCATCTGATCGTGGCCGAAGAAGGCGGCCGGGTCCTCGGCACGGGAGCTGCCACCGCGTATGGCGCGGTTGGCTGGGTCGGCGCGATCTTTGTCGACATGGAGTCGCGGGGCCATGGCATCGGCCGGACGCTGACCCGGGCCGTCGTCGAGGACCTCGAGGGTCGCGGCTGCCGGACCCTCCTGCTCATCGCGTCGGAACACGGGCGACCGCTGTACGAGCGCGAGGATTTCACCGTCCAAACGGCCCACCGACGGTTCGCGGCGTCCGGGCTGGCTGACACCGGCCCGGACGATCGCCTCCGGCCATTCGACCGGGAAATGCTGCCGGCGATCCGTGCCCTCGACCAGGAAGCGAACGGCGAGGATCGCACGTCCGTCCTTGACGCCCTCGCCGCGCCCGAGTCGACGCTGGTCACCATCGGAGATGACGGGGCGGTGAGCGGATTCCTCCTTCGAGGGCCGTGGGGCGGCGGCGCCCTCATCGCGCCGGACCCAGACGATGCTGTCCGCCTCCTTGCCTGGCGTCGCCGGCGGGCCGGACCAGACGGCCGGGTCGCGACAGGTCTGCCGGGTTCCAATGACACCGGGCGAGAGCGGCTCATCGCCGAGGGATGGGTCGAGGAGCCCGGCGGCACAAGGATGATTCGCGGCGAGCCGCTCGAGTGGCGCCCCCAAGCGGTCTGGGGTCAGCTGACTGGCTCGCTCGGTTGAGCGGGGCTGGGTCGTCGCTCAGGTTGGCGCGATCATCCGCCGTGACGCGATCGCGAGGCGCATCTCCGCCGCTGCTTTGATGAGCTGGTTGTAGGCATCGAGCGCCGTTGCGCCTTCCGCCTCGATCGTTTCGGCGCCGCCGTCGAACAGGCAGAGGACCCGGATCTTCGCCGGATCCGCATCGGTTGGGCCCAGGTCGAGCTCGTCGATCACGATTCCGGTGCCGAGGATCCGCCCGAGGGCGTCGGCGATCCGCGCAGCGAACCGCTCCTCTGCCTCGATCTGTTGCGGCTGTTCGTCGGTCACAGGCCCGAGTCTACGCCCCGTCCGGCGGGCCGCCGGCGAGCAGGGCCCCGAAACCGGCTTCGTCGAGAATCGGCACGCCGAGCTCCTGGGCCTTGGCGAGCTTTGAGCCGGCCTTCTCGCCGGCCACCACGTAATCGGTCTTCTTCGAGACGGAGCCCACGACCTTGCCGCCGGCAGCCCGGATCGCTTCCTCGGCCTCCTCGCGACTGAAGCCCTCGAGCGTCCCCGTGACGACGAGCGACTTGTCGCTCAAGGCCCCCGCTTCGGCGACGGCCCGCGGCGCCGGGAGCTCGACCTCAACGCCGGCGGCGGCCAGATCGGCGAGGACCTCGTACCCTGGGCCTGCGTCGCCGAACCAGGCCGCGAGGCTGGTCGCGACCATCGGACCGACGCCCTCGATCTCCTCGAAGCGGGAGGGCTCGTCGGTCGCGACCCGCCGCAGGTGCTCCGCCGCCCGCACGAGCCAGTCCTCGCCGGCCGACACCTCGGTCGCGAGCCATGCCGCCAGGTCGATCGCGGTCGTCCAGCCGACCTGCGGGATCCCGAGGGCGGCGATGATCCGTTCAAGCGGCCGCCGTTTCGACTTCTGGATCGCGGCATGGAGGTTCTCGGCGCTCTTGCGCCCGAACCGCTCCAGCCCCTCGAGATCTTCGACCGACAACCGGTAGAAGTCGCCGCGTTTCGTCACGAGGCGGGTCTGGAGGAGCTGTTCGAGCGCCTTCCAGCCGGCGCCCTCGATGTCCATCCCACCCCGCCCGACGAAGTGGCCGAACTCCTGGCCGACTCGCGCCGGGCAGGCGAGGTTCGGGCAGTAGTGGCGGACGGCTCCCTCGTCCCGGACGATCCCCGTCCCGCAGACCGGGCACGTCGCCGGCATCTCGTACTCGCGCTCGTCGCCGGTCCGCTTGTCCGGCAACGAGCGGACGACCTCGGGGATGACGTCGCCGGCCTTCTGGAGGACGACGTGGTCGCCGATCCGGACGTCCTTGCGGCGGACCTCGTCGAGGTTGTGGAGCGTGGCACGGGCGACCGTCGAGCCGGCGACCTTCGTCGGCCGGAGGTGGGCGACCGGCGTCAGTGTCCCGGTCCGCCCGACGTACGGGACGATGTCCTCGACCACCGTCTCGACCTGCTTGGGTGGGAACTTGTAGGCGATCGCCCAGCGCGGCGCCCGGCTTACCATGCCGAGCCGCTCCTGCTGGTCGAACCGATCGACCTTGACCACGACGCCATCCGTCTCATACGGGAGGTCGTGGCGTTTCTCGCGCCACGCCTCCGTGAAGGCGATCACGGCCTCGATGTCGAGACCGGCCTGGCGGTTGGGATTGACCGGGAAACCGACCGCGGCGAGCCGGTCGAGGGCGGCCGATTGGGAGGCGACGTCCGCCGGGCCGCTCTCCTCGATCAGCTGGTAGGTCCACGTCGACAGCAACCGGTCGGCGGTGACCTGGGGATCCTTCTGGCGGAGCGAGCCCGCACCCGAGTTGCGGGGGTTGGCGTAGAGGGCGAGACCGGCCTCCTCGCGTGCGGCGTTGATCCGTGCGAACTCGGCCTTCGGCATGAAGACCTCGCCGCGTGTGTCGAGCGTCGCGGGCTCAGCAAGGCGCTCGGGAACCGACTTGATCGTGCGCAGATTGGCCGTGACGTCCTCGCCGGTCGTCCCGTCGCCGCGGGTCGCCCCCTGGACGAACCGGCCGCGTTCGTAGCGAAGCGTGATCGCGAGGCCGTCGATCTTCAGCTCCGCACCGTAGCTGAGATCCGGGACCGGCTCGGGCGATGCTGGCAGGCCGAGGCCGCGGCGCACCCGGGTGTCGAACGCCCGCAGCTCGTCGTGGCTGAAGGCGTTGCCGAGCGACAGCATCGGCCGGCGGTGGCGGACCTCGTCGAAGGTGGCGCTGATCGCTCCACCGACTCGCTGCGTCGGCGATTCGGAGGTGATCAACTCCGGATGGGCCGCCTCGAGCGCGACGAGTTCGCGGAACAGCGCGTCATACTCCGGGTCGCTCAGTTCCGGAGCGTCCTCCTGGTAGTAGAGGCGGTTCGCCCGGTCGAGGGCGGTAGCGAGCTCGGCGTGACGCGCCACGGCGGCGTCGGCATCGAGCGCGGCCAGCTCTTCGACCAGGGCAGGATCGACGGACAGACGGTCGACTGCATCAGCTGTGTCGGTCATGATGGCGACGATACCGGCGTGACGCCGGCCTGTCATGGTCGAGCCGATTACCGCCGCGCCACCCATGGCTCGCTGATCGCGAGGACGTTGCCCTCGGAGTCGCGGAACCAGGCTGCCCGCTCGGGTCCGATCCAGGCGATGTGGTTCTCCGGCTTGAGCCCGGGCAGGTCGTAGTCCTCGAAGACGACACCGGCGGCCTCGAGGCGCGCGATCAGCGGCTCGAGCTCGGGAATTTCCCAGCCGGCCACCGTGTGCGTCGGCGGGCTGCCACCCGGGCTGCGGTAGAGCAGGATCCGGGCGCCGCCGGCGAGACCGACGAGAACCCCGGCCTCCGATTCCGCCACGAACGGCAGCCCGAGCGTCTCCTCGTAGAACGCCCGGGCCCGCTCCGGGTCGACGACCGGGATCGGGCAGATGAACGTTGCCGACTGCAGCATGGCGCCTCCTCCTTACGGGGCGACGTGCTCGCGCCGAACGGCGGCCGGCGTCGGCGCCCCGAGCAGTGCCAGCGCGATCTCGAATTCGTCGCGAAGGATGACGAGCGCCCGCTCGACGCCCGCCTGGCCGCCCGCTGCGAGAGCCCACAGGATCGGTCGGCCGATGAGGACGCCGCGGGCGCCCAGGGCGAGCGCGATCGCGATGTCGAGGCCGCGCCGCACCCCGCCGTCGACCCAGATCTCCGAGCGCCCGTCGACGGCGACGACGACCTCTTCGAGCACGTCGACCGGCGCGGCCACGCGGTCGAGCTGGCGCGCCCCGTGGTTCGAGACGACGATTGCGTCCGCTCCGTGCTCGACGGCCAGCCGTGCATCCTCCCCAGTCGTGATCCCCTTGAGCACGAGTGGCAGCGACGACCAGCTCCGGATCTGTTCGAGATCGTCCCAGGTGAGGCTGGCGGCAAGGGCAGTCTCGAGGTTCTCGATGTCGGCGCTCTTGCCGAAATTCCCGAGTGGCACCGGGAGGTCGAAGCCGTGCTTCCGATCACGCTCGCGGTAGCCGAGAACTGGCAGGTCGACGGTGAGCACGACGGCTGAGTATCCGGCGGCGGCCGCACGCTCGACGAACGACCGGCTCCGGCCGGAATCGGCCTGCGTGTACAGCTGGAACCAACGGACGCCGTCGGGTGCCGCCTCGGCGACCTCCTCGATCGAGCAGCTCGACATGGTCGACAGTGTGAACGGAACGCCCGCGGCGGCAGCTCCACGAGCGGTGGCGACCTCGGCTTCGGGATGGGCGAGCCGGTGCGCGGCCATCGGCGCCGTTGCGACCGGGAATGCCGCCGGCGCGCCGAGTAGTGTCGTCGAGGGGTCCACGCGCGACACGTCGACGAGGACACGCGGGCGGAGTCGACGGCGCCGCCAGGCGGCCTCCGCCTCGACCAGCGAGAGCTCGTCCCATGAGCCGCCCGCGACATAGGCGTAGGCCGACGGCGCCATCGATTCTGCCGCGTACGGCTCGAACTCGTGGAGGCTCACGACCATGGCGAGGTCGATGATCGTCATCGGGACGTGGCGGGCCCGAGAAACCGATCGAGCTGTTTCGTGATGACCTGCTCCTCTCGGGCGACCAGCGTCTCCGGCGCGTTGTCGACGCTCACCCCACGATGTCGAGGTTGGCGAGGCTGGCGAGGACGGTCTTGCGGCCGACGGCTGGGTCCTTGAAGGCGACCGTGATCTCCTCGTCGCTCCGGGTCAGCTTCGAGGTCACGATGATCCCGTCGCCCCAGCGCGCATGGCGGACCCGGTCGCCGTCGCGGAACTGGCGCTCGCCGGGGATGACCGGACGCTGTGGACGCGGCGGCGCCGCCTCGCCGGCGAACTGAGATCCCAGCGATCCCGACGGCGCACCGGAGGCGTATGCGTCCCGCTTGGCGGCGAGGTCACGCGACGGTCGGAACGGCTCGCCGGGCGGCGGTGCACCGGGCCGGCCGCTGCCCTGGCGGAAGGCCCCGCCGCCGGTCCGGATCGGCGTTCCGAACCGGGTCGTCCGGCGCGAGCCGAACGCGAGATCGAGGTCGAGATCGAGCCCGGGGTCCCGCTCCCGTCCCTCCGGCGAGAGGTCAGGGCCGATCATCAGCTCGGCCGGGATCTCGAGCAGGAACCGTGACGGCACTGACGCCTGTCCCATCCCCCAGGTCGAGCGGCGCCAGGCGTGCGACAGGAAGAGCCGCTTCTTCGCCCGTGTGATCCCCACGTACGCGAGCCGTCGTTCCTCCTCGAGCTCCTTCTCGTCATCGAGGGCCCGGCTGTGCGGGAAGAGGCCCTCCTCGAGCCCGGCGATGAAGACGACCGGGAATTCGAGTCCCTTGGCCGCGTGGAGCGTGATCAGCGTGACCGCGTCTGCCTCGCCCTCGTAGGAGTCCTGGTCGGCGACGAGGGCGGTCTCCTCGAGCAGCCGGTCGAGCGCGTCCTCTGGCTCGAGGTCGTCGTAGCGGGTCGTCACCGAGCGCAGCTCGAGGAGGTTCGCCCAGCGTTCCTCGCCGTCCTCCGAACCGTCGGCGAGCATCGCCCGGTAGCCCGAGGCCTCGAGGACGTCGTCGAGGAGCTCCGGCAGCGGCAGCACCCCGACGCGCGAGCGGAGCCGCCGGACGAGAGCGGCGAAGTCCGCGAGTGAGGCTCGCGCTCGCGGAACGAGTCCCTCGACCTCGCCACGGCCCGCCCGTTCGATCGCCTCCCATGTCGGGATCTCGTCGCGCCGGGCGACCGCCCGGAGGACCTCGATCGTCTTGTCGCCAATGGCCCGGGACGGGACGTTGATGATGCGCTCGAAGCTCACGGAGTCCGTGTCGGAGCGGAGGATCCGCAGGTAGGCGAGGGCGTCCTTGACCTCGCGCCGCGCGTAGAAGCGCGTCCCGCCGACGAGCTGGTAGTGAATCCCGTAGCGGAGGAACGATTCCTCGATCGCCCGGGACTGGGCGTTCATCCGGTACATGACCGCGATGTCGCGCGCTCGGAGCTTCTCCTCGTCGTCGTCCGCCCGCCGTGTCAGGACCGAGCCGCGGCCGCCGACAAGTCCCTCGATCTGACGGGCGATCCACTCCGCCTCTTCTTCTTCGTTGTAGGCCTCGAAGCGCTGGATCTGGCGGCCGCCTGCCTGCGCCGTCCAGAGCTTCTTGTCCGTTCGCTCGGTGTTCCGCGAGACGACGGCGTGCGCGGCGTCGAGGATGAGCTGCGTCGAGCGATAGTTCTGCTCGAGCTTGACGACCGTCGCATCCGGATAGTCCCGCTCGAAGTCGAGGATGTTGCGGATGTTGGCGCCGCGCCAGCCGTAGATCGACTGGTCGTCGTCGCCGACGACTGCGAGGTTGTGGTGCTTCGCGGCGAGCGCCCGGACCCACAGGTATTGCGGGCGGTTCGTGTCCTGGTACTCGTCGACGTGCAGGTAGCGCCAGCGATCCTGGTAGCGGGCGAGCACGTCGGGGGCCTCGTCGAACAGGCGGACGGCCTCGAGCAGGAGGTCATCGAAGTCGAGGGCGCCGACCTGC
Organism: Candidatus Limnocylindrales bacterium; assembly: GCA_038250445.1. Classification (GTDB taxonomy): domain Bacteria; phylum Chloroflexota; class Limnocylindria; order Limnocylindrales; family CSP1-4; genus CF-46. The sequence goes on along the minus strand of JBBSCI010000017.1, from coordinate 3,139 downwards.
TTGAGGCGCTGGACGTAGCGCTTGGCCAGCCTGGCGATCACCTTCTCGTGGTGGTTGACCGCGTTCTCGGCGAGGAATGTGGCGTCGAGCATCTCGTTCTTCGCCCGGCTGACAGCGCCGAGGACGACCGACGGCCGGAACTCACCGGTCAGCGGCATGTCCTCCTCGCGGAGGATGGACTTCATCAGCGCCTGCTGGTCATCGGTGTCGTAGACGACGAACCGGCGGCTGATGCCGATCGCCTCGCCGTCGCGGCGAAGGACGCGGGCACAGATCGAGTGGAACGTTCCGGCCTGGACGTCGCGGCCCGGCTCGCCGACGAGGGCGATGATCCGCTCGCGCAGCTCGCCCGCCGCACGGTTCGTGAACGTCACTGCGAGGATCTGCCACGGCCGGATGCTCTTGACGCCGATGAGATAGGCGATCCGATGGGCAAGGACGCGTGTCTTGCCGCTGCCGGCGCCGGCGAGGATCAGGAGAGGTCCGTCGGTCGTCGTCACCGCCCCTGCCTGCTCCGGATTGAGGTGGCCGACGATCTCGCTCGCCCGTTTCGCGGCGGCCAGCCGGCGGGTCGCCTCCTGCTCCGCCTCGAGGGCCTTTCGCTCATCCGCCGTCAGCTCCAGCGGCTGGTCGCCCGGAAGTGGCGCGTCACGCAGCCAATCGGGCTCGGCAGGGGCCGGTGCGAGCACCTCCGCCTCGTCGACGAAGGCGGTTCCCTCGCGCACCGGGGCGCCATCTGATGGCGTGCCGGCCGAGGGCTGGCGGGTCGAGGGACTCACCGATCCATTGTAGGTCGGCCGCCTGCACGAGGCCTTCGCGCCAGGACGGCCAGGCTGGGTCATGAAGAGGCCCCGAGCGGCGATGCCGACCGGGGCCTGAGCGGCGGGAATTCCGACTACGGGGCGATCTGGTCCGCCGGCGGAGCGTCGACCGCGACCGTGACGCCGTACTTGAACTCGAACGTCGCGCCGACCGTGCCGATCTCGGCCATGGTCACGCCGAGCGAGATCTTGGCCGGCAGCCGATCGTTCTTCCGGGTCCAGAGGTCAAAGCTGAAATCACCGTCCGTCGTCGAGGTCGGATCGAGTGCCTTGAGATCCGCGGCGGTCAACTTGAGCGTGACGTGGTAGCAGTCCTGGTCGCCGCACTTCTCGTCGGGGCCCTTCGTGGGCGGCGTTGGGAGCTTGTCGAGTGCGGCCTTGAACTCGTCGATCTGCTTGTTGATCGCTGCTGCGTCGGTCACCGGCTCGCCGGAAGCCTTGGGCACTTCGACCTTCGTGAACTTGTCGGCCGAGCCGCCGGCCATGGCCGCGAGCGGTCCGGCGATCTTGTAGTAGGCCGCCGTCTCAAGGACGAGCGCATCGATCTTCGTGCCGAGCAGCGTCGGGGCATCGAGGCTGAACTTGGCCTTCTTCGCGCCGATGTCCGCGGCGCCGCTCATCTTGACAGTCGACAGGTCGAGGGGCGTGCCGAGCGACGGATTGTCGATCGTCCCGGTAAACGAGCCGGTGAATTCGACCGTCTTGAGGTCCTTCAGGCTGAGGACGGTGGCGGTCAGGATTTCCTTGGGATCGGTCAGCGCCGGCTGTGCCGGCGTTCCGGCACCGCAGGCCGCGAGGACGAGGGATGCCGTCGCCATGAGGGCGACGAGGATGAGTCCGAAGCGTCGAGTCACTGGTTCTCCCCACTTTGTGTTTCCGCGATGACGGGCATCAGGGTCGCCCGGTCGAACGGATGTGTCAAACGTCTGGAAGTACGGGATGTCCGGTCGCATCATCGGCTGCGACGATGGGACCTTCGTAGGGTAGTCCGTGCGACTTGCGAGCGTGATGATGTCAAGGAATTCATCCCGTTCGATTTTCGACTGAAAGGACCTTATGAACACTCTCAAGTCATTCGCGACGCGGATCGCCGGCCTAGCACAAGGGTCCGGTCGGGGCCAGGGCTTGGCCGAGTACGCTCTCATCCTCGCACTCATTGCGATCATCGCAATCGTCGCCCTCATCTTCCTGGGCGGCCAGGTCTCGACGATCCTCAGCAAGGTCGGCAAGTCGATCTAGCGGTCAGCACACGCTCGCACGACCCTGCTGAGCCCGCAAGCCGGCAGGGTCCTTTCATGTCAGGGCGGATGGCAATACGAAAGCCCCGGGCCGGCATGCCGGCCCGGGGCTTTGAACCTGTTGTCAGGTTTGGACTAGAAGTCCATCTCGCCGCCGTGGCCACCGTGGCCGCCGGCTGCTGCGGGCTGCTTCTCCGGGATGTCCGTGACGAGCGTCTCCGTCGTCAGGACCATCGCCGCGATCGACGCCGCGTTCTGAAGGGCTGACCGGGTCACCTTGCGGGCGTCCACGATCCCCTTCTTGAACATGTCGCCGTACTCGTTGCGAAGCGCGTCGTAGCCGTGGCCGATCTTGGCGGCCTTGACCGCGTTCACGACGACCTCGCCGGACTGGCCGGCGTTGTCGGCGATCTGGCGAGCCGGGGCCTCGAGGGCCTTGCGGACAATATCGACACCAACCTGCGCGTCACCCTCGAGCTTGAGGGCGTCGAGCGCCGGGATCGCCTGAAGGAGAGCCGTGCCACCGCCGGCGACGAGGCCCTCTTCGACGGCCGCACGGGTCGTCGAGAGCGCATCCTCGATGCGGTGCTTCTTCTCCTTGAGCTCGACCTCGGTGGCCGCGCCGACCTTGATCACCGCGACGCCACCCGACAGCTTGGCGAGACGCTCCTGGAGCTTCTCCTTGTCGTAGTCCGACGTGGTGTCCTCGATCTGGGCCTTGATCTGGCCCATGCGACCCTTGATCTGGTCCGGCGAGCCGGCCCCGTCGATGACCGTCGTGTCGTCCTTGGTCGCGACGACGCGACGGGCAGAACCGAAGTCCTCGATCGTGACCGAGTCGAGCTTGCGCCCGATCTCCTCGCTGATGACGGTGCCGCCGGTCAGGACGGCGATGTCGCGCAGCATCTCCTTGCGGCGATCGCCGAAGCCCGGCGCCTTGACGGCGAGGACCGAGACGGTGCCACGGAGCTTGTTCACGACCAGCGTGGCCAGGGCCTCGCCGTCGATGTCCTCCGCGATGATCAGCATCGGGCGGCTCTGCTGGACGGCCTTCTCAAGGCCCGGCAGGAGGTCCGGAAC